>NZ_JAMZMM010000711.1 GCF_024178385.1 Limnofasciculus baicalensis BBK-W-15 | reverse complement strand
CTAAAAACCTGTGCCCAACGCCCCCACGCACCCTTCTACGCACCAGGGCACAAACAAGGAAAAGGAATTTCCCAGCAATTAAGTACATGGTTAGGATTAGAAATATTTCAAGCAGACTTACCAGAATTACCTGATTTAGATAACTTATTTGCCCCAGAAAGTGTCATCAAAGAAGCACAAAAATTAGCCGCAGCAGCTTTTGGTGCAAAAGATACTTATTTTCTAATTAATGGTTCCACTTGTGGGATAATTGCCGCAATTTTAGCTACATGCGACAGCGGAGATAAAATTATCTTACCGCGCAATAGTCACCAATCCGCGATCGCAGGTTTAATCCTTTCTGGCGCTATCCCTATCTTTATCAATCCAGAATACGACTCATCAAACGACTTAGCCCACAGTATCACCCCTGCCGCCCTTGCCGAAACTCTACAAAATCATCCCGATGCTAAAGCTGTCATGATGGTATATCCCACCTATCATGGAGTCTGTGGAGATATAAATGCGATCGCAAAATTAGTTCACCAATATCATATTCCTTTACTAGTAGACGAAGCCCACGGTCCCCATTTTCATTTTCATCCCCATTTACCTCCATCCGCCCTATCCGCAGGTGCCGATTTAACAGTACAATCGACTCACAAAGTTCTCGGGGCAATGACACAATCCTCAATGTTACATACTCTGGGAAACCGCATTGATAGCGAAAGATTAAAAAAAGCCTTACAATTAGTTCAATCTACCAGTCCCAACTACTTACTTCTCGCTTCCTTAGATGCCGCACGTCAACAAATGGCATTGTACGGGAACCAACTAATGACTAATACCTTAGCGTTAGCAAAAGAAGCCAGAGATAAAATCAGTCAAATCCCCGGATTATCAGTATTAGAAACCACCAACACACCCGGTTTTTTTGCCCTAGATCCCACTAGACTAACAGTAAGAGTAAGCGAATTAGGATTAAGTGGATTTGAAGTAGACGAAATCTTCCATCAACAACTTGGCGTTACAGCCGAATTACCCACCCTCCAACACCTAACATTCATTATTAGTTTGGGCAATACAGAAGCAGATATTCACCAATTAATCCAAGCCTTCACCAAAATTTCCCAAGAATATTACCAGCCGCAGGAGATAGAGGAGATAGGGGAGATGGGGGAGAAAGCAAATTTCTCTTCCCCACTCCCGACTCCCCACTCCCCAGTTAGGGCGAAGCATTTGGATAGTCAAATCATGATTAAACAACAAAGCGTATCCCCCAAATGCTTCGCCCCTACCCATTCCCCACTCCAAAAAACCCACTCCCCACTCCCCACTCTAATC
>NZ_JAMZMM010000710.1 GCF_024178385.1 Limnofasciculus baicalensis BBK-W-15 | reverse complement strand
GTGTGTGGTTGTTTTGATTGGTAGTTTGGGCGAGGATGGTTTTCTGGCGGGGGCTAAGGTGTTGGCTTTGGCAGGAAGGGAAAATAAGTATACTGAAATGAAATCTCGATTCCCTTGCCATTTTTGCAATGAACCCATTGAGATCAGATGTAATAAGCCAAATGCTAAGATATGGACGATCGCAGAACCTAGGATAACATTTCCCCACAGTCCTGGAGGATCGATATGATGCCGTTGGGGGGTAGGATGCTGACTCATTGATGTCGCGAGCGAAAAAAGCAATTAGCCATAAGTTACCATATTCTTTCCTCTGGGGTATGGGCGAAGACACGAAGGTTTCATAATGACTAATGACTAATGACTAATGACTAATAACCAACAACCAACAACCAACAACCAACAACCAATAACCAATAACCAATAACCAATTACAATTGTTCTGGAGTAATGCCCCGCTCGCGCAATCTTTCTATTAAGGCTTGATAGCGCTGCTTTTCTGCTTCTAGTTGAGCTAGTGCTTCCTGTGCCCGTTGACTTTCTTGTTGTGCCCGTTGACTTTCTTGTTGTGCCCGTTGGCTTTCTTGTTGTCTGAGTTGTTCTAATTCCACTGAATTGATAAATTTTCGCCCATCTGGACGATAAATTTCCAGATTATTTTCTGTTAGTTGAAAGCGAATTTTTAACAGAGGACTTACCCAGCCATTTATCTCTTCAATGGGTTCTAACCAGTCTCCTGAACGGAGAAAACCTGTAAATTCAATTTTATCTGGATCGTAAATATAATACTCTTGTACCCCATACCGTTGATAAAATAATAGTTTTTTAAACATTTCCATGGGGCGGTTACCAGGAGAGAGAATTTCAAAAACTACTTGTGGGGGGATATTATCTTCTAGCCATTGTTTATAAGAACCCCGTTTACCTTTTGCCCGTTCCCAGACTACCATCACATCTGGGGCTTGACGGATTTTATTATCTCCTTCAACGGGATACCAAAGTAAATCCCCAGCGATGAATACATTGGCGACATCCGCAAACAAAATCTCTAAGTTCTCTTTAATGAGTACAATCCATTTAAACTGTTCGGTATTATCTGCCATTGGTTGTCCGTCGCTGTCAGGGTAGATGATTTCTGGAGCAGTTGGGGGAGCAAGTTGTTGTACCATAACTTTTTGGGTTGGGGTGAGTGTCAACTCCTAGTATATTTTATAATATTAATTCCTCTAGGTGGGATTATTCTCAACTAATACGGTGGGCTAGGGGGAAACGATTGGGAGCATCCCGAGAAAGGAAGAAATGCAGGTTGTATTCTTGCTCCCCCCT
>NZ_JAMZMM010000709.1 GCF_024178385.1 Limnofasciculus baicalensis BBK-W-15 | reverse complement strand
CCCCACTCCCTACTCCCCATTCTCCCCTGAAGACGTATAGCGAAAGGTAGAAATCAGTAAACAAATAATTCCCACATTAATAAAAACATCTGCCAGATTAAATACAGGAAAGCGAATTACTCTAAAATCAATAAAATCAACTACATAACCTGTAGCAAATCGGTCAATACCATTACCCATTGCACCACCTAATATAAACCCATAACCTAGCTGTTCAAAACGTTTTAAACTTGGTGACAAGATAGCTAATGCAATTAAACCGAGACTGACTAATAGGGACAACCAACGCAACCAAATTCCTCCCTGAAACAGACTAAAGGCAGCTCCTGTATTAGTCACGTAGGTGAAGTGAAATATACCTGGTAACAAAGGAAAAGTTTCCGTTAGTGTAAAATTCTGTACGATTAAATATTTGGTAAACCGATCTAAAATCACACTGATAATAGCAGCAAGCCAGAAGAAGCGATTTTTTATAGGCATGGTTATTTGTTGTTGGTTATTTGTTGTTAGTTGTTGGTTATTTGTTGTTAGTTGTTGGTTATTTGTTATTTGAGGAACAACGAACAACTGTAACAGGCGAGACGCATTTTATACAACAAGGGGTTAAACAAGGGGCTTAAGCCCCTTGCCAACGAACAACAAACAACAACTAATAAAACATTATTTGTCGCAGCCCAAAGGCGACAACGGTCACAGCACAGACTACCACGAGTTGACCTGGCAAGGGATAAAGAGAATATTTCAGGATTGCCTGAATCAAAGACAAACTGCCAATACTTGCCCAGTTGAAAATCAGATGGAAAACGAGCAAATAAGCCAGACCATATATATGGACAGTTAAAAGTCCACAGATGCAGCTAAATCCTAGGGATTCCAAACGTGGGGGCATCCGAAAAGACAGAAAACCACAAACCCACGCACCTGCAATAAAACCCAGAAGGTAACCGAAGCTGGGTTCCTTTAAATAGCCTAAACCACCGCCTTGGTCAAATACTGGGAGATTTAAGCCAATGACAATATATGCAATCTGAGAAAGGGCACCTGCATTTTTGCCGCCTAAACAACCTGCTAGTAGTACAGCCCCGATTTGACAGGTTACCCCCAGTGATACCGTTTGGATGCCGTGACTATACCAATCCCAAGGGGGGTTAGTTACAAAGGCTTCCAGGAAAGTTCCGCCGATTGTCAGCAGTAAACCAATTAATGCCCATATCAGTTCATTCGGAGCAGACACGTCTGTGGCTAATATCTCAAATTTCCCATTCTATACCTGATGCGTGCTATCTTTTGCGATCGGGAATGGGGAGTGGGGAGTGGGGAGTAG
>NZ_JAMZMM010000274.1 GCF_024178385.1 Limnofasciculus baicalensis BBK-W-15 | reverse complement strand
CCCTACACAATTACTAAAGAATAGTCAAATAAGTATCAGTCCCTTCATCAGGCAAAACCTTCAAAGATTGATTCCGTAAATCCGGTTCCAACCCCAACGCTTCCAAAGGAATCACCCCCAATAGCCCATCTCTACCACCTGGCAATTCCAAACATTCAAAAGTGCCCTCTCTGCCGCACAAAGATATCTTAGCATCCTGAAAAATTCGCGCATTACCAATCCCCATTGCCGTTGTAACATTGACTTGTTTTAAGAGTTTCAATCCCAATCGAGTAATGACATCAGCAGGCAAACATAAAGTTGTTGCCCCAGTATCGACAAGTACATTAGTCAAGGTAACAAATCTTACCTGTTGAGCTGAAATGAATCCATTTTCTGCCAAAACTTGGTCAGCGCGATTTGTTACCGTTAGTGTCGTTAAAACTTTACCCATTTCCTCAGTTATTGTGGTGACAGTCATAGTTTACTCCTAAATGGCTAATTGCTAATTGCTCCTAAATGGCTAATTGCTAATAACTAATAGCTAATTGTTTATTTTGTTTTATTATAACTCCTTGTTCTATTTTTGGATGTAGGGGTGAAGCATTGGCGCGACTAAATTATTAGGTAAATCAGGATTTTTATCCGCCAATGCTTCACCCTGTTTTGTCGCCGCGACTAAATTATTAGGTAAATCAGGATTTTTATCCGCCAATACCTCACCCTATTTTTAGGTTTAATAATTAAACCGCCTCACCCCCCACAACCACATTTCTAATCCGCAAACTAGGACCACCACAGCCAACAGGCAAACCACTTTGTCCACCCTTACCACAACCACCCGATTCATCCCAATGAAAATCATCGCCAATCCCTTCAATATCCGCCAAAGTTTTAAACACATTCCCCGATAAAGTTACATCCCGAACAGGTTCCGCCAGCTTCCCATCCCGAATCATCCAAGCTTCCCCAGCACTGAAAGTAAACATTTCTCCATTCGTCATTCCTCCCAACCAATTTTGAGCAAAAACCCCTTCCTTAATCCCCTTAAATAAATCAGCCACAGGTGTTTTTCCCCGTTCAATCCAAGTATTAGTCATCCGAACAATTGGTGGATAATGATAATTCAGACAACGAGCATTCCCCGTCGGTGTTTCTCCTAACTTACCTGCCGTTTCGCGAGAGTGAAGACGACCAACCAAAACCCCATCTTTAATTAATTGAGTCTTAGTAGCAGGCGTACCTTCATCATCATAAAAATAACTACCCCGGTGTCCTTCATGTGCTGCACCATCAAAAATTTGTAACTCCTCTGGCCCAAATTGCCGTCCCATACTCATCACTTCTAATAAGTCAGGATTTTCATAAGCCATATCAGCTTCGGAAAGATGTCCAAAAGCTTCGTGGACGAATAAACCTGAGAGAATTGGGTCAATTACCACAGGATAATTACCTCCTTTTACAATAGGCAAAGCCAGAGCATTGATACCACGTTGAGCAGCACTACATACCTGTTCATCCAGATTCATTAAATCTTCATAACCTTTGCGAGAGCCTGTAGTTTCTCTCCCCGTTTGCACAATTTCTCCATTACGAGCAGTTGCCGCAAAACGCATTTCCATATCTGCCCAAGATTGTTCAATCAAAGTACCGTCAGATGTGGCAATAATTATCCGCTGATTAGTATCGCCATAACGTACTGTATTGGTGGCGATGCGAGAATCATAGTGTTTGAGTAATTGATTATAGCGATCGCACAATTGCTTTTTCTGTGCCAAAGTAATTAAACGGGGATCTGTACCCGTTAGCGGTAGCTGGCAGGTATCTTGAACTGGGATAATGGGAGCCAGGGTAGTTTCGCTATCCCCAACAATTCGGGCTGCGGTGATGGCTTCCTCAACTCTTTCTCGCAGGGTAGAAAGCTGATTAAAGCTGGCAAAACCCCAGCCTCCCTTATAACAAACCCGAACTTGTCCCCCAATGGAAAGCCCTTCACTGAGAGTTTCCACCTTATCACCCCGCAGGAAAATACTGGTTCCTTCCGATTCTTCCAAACGAATCGCCAAGTAATCGGCGCGGGAAGCATAGCGAGCAATCAAGTCAGCCAGCAAGTTTTTAGCATCAGCGAGTGCGGTTGTCATATCTGGGTAGTTGAATGGAATAATCTGCTATTTTCCATTAAACCTTACTACCCACATTCCGTACCATTAACTATCATAAAGGATAGAAAAGGCAGAAAAGGAACAAATATACTAAATATTTCTACTTAGAATGAGTGGTAATATAGTCAAAGATTCGAGTACCATTAAGCGTACAAGAAGAAGCTTTACCTTCCAGGAGGATCGTGCTAATCTATTTAGAAATTGAACTTACAGTCTTTAGCAAAAACTTATGTTGAGGCGAGAACAACCTATTGCTATTGATTTATTTGCTGGAGCTGGTGGTTTCGGCTTAGGCTTTGAGATGGCAAATTTTTCTGTGCCGCTATCTGTTGAAATCGATCCATGGGCCTGTGATACAATCCGCTATAACCGCCCAGAAACTACAGTTATTCAAGATGATATTCGTACATTCAATACTGAAAGTAGTATTAAAGAAATTTGCCTCTTTCAACCAGATGTAATTATCGGTGGACCTCCATGTCAAGGTTTTAGTGTTGCTGGGCCAGCCCAAAAATATCCTCAAGATCCCAGAAATAGTTTGTTTCTTAACTTCGCTCAGTGGATAAGTTTTCTCCATCCTAAAGCATTTATCATGGAAAATGTTAAAGGATTGCTCTCTCGTAGAAATACCGAAGGAGAAAAAGTCATAGATATAATTAAGGAAACTTTTCAAGATCTAGGATATTTTGTGGAAGTGTGGCTGTTGAATGCGGCTGAGTATGGTGTACCACAGATTAGAGAGCGCATTTTTATTGTTGGTAATAGATACGGCAATAAATTAGATATCCCCAGAAAAACACACTCCTTAGAACTACTACAAATCAATAGATATCAATTATCAGTTTTTGAAGAGACAGGCATACTTCCTGCTTTAACTCTCTGGGATGCTATCTCAGATTTACCACCACTTAATGCACGAGAAGGGAAAGAAGAACAACCTTATTTAGCAGCACCTCAAAATGATTATCAAAAATGGATGAGAAATGAGAGTGAAATACTTTATAACCATGTTGCCATGGAACATTCTCAAAGACTGGTAGAACGATTTAAACAGATTAAATGGGGTGAATCAAGTGCGGATGTACCAAAAGAACATGGGGCGAGACGACGTAGTGGTAATGGTGAATTATCAGATAAATGCTATGACCAAAACAATCGCCGCTTAAATCCTTATCAACCCTCCCACACAATTGCCGCATCATTTTATGCTAATTTTATTCATCCTTTTCAACACCGAAATTTAACAGCTCGTGAAGGAGCAAGGATTCAATCTTTTCCGGATCGTTATCGGTTTTTAGGGAAGAAAACTGTCGTATCCCAAAAATTATTACATCGAGAAAAAAGATTTGATGAGAAGTTTCTTTGCCAGTACAACCAAGTAGGTAATGCTGTGCCACCTCTTCTTGCTAAAGCAATTGCACTTCATCTTCAAGAGAAATTAAATTTATGCCAACAACCAGCAGCAGGAGTTTATATTGCAAGAAGATTCTGAGCTGTGTAAGTCCTGAATAATTTAGGAAACTTTCAGTAACTGTGGTATAATAGAGTGGCTAAGACTGGCGGTTCGTAACATGGATGTTCTAATTGAGTCAACCAAGCGATTTGAGAAAGATATTGCTAAGTTGAGTGAACCTGAAAAAGCAGTAACAATCAAAAAAATTAACTTTTGCGCTAGCCTCTTCCCAACTCAAAAAGCTAATGTCTATCGCAAGCTGCGCCGCCTTCCTCTATCGTCAAATCTTAATGGTTACGAATCTTCACTTTATACACTACGGATTTCTCGAACACTAAGGGTAATTTGGGCAGTTGACGAAGATCCAATTTTTGCGCAAGTTATTTTTACTCTTTTTCGAGTAGTAACACAGGATGAGCTAGAGCGAGCATATCAGGGTGTAGCAGAGTCTTTATATCAAGATATCCTTCACCAAAATCTAGAATCTGCCCAAATCTCGTAAGCTGATTTATGGCACAGACTCTTACCCTCTGCGATGAATATGGTATTATTCACGAAGCCATGAAGATTTTACCAAATGACGAGCTAAAGATTTGTTTTCTTGAAGCTTTGGCAGAGCTTGAAGACAACGAGTGTCACAGAATAAGAAAATTTCCGAAAACGAGACTGCACAAAGTAAAGGGTGTGAAGCAAGCAATTTATCGTGCTGATATCGATAAAGTGTCAGGCTGGCGTATCCACATTCAATACATCAAAGGGCAAATTCATCTCAAGGATATTATTGAGGGGCAAAGGCACGATGATGTCGTTGAGGTGATTAAATCTAAGAAGGGACGCTACGAGTAAACTGCAAGTTGCTATAGATACCCTCAATTACAACCCAACAAAAAAAAAGAAGGAAGAGAATTAACATCTCTTCCTTCTCCCTTATTCTGTTTATCTGTCTTGTCACCGTCTTTCAGCTTCTTCCTCAACATTTGAGTTTGCTTCTTCAGTTGTCGGCTTCGTGCGGAACCACCTTTACCTTTATCGTTTCGTCCCTGACGGCGGGGCGATTCCCACCGCTTCAGTCGCTGTGCCATGGTTATTCTCCTGACTCACAAGAGTTTCTTTTACAATAACTAGATTTGAGTATAGCATGTTTTTTGAGCCAGATTGAAATGCAGATCGCTAATTAATTGCGATCTTAGTCACAAAAAACTGATAACTTGCACCAGTTTCAATAACCCATTTAACCTCTCCCCCACCCCCTCCCCTAAGAGGAGAGGGGAGCCAGAAATCTTGCTCCCCCTTCCCTTCAAGGGAAGGGGGCTGGGGGGTTAGGTTTTTCCACTTGTTGAAAATGGCTTGATGTGAGATAAAACCTACTCACGCCCAACAAAGCCCTTAGCTTTATCGATTAAAAGCAAAATAAGCGCAGACAACTTAAATTCCAGTAATGGAGTGGATGGGAATGGTTCAATGTATCTTTAGATAGTTAATATATGGATAAGGGGCATGGCGACTTCTGGGCACAAACCTGTGGCAATCGATTTATTTGCTGGTGCTGGTGGATTTTCTCTAGGGATTGAGCAAGCTGGGTTTGATGTAGCTGTGGCTGTAGAATACGATGCCATTCACGCTGCCAGTTATGCCTTTAATTTTCCCCAGACACAAGTCTTGTGTAATGATATCGCTACTTTGAATAGCACGGTTATCTTGGCAGCGCTGGAAAATTGGTATGCCCGAAATGAAATTAATCCCGCACTACCTGAGATTGATTTAGTATTTGGCGGGCCACCTTGTCAAGGTTTCTCATATATGGGCAAGTGTGAAATCGATGATGGGCGTAACCGTCTTGTCTTTGAGTTTTCCCGTCTGGTGAGGGAACTCCAACCTCGTTATTTTGCCATGGAAAATGTCCCTGGTTTGGGTCAAAAAAAATATAAAAGTCTCCTGAAGCGGTTGATTCGCGAGTTTAAAGCCGCCGGGTACAAAGTTACTAAACCAGTCCAGATATTGAATGGAGTCCATTTTGGTTTACCGCAGCAGCGACAGCGGTTATTTTTACTGGGGAGTAGGATTGGGGAAAAACCGCTCAAGTATCCGAAACCGCAATTATCTGACAAATCTGAATTCCGAACCGTCCGAGATGCGATCGCAGATTTGCCCAATTTAGATGATTTTACCGAATTATATACCTCCGATTCCATCCAACTCACCGAGGAGCAGCTACAACTAATGGCAGCCAAAGCCATGCCATACACCGAAAAACTGCGGGATATTATTTCCGATTCCGGTAACTTTGCTTATCCTCGCCACTGGAATCCCCAACTCTTGACTGGCGTTATGCTCACCAAACATAGTCAGGCTTCCATTGACAGGTTTAAGGAGACAGAGCCTGGAAAATTAGAACCAATTAGTCGTTTACGGCGCTTAAATTGGGATACACCTTGCCATACTTTAAGAGCAGGCACGGGAGCTGACAAAGGTAGCTATACCTCCCCCCGTCCCCTCCATCCCGATTACCCACGGGTGATTTCTGTCAGAGAAGCCGCGCGTCTCCATTCATTTCCCGATTGGTTTCGCTTCCACGTTACCAAGTGGCATGGATTTCGTCAGGTAGGGAATGCTGTACCACCACTCCTAGCACGAGTTATCGGGAGGCAAATTATCGCCGCATTGGGGATTGCGCCCTCAGTGCCTTATGTTACCTTAGAGTTGGGAGATCCCCAATTACTTAGATTTAGACAGTTATTCGCATCTCGGTATTGGAAACTACAGATTGAGTCCTCTTCCAGTTTCTAGAATAAATAAATGTGATGCCGATCCCTGAGTTAAAGTTAACTAGATCGCAAATCAGCTCGATCCCAGGTCACTAGGTATTTAAGGTTACAATCAGATCTAGATGGTGTCTAGGACAATCGCAGATTATTTCCCTAAGCTATTCTTAAATAAGATAATTGAGATCGTTGGATGAAGATTGATGAAATCTACTGAAGTGTGTTTCCCTAAATTTCCTATTCAGCAAATTGCCCAGCGCATCATTGGTATGCGCCGCATTAATCGCCTGGATCAGCATTTATTTATGTCAGCCCTCCTCTCTAAACATTCCCTCTCCCTAGAGGAACAAAACCTTGTTGAGCAGATTTATCAAGGATTGAGTCTAGGATGGATTAGAGTAGTTGAATAATTAAAAACAACATGAATTTACCATATTAATTAAGCTCGCATTTTTCTGTTTTTAAGCCATCACCTATATGAACTCAATACTATTATTATTAATAGTCAACCTAAATTACTAACTGAGTTGAGGGAGGCACAATAGCCTCCCTCAACCCAACCCAAATGTTAGCAAAAAAAGTATCGGTTAAAGAATTCCTTGACTAGTAATCAAAGTCCAGGCAAAGAAAAATGTCGCAACTCCAGATAGAATCATCATCCCTCCGGCTGGCATAAAGGTACGGGTGCGGAACAAGCGAATAATAAAGACAATAAACAGTACCAAAGCAATCAATGCCGCCATTGCCAATCCCAATGTGGGGGTTTGACGACAAAGAAACCAAGCAATTAATAATCCTGTACCACTGCCCACGCCTGATATCAAGGACATTTTACTCTTAGCCTTGAGATATCCGATCCCGCCGCCCACCAATACCAGCAAGGCGTAAACTAAGATAGACCACGTTGTAATTTGAAATAAATTGTTCATTATTCAGAGGTTTGTTGATATTAGGGGTTAGTTTGGAAAACGACCAATTAGGAGATTTAGGTTTATGACCACCCACGACCTATTGATGTTAGTTTTGCTACTGAGCCCTGGTTTGCTACTGTCGGCGATTATTATGGTAACCTTTGCCGCTGGGGGTTAAGTGACGTTCTCCCCCGTTAACCGTTGGCGTAGCCTGCGCTCTTAGCGCATAGCGCTATAACGGGCGACCCCTTGCCACATTAAGTTGGATTAATACTGGGATCTATCCGCTCTCTTTAGTAGCTGCCAACACCGAATTATACCAGGGAGTGCCAGACAAAAACGCTCGCCCCTGATCTAATCCAAATGCCCCACTCCCTACTCCCTACTCCCTGACAACTTGCCCATTTGCAGGGATGGGAGGAGTTGCTCGACTTCAAAGCGCTGGTGAAATTTTTCAGTCACTTGTAACCAATATGAACGCCCTTCAGTTTGGCGGCGGCGGGAGACAAAGCCTAACTCGATTAGTTCCTGAATATGTTGATATGCACCGCTACCGCGTAAATCGATTAGCTCGGTTTGAGCAATGGGTTCTTTGAGTGCGATCGCTGCTAAAGTTCTTAATGCACCGGTGCCTAATTCAGCGGGTACTAAGCTTTGGACTAAATTCTCAAAAGATCCCCGCAACTGCAAGCTATAACCTGTAGGAGTTTCGACAACTTCTAGGGCGCTGTCACGGTGGGCATAATCTGCCATGAGTTCAATTAAAGCATCTTGGGCGGCAACGCGCTCGCATCCCGCATATTCAGCAATTTCCAAGAGGGAGAGGGGCTTTCCCTTCAGGTATAGGATTGCTTCAATCTGAGTTGCTAGACGAGGCATTGGCAAATCCGGAGGTTTCAAACAGGTTAGGACTTACTAGTAATACTACAATATTTTCCTTTCCGCTCACCTTTCATGGTTTTTTTATCTCCCCGCTCTCCCAACTCTCCCCACTCTCCTCACTCCCCCCACTCCTCTAC
>NZ_JAMZMM010000708.1 GCF_024178385.1 Limnofasciculus baicalensis BBK-W-15 | reverse complement strand
GGAAGAGGCGGACGGGGGCGGGGGGAGGTGAGGGTGCGAGGCGGACGTGAGAGGAGCAGGGGAGAGCAGCAAGTAGATGAGGGACGGACGAAAGCGGGCCCGTGCGTCGAGGAGCGCGATGTCGACGTGACGGGAGCCGTCTGCCGCAGGCGGCCGCTCATGCAGCCATGCGTGAACTTGCGCGCTCATCGGTGCCAGCACATCCAAGCGAGCGAGGCGTTGCGGTACCAAAGGCTCGGCCACACGCTGCTGTGCCGCCGCCACGACCTGCTGCAGCAAGGCCGAATGCAGTGCATACGGATGGCCGTCCGGGGGCGCGGGGACGTCGACGCGACGCGCGACGCGACGGCGACGGTCGTGAGTCCGGGCAGCCGCCGGCCGCTGTCGGCGTTCGCCGCGGCCATGGGCGGGGACCGCGCGCGGCCCCGCGTCGGTCTCGGTGAAGATTTCAAACTCCACCACGGCGTCCGTCTGCGCATACAGCCCGATGTGCACGCGCTGCGGCCCCGAGCCGATCTTCACCGCCGTTTCCCAGACCACGTCGGCGAGAGACAGCGTCGTGGTTTCGTCCACGCGCCATCCGCCCGCCAGTTCCAGGGCGGCGCGCGCCATTTCCAGTACAGCAGCGCTCGCCAGCTCACCACCCTCGACAGAGCTCGCGCCGCGGTCGAACACACTGCTGTAGCGCAGCTCATACATGTCGCTGGTGTTCTCGTGCAGCAGCGGATGCAGCGTTGTGCGCGTACCGGTGAGCGGTTCTGCCGCATGCACCGCCGGCACCGCCTCCACCCAGTAGCGCTGCCGGGCGAACGGATAGGTCGGCAGCGACACGCGACCGTAACCGCCGTCCGCCAGCAAAGCCGCGAAATCCAGCGCGTAGCCCTGCACGTACAGGTCTGCCAGTACCGCCAGCTTCTGCCGGTACTCGGCGGCCGGCAGCCCGCCGTCCACGCACGCCGCCACACACGCCTGGCCGTATTCCTTCAGCGCCGCCCGTTCGCGACTGCTCTTGTCCTTGAGCTCGCCCACGTACACCGACTCGCTCGTCGTGCCCGCCAGCCAGCGCGTCAGCGCCACCGTCAGCGCCGCCTGATCAGGCACCACGCACGCCAACCGGTGCGCGAAATGCTTGCGTCCTGCCTGCAGCGTGTAAGCCATGTCGCCGAGCGCTACGTCGTCCTGGCGTTGGCCATGCGCCAGCAGACGCTCAGCCTGCGTACGCAGCTGCTCCGCCGAACGCGCGGACAGCACGGCCAGGTGCTCCGGCCGCGCCACCCGCGCCCGCTCGCGCAGCGGCGCGTCCTGAAGCACCGGGTGCGCGTTGGTGC
>NZ_JAMZMM010000707.1 GCF_024178385.1 Limnofasciculus baicalensis BBK-W-15 | reverse complement strand
CAAGTACAACGAGTTCGTCAGCAGTTACACCAAACGCTTCGAGCCAACGCTCCGCAAGTTCGAGGACGCGGGCGTCAAGAGCGACAAGCAACTCCCAGACTTCGAGCCCCTCGCAACCGAGCCCAAACTCCTCCCCACGCGCGACCTCACGCCCGATGCCTGATGCCCATTGCCCATTGCCCATTGCCCATTGCCCATTGCCCATTGCCCATTGCCCGATTCTGCACGCCCACGATGAGTCTTCGAATCGTGGCGCTTCTCCGTCACCCAAACGAAAACCCCGCGATCACTCGCGGGGTTCATGGGCAGCCGTGCTTCAGTCATGCAGGCCGCGCGGGGGCGATCATCGTCATCGCCATCCTCATCCACCGTGCGGCCGAGTTCCTTCAACTTCGCTTCCATCTGCTTCAGCGTGTCCTCGACACCACGGATCACCGGGTCGTCGGACTGCTTGGTCAGGCGTGGCTGCCAACGCCGCACCGGAGCCGCATCGCGGCCCGGAAACGGGATCGGATCGTCACGGTGCACCGGATCTGTCAATCGCAACTTGGGTTCCATTCGGAGTGACCCCCTTCCTTCGCGTAAGAAGGGCATCGGGTCAGAAGCGAACGAACTTTCGCGAACCATCACCATGGCCGACTCCAAGCGTCCCGTAACCGCGCCTCGATTGGAACAACCCCGACATGCGGGCCAACCTCAGCGCTCTCGGACGTCCATAGATCGACCACCACACCCGACCAACATCCAATTCGGTGAGGTTCGATAACCAATTGTCGCAGTGTCCGATAACTATTTCGCGGTCACACGCTCATGAATCTTGGGCTCAGTCCCCGCGCGAAGGCGGCGGATGTTGCCCCGGTGCGTCCACAGGACTAGCACCGCGACCAGTACCGACAGCGTCAACGCCGGTGTCAGCGATTCAAACCCTGCGGCGGTCGGATTGGAAGAAGTTCCAGACCGGCCCAGCCACCATCCCAGTACCACCAAGAATGGCAGCGACACCGCCCCCGACATCGCCGCCACGCTCATGTATCGCAGGCCGGCGAGGACCACCGCGAACACCGCAAACGCCGCTGCCGCCGGCACCGTCAAGTGCGGAAACACGGCCAGCAACGCCCCCAAAGACGTCGCAACACCCTTGCCGCCAGTGAACTTGAGCCACGGATCGAGCACGCGACCCAAGACCGGCTCGAGCATCGCCGCCACCCACAGAGCGTCCCCGATCACCGGACCGACGTCCCCGCAACGGCCCCCCGCCAGCCAACCGGCCACCACACCCCGACGCGAAACCAACGCGGACGCAGCAGCGAAGACACTGAGACAGCACCGG
>NZ_JAMZMM010000273.1 GCF_024178385.1 Limnofasciculus baicalensis BBK-W-15 | reverse complement strand
CCCCACACCCTACACCCCACTCCCCACTCCCCAATGGAGCTAGAATTGAGTAAATTTATAAGTAAATATACTGAAGGATAAAATACCTATGAGTGGTGATAAATCAGATCTGCCCGTATCCCTCTCAGATCGCGAAATGCAGATTATAGATCTAGTCGCTGCTGGTTTAACCAATCAAGAGATTGCCCATAAACTAGAAATTAGCAAGCGTACCGTTGATAATCACATTAGCAACATCCTGAATAAAACAGCCACAGATAACCGAGTAACATTAGTTCGTTGGGCTTTGGAGTGGGGCAAAGTTTGCTTGCCAAATGTCAATTGCTGTGTATTACCCATACTTGACACTCCCCGCTCTTCCATAGACCGGGAAGTGTCAAAATGATCAAGTGGTTTCCTCGGTGGGCTTATTTATTATTGTGTATTGTAGTTATTGGCGCGATCGCAGGCGGTTGCCAAGACGGTAATTTTTTGACTCCACCCGTTCAAACCATTGGCGCTACACTCAACAGTACCGCCGCAGATGGAGAACCCCGTTATTCTTATGATGGTCGTTACTTAGTCTTTAGTTCCGATCGCAACGCCCAACGGGGTATCTTTCTCTATGATGTTCAGCAACGGCGGCTAGTGGATTTACCCGGGCTAAACCAACCAAACATTTTGCAAGAGCAACCAGATATCAGTGCCGATGGTCGCTACATTGTCTATATATCCGAGGAATTCGGCAAACCTGACGTATTCGTTTACGATCGCCAAACCATGGAATCGAAACGGATAACTGAAAATATTCTAGTGGAAGTTCGCCATCCCACCATTAGTGGTAATGGTCGTTTCATTGCCTTTGAATCAAATCGTTCCGGTCAGTGGGATATTGAAATTTATGACAGGGGTGCTAAGGTTGACCTTTCTTTACCTATAGATCGTTCTCAACCCTCCGATACAAATGCACCCTCTCCAACCCCGCCACAGTGATAGTCTTGTCATTTAGCTGAAGTCATTTAGCTGAAGTCTGAATTTTTCTTATTCCCATTCCCCATTCCCCGATACGGCATCCGCGCTTACCATTCCGAAATTAGGATCATCTATTGAGAAGTGCTTCCAGATTATCTTGGATTTTTTTCCAGTCCCCCAGCAACACTTCTGAGTCCCACTCATCTAACCAAGTATCGGCTTCCCAGTTCTTTAATAAAGCGTCCCCTTCCCGATCGCTTGACCAGATCTGCGCATCCCACTCGTCTAACCATACTTCTGTTAATACTGTCATAAGGAATTTCCAAATAGCTCTCGGTTAACACAGGATATTGAGTTCAATGCCTTAATCATCTAGTAATTTCTGGAAAACTCCAGTAATTGAATGGCTCAAAACAGGTGATACTTATGTTCTCAAATAGTGAGGTGCGAGTAAACTATCTGTGATATTAATCACCAGAAGCCGTGATCCGTATCACTGAGTAGGGAAGAGGATTGATATTTTTTTTCAAAAGGAAAAAACGAATCACCTCTCTCCCCTGAAAAAACCAGAGGCGATGAATATTCTGTCAAAGGTTACAATCAGACAACAATCTCCAAAATGGTCGATCAAAAACAGGCAAACCCTAATTATAGCAGTCGCTTTCGTCGGTTAAGGCATTCTCAGCTACCAAATTTTAACAAGGGGCTGAGAGCCAATTGTCCTAACCGCTGTGGCAGTTGCTATAGAAATTGAGGTGGAAATAATTTCAATGATTTTATCGGCAGTACCCCCAACCCATACAATTTTTATCACTTCCGATGATTGGTTGGGTTTAACCTATCGACTCAGTTTGGCAGTTTTAGTTGGAGGCACAATCGGCTGGAATCGCCAAGCTGCTGGCAAACCCGCTGGATTGAGAACACACATGCTCGTCAGCTTGGGTGCAGCGTTGTTTGTTTTGATTCCCTTAATGGCGAATTCTTCTACCTCAACCGACACCATCAGCCGAGTCATTCAGGGAGTAGCCACTGGTGTAGGATTTTTAGGTGCTGGGGAAATTTTGCATCAGTCAGTGCAAGAGCCTAGTAAGCCAAAGATTAAGGGATTGACTTCTGCTGCTACTATCTGGTTGACGGCGGCATTGGGAATAGTGGCGGGTTGTGGTTTTTGGCAGTTGAGTTTTTTGGCTACAGTGATGGCGTTATTTATTTTGAGTGCGGCTAAAAAATTGGAACGAATTGTTTTTCATAGAGAGGATTAACTGGGTATTTTTTTACGAAAAGGTTCGCCAAGGGTTTAATTGGTGCAGTTAGGGCATACGATGTTAGACTTCCATTCTCTCTATTTCCTTTAGAACATCCGCTAAAAAAGGAGCATTGGAGCTGACTACATTCTCCAAATCGTCCAGAGGGGATAACGGATGGCTCCCCTGAATCCAAAAATACTTGTAAGTAGTCGGACATAAATAAACGGCACAGTATTACAACATCAAAAATGCTCATAACCTTTGCCACACAAGGATTGAAGTAGCATTCAGAAAACTTTACATAACACCGAAAACTTTTGTCCGACTACTTAGTGGGAGCGTCTTCCTTCCTGAAATTGGACTAAGCGGGCAAGATAACGACACCAAGCGGGCAAGAGAATTATCTAGTTAGACTTTGAGTACCAGAGATAGTAGTAGCGAATCACCCTACAGTATTCAAAACTCAAAACGGACTTCGTCCCGCTGCGCTAACAAAACTCAAAACTCAAAACCCCATTCCCTCAAAGACTGGGTGTTTCTTCTAAATTACCTAAGTTGAACAAGAAGGGTACTCCACTGTTACTATCACCATTAATAACTAGAACTTTCGGTACTTGCCCTCCACCTAATTTCCAAGCTTCAATGGCTTCTTTCATAAGTACGAGGCTACCTCCTTGGGCTTTTAGGGTTTCTGCTAATAGTCTTTGTGCTTCTGCTTTACCCTGGGCAATATTAATTTCTGCTTGTGCTTGTTGTTCAGCTTCTTGTGCTATATAGACTCCTCTTTGCGCTCGTTGTTCGGCAATTTGTTTCTCTTCGACTGCCTTAGAGAATTCTGCGGAAAATGTGAGATCGACAACGCTGGTATCTAGTATGATAATTCCATACTTATCTAAGCGACTGCTTAATGCTTCATCAAAGTCTCGCTTCAATATATCCCTTTGGGTAATTGCTTCTTCAACTGTTCTTTCAGCTGCGGCAATTTTAAAGGATTCCTGAGTCTGAGGTGCAATGATTTTTGATACAATATTCTGCAAAGTCCCTTGGGTTCTCCTAATATTAACTACTTGAGTTGGATCGAGGCGGAAGTTGATGGCGAAGCTGGCTGATAATTCCTGAAGATCCTTAGTCGAACTCTGTGCTGGTACTTCAAACTTTTGCACAGTTAAATCGTAGATATCTATTGTTGAAATTAATGGGGGTTTGATATGTATTCCTTCCAGTAATACTCCCTCTCTGGCTTTCCCCAAGATACTCATTACTCCCGCTTGGCCGGGGGTGATAATAATAAAGGAACTCAAACTGAGGAGAAGCACTGCTGCTGCTATAATTCCGGCAACTACAGCTTGCCAATTTTGTGGATTTTGATATCTCAATTTTTAGTCTCCTTTTATATGGATAATAGTGACTGTTTTCAGTTTACCAAATTTTGCGCCATTCCCCCTTCCCCAACTCAAAACCCTCATCCCCATTCCCTACTCCCTATTCCCTACTCCCTACTCCCTACTCCCAAATGCTTAACTAAAGTTCCTGGTGATAATGAGCCTTGCAAGTGACTCCAAGGCAAAATTTGCTCTGTTGACCAATTTGCATGAACATAGAAATCTAGTTCGGGTAATTTTCCTCGTAATTCTTTAAAGGCGCGACGGAAACTACCTAATGAGTCGCCATAATGCCTAGTTAATGCTAAAAGATGAGATAATCGACGATCTCCTCTAGAAATTAACGCTTGAATTACTGACCAATTATAGCTTTCTGGTCGAAAGTCTATTCCTTGCGATCGCAATTGCTTCTGCAAATACTGTAACCGCTTCTCTGCTTGGGGATTCACCCCAAACCACTGAAATGGAGTATGGGCTTTCGGGACAAATGTACTGCATCCCAGAGTCAACCGTAAACCAGGGGCTGCTTTTTTGATATCTCGCATCATCGCTACTGTCTGCTCTACATCTGACATTTCCTCTCCAGGAATTCCCACCATTCCGTACAGTTTAATACTCTTTAATCCTCCAGCTTTGCCATTAACCGCTGCTTGGATTATTTCTTCATTTTTTAGTTTTTTATTCACAATCTGTCGCAACCTTTCCGAACCACTTTCCACTGCGATAGTAATAGAATGGGTGTCGCGTTTTGTAAGTATTTCGGCTAACTTCTGAGTGACTGTATTAGTTCGGACAGAAGCGATACTCAATCGCACATCATCATACTTAGGTTGAGCCAGGTAATCTAACAATACCTCAAATTCTGGATGCTGGGTTACAGACGCACCCAATAATCCAATCCGTTTGGTTACCTTTAATCCTCTTTCAATTGCCGGAATTAAGGAATCTGTAACACTTGGCGTGCGAAAGGGTAGTGTGAGATAACTGGCTAAACAGAAACGGCACATTTCTGGACAACTCCGTACCACTTCCACCATATAGATATTTTCCCAAGCAGCTTTTTCTGTGACAACAGTGGAAGCTGACAGGGTATTGCCTCGATAGGTTTGTTTAGCTACTGTGGGGGGAATATCAGAATCTATCGGTTCTATTTTGGCTATACCTGAGTTGGGCGAAGCGATCGCGCCCGTTAAATCGTGATAAGTTACCTGATAAAGACTGGGAACGTAAATCCCTGGTATCTGGGCTAAATGTCTGAGTTGAGTTTGTCTATCAGCCTGTCGGACTTCTTGGTAAGCATTAATAAAATTATCTAGTAGATTTTCCCCATCTCCGAGTAAAATTACATCAAAGAAGTCCGCAAAAGGTTCCGGGTTAGCTGTTAGTACCGTACCTCCACCAAAAACCAGGGGATGGCAATCCTGACGTTCCCCTGACATTAACGGTATTGCCAAAAATTCTAGTAAGTTAAGGATATTGACATAATCCAATTCCCATGATATAGAATAACCTAGCAATTCTGTCTGAACTGGTAACTGTTCGTGGCAATCAGTGAACAAGCGGCTCACCTGGAGATCGGAACGGGAAGCGAGACTAGCCCAGATTACCTGATAGCCTAAGCTAGTAATCCCCACACTGTATGTGTTGGGGAAGGCAAAAATCGTAGGAATTGCAGTAGCTTCAGGAGTTGCTGGTGTAAAAAGGAGACGTTCGGAGGTAAATATAGCAGGAGTCACAGGTGTAGTTGCAAAATATGAGGAGTTCAGAAGGGAAGGAATTACGATACAATTTTCAACAAAGTGGCGGTTGGCATCAAAGGGTGGCTTCCCAGAAAAGTAAATTTAACTTATATTTAATAATCAAAGCTACATAAGCGATCGGCGCAGAACCAGATCCCAAGTCCGAAAATAATCAAAAAGTTGTGAGGGCTTGTGGTGTAATTGAGGAGTGCAAGTGACAAATTCCATCTCAAAGCACGAAGATCCATTGATCCTAAACAATTCAGCATTGTCAAAAGAACCGGAAGTAGAATCAACTCCTAAGAGTGATTCTAACTTAGAATCCTCTTTAAGTGACTCGAATTTAACTGAGTCAGAGGGTGAGGCAGAATTGCAACCGAAGGAGGAAACACCATCAAATCGGTTATTGACACAATGTCGGCAAGGAGCAACAATCGCACTGGAAGGGATCAAAAAGATTCCCGGCACAGTGAAAGATGCCTTATCCGGACCAAAACCAATATACCGTCAGGCGAAATTTTGGTTAGGATTGGGAGTAGTCAGCGTTGGTGGTGGTGCAATAGCCCTATCCATCGCTTGGAATGCCCTAGACAAAAGTCTCCCCGATGAGACAGAGGATGTTTTAACTTTTGTCCGCCCAGATACCCTCACCATTAAAGCAGCAGACGGGACGATCGTACAGCAAATCGGGCCTGCTACCCACGATACCCTCAAGATTTGGGAAATTCCTGACAAATTAAAGCAAGCTTTCATTTCTAGCGAAGATCAGCGCTTCCAAGAGCATAATGGACTAGATTACCAGGGTATCTTCCGCGCCACGGGATCGAACTTATTAGCTGGAGATTTGGTGGAAGGGGCAAGTACCCTCACTCAACAACTCGCTCGCATTGTCTACTTCGATCAACAGCGCAATTTCGGGCGCAAGATCAAGGAAATGCGGATGGCTCAAAAAATTGAAGAAGATTTAACAAAAGATCAAATTTTAGAACGTTATTTGAATCTAGTTTATTTGGGATCGGGAGCCTACGGCGTTGCTGATGCAGCTTGGATATATTTTAGCAAACCAGTAAAAGACCTGACTTTACCAGAAATGGCGATGTTGGCAGCACTGCCACCTGCGCCCACTGTATATTCACCTCTGGTTAACGAAAAAGTCGCTAAAGAGCGTCGGGATGTGGTGCTGAAACGAATGGTGGATATGAAATATATTACTGCTGCCGAAGCCAATGTCGCGATCGCAACTCCCCTAAATATTAAGCAGAGCAATCCCAAACGACTAGATCGACAAGCTTATTACTTTACAGAATACATTCAACAGGAATTACCCAAATATGTATCAAAAGACTTGTTGGCTAAAAAAGGATTAACTATTGAAACTACTTTAAATTTAGATTGGCAAAAAGCAGCAGAAGCAGCAGTCACAAAGACATTAAAAAATAGAGGATCTGGACAAGGATTTAAACAAGCAGCTTTAGTAGCAGTTGACCCCCGAAGTGGTCAAATTAAAGCTATGGTGGGTGGAAAAGATTTCTACAATCAGCAATTTAACCGCGTTACCCAAGCCCAACGTCAACCCGGCTCAACATTTAAACCATTTGTTTACTCAACAGGAATAGCAGGAGGCTTCTCACCTTATCGCGGTTATGAAGATGCCCCCTTTATTGTCGATGGTTACGAACCAAAAAATTACAGCGAAACATTCCGAGGTTGGACTAATATTAAAGATGCCCTGACAAGCTCAGTTAATATTGTTGCCGTTAAAGCATTAATTGATATCGGATGGGATCCCGTAATTGACGTTGCCAAGAAAATGGGGATTGAATCGGAATTAAAACCGACATACTCTTTGGCATTGGGAGCATCTGAGGTTAATTTATTGGAATTGACGAGCGCTTATGGCACATTAGCGAATAAAGGCGTTCACGTCAAATCTCACGGAATTCGTCGCATTCTCGACCAGCAAGGTAAGGTGATTTATGAGGATAAGTCAGTAGGAGAGCGAGCCATTGACGAAGATACCTCTGCCATTATGACGTGGATGTTGCGGAGCGTGGTTACTGATGGTACAGGTGGTAACGCTCAACTTAGCGATCGCGCAGTGGCTGGCAAAACAGGTACTTCTGATGAAGCACGAGATCTCTGGTTTGTCGGTTATATTCCTCAACTAGTGACAGGAGTCTGGCTCGGTAATGATGATAACAAGCCGACTTGGGGAGCAAGTAGTACCGCTGCTTATACCTGGAATCAGTTCATGGTGAAGGCAGTAGAAAATATGAAAGTGGAGAAATTCCCCGATCGCCCCAGCCAATTAGAAGGGCGCAAGCCAACTATTGAACTCAAGAAGCTCAAACCAAAACGGACTATTTCTAAACCGCTTCCTCAAGCTGACAGTAGCTCTGACAATGATAATGATGATAACTCTCGACGGAGTTATCGACGGAGTTCCCGACGTAGTAATGATGATAGCTCTGGGCGCACTTATCAACGTCGTTCCCGACAGAGTGATGATGATAGCTCAGAGCGTACTTATCGACGTACTTCTAGACGGAGTTATCAACGCACTTCTGGCGATAGTGGTGATTCTGGCTCTCAACAGAGATCGTTACGTCGCGCTAGACGGAGTTCGAGGAATACTAGTTCAAATTCAGATGAAACCCCTCGAGAATCACGCCGTTCCCAAAGTTCCCGTCGTCGCGTCTACAATGAGAGCCAATCTCAACAAGCCACTGAACAACCAACTAGGCGTGCCCGTCGCCGCGTGCGGACAGAAAACTCAGATTCTAGTAACTCATCTTCGAGACGCTCAGGCTCAGTACGCCGAAGATCTCAATCTTCAGGAGGTTCAGGTTCAAGCTCTGGTTCCGCTCCCAGGTTACAACAGAGGTTGCAATCTGCACCAGCAGCACCTCCCCCAGCACCCCCTGCATCTCGCAAATCATAAGATTGATTTCTGGGCTTTGTAGGGCAGGGAGAAGGGGGGGCAGGGGAGCAGGGGAGAGGGTTTGA
>NZ_JAMZMM010000706.1 GCF_024178385.1 Limnofasciculus baicalensis BBK-W-15 | reverse complement strand
TGAGGAGTACAACTAACAACCAACAACCAACAACCAACAACCAACAACCAACAACAAACAACCAACAACCAACAACCAACAACCAACAACTAACAACTAACAACAAACCAATGACATTCTTCCACAAAGACGAACAACTTCACAAACTCGGTACTGACATCTTAGAAGCTACCTGGGCAGAATTTCCAGGATTAGCCCAAAATCAAATAGCCCTAACTTGGGTAGTATACGATCCACCCGTACCCGTAAATACAGGTGGTGCGCTTTCGGCTGAAGAATTCTGGAAATATCAGGTGCGGGGCTTTAGCTATCGCGGGGTTGAGCGAATTTATCCTGCTAGTATTGTCAAACTGTTTTATTTGGTTGCCATTCAGGAGTGGCTGGAAACCGGGATGACTACTTCCTCCACTGAGTTAGACAGAGCAATTAGAGATGCGATCGCTGATTCTAGCAATGATGCGACTAGTCTGATTGTGGATATCTTAAGCGGTACGACTAGTGGTCCGGAATTACCACCAGGTCCTTTTGAAACCTGGAAATTTCAGCGCAATATTGTGAATCGTTACTTTCAGTCTTTGAAGTGGCAAGAGTTGGAATCGATTAATGTTAATCAAAAAACCTGGTGCGATGGTGCCTATGGTAGGGAAAGGGCGTTTCTGGGTGAGTTGATGGAAAATCGCAATATGCTGACTACCAATGCTACAGCGCGGTTACTCCACAGTATAGTTGGGGGAGTCGCGGTTTCCTCGGCGCGATCGCAACTAATGATGAATTTGATGAAGCGCAATCTCAACCCTATCGATCTTACTGGTGAGGAGGAAAATCAGATCACCGGGTTTTTGGGTGCTGGTATTCCTTCGGAAGCTCAAATTTGGTCCAAAGCGGGTTGGACTTCTCAGGTACGCCACGATGCGGCTTATATTGAGCTTCCTCACAAACAGCCTTATTTGTTAGTTGTGTTTATCGAGGGGAAAGTCCACAGTAGAAATAAGACTATTTTACCCTTTGTCTCTCAGCAATTTGTGAGAGCGATGATTAGATTAACTTAGTTTAGGGAATGGGTAAGAGAGTTTTCAGTTTTGAGTTTTAACTCTCCCACTCCTCCTTTTGCCTACATTCCCTACTTTTTCTACAACGTAGGATAGAAAGGTGTAAGATTGGTTTTACTGGAGGATTTTGGGTTTGGACATGGCAAGTCGGGGCGAGTCGATTGGTTTATTCGTTATTATTATATATTCTGGTGGCGAGTCGCCCCTAGATTCCCCAGATTACCTAGATTACCTAGATTCCCTAAATGGAAACTTCGTAGCCTTGGGGAAACGGCAACATAC
>NZ_JAMZMM010000272.1 GCF_024178385.1 Limnofasciculus baicalensis BBK-W-15 | reverse complement strand
CAACACGACCGCGAGGTGTACGATGTAAATAGCCAATTTGTAATAAATACGGCTCATAAACTTCCTCAATGGTTTGAGTATCTTCTCCCGTAGCTGCGGCAACTGCATCCAATCCCACCGGTCCTCCATTAAACTGTTCGATCATGACACTTAACACTAATCGGTCTGTCCAATCTAAACCCATCGGATCTACATTAAAGACTTCTAGTGCTTCTGCTGCTACTGATTGGTTAATTATCTCAAGTTTTTTCACCTGTGCATAGTCTCGCACCCGTTTCAGGAGACGGTTAGCAATGCGAGGAGTACCACGGGAGCGACGGGCAATTTCCTCAGCACCATCTTGAGTCACGGGAGCTTGCAGTAAAGCGGCTGTTCGTTGGACAATTAAAGTTAGTTCATCTACTTCATAGAATCGCAGACGTTGAATCAGCCCAAAGCGATCGCGTAATGGTGAAGTTAGGGAGCCAACCCTAGTCGTAGCGCCAACTAGAGTAAACTTAGCCAAAGGAATACTTCTAATCTTTGCTGATTGTCCCTTACCAATCGTAATATCCAAGCGATAATCTTCCATCGCGGGATATAATAATTCTTCCGTCATCCGCGATAAGCGATGAATTTCATCTATAAATAATATATCTCCAGGCTTCAAATTAATCAAAAGTCCCACAATATCTCGCGGACGTTCTAAAGCAGGAGCAGCAGTAATTTTACAATTAACTTCCATCTCTGTAGCCAAAATCAGGGACATAGTAGTCTTCCCCAATCCCGGCGGACCGTATAATAGTAAATGGTCTAATGATTCATTTCTCCCTTTAGCGGCTGCGATCGCAATTTCCAAAACACTCTTCAACTCTTTTTGCCCGATATAATCCGCCAACCGATGAGGACGAATACCTTCCTCCTGACTATCAGTTTCATCCGCCATCGCCGTAGCAATTAAAATATCAGTCTCGCCAGTAGTTTCTTCCTTGGAAATATTCTTTCTACTCTTTTTTTTCGTACTAGACTTAGGTTTTTCCTCATCTGGTTGTTGAGACTGTTGTCGGAAAGAAGTAATTGCCATAAGTTTAATAGTTTAAGAATTTATTGTAATATCAATTTCGGTTTAACCCCAGACCTAAAGTCCGTTTGTAGTAGGCGCTTCAGCGCTAAAGCGCCTACTACGAACCAATTACCTCATTTTGCGCTATAATTACCAGGGTTCCGCACTGGAAAACTGGCTTCCTGTCTGGGATTCGTCAATTCAAAATCTGAAATTAGAAACTACAAGACACTAGATATGCTATCTAAACGAATCTTACCTTGCTTGGATGTCAAAGCTGGACGGGTTGTCAAAGGAGTTAACTTCGTGGATCTTAAAGATGCTGGAGATCCCGTCGAGTTAGCGAAAGCCTATAACGAGGCAGGGGCAGATGAACTAGTATTTCTGGATATTACCGCCACCCACGAAGACCGAGATATTATAGTTGACGTAGTTTACCGGACAGCGGAACAAGTTTTTATTCCCCTCACTGTCGGCGGCGGTATCCAATCCTTAGAAACGATTAAACTATTGTTAAGGGCTGGAGCGGATAAAGTCAGCATTAACTCGGCAGCGGTAAGGAATCCGGATTTTGTCAATCGAGCTAGCGATCGCTTCGGAAACCAATGTATTGTAGTAGCGATTGATGCCAGAGCGCGAAAAGCTCCCCAGAATCCTGGCTGGGATGTATACGTGCGTGGGGGCAGGGAAAATACGGGAATAGATGCAATCTCATGGGCAAAAGAAATGGCACAAAGGGGCGCTGGTGAACTCCTCGTCACTAGTATGGATGGGGATGGAACCCAAGCAGGGTATGATTTAGAATTAACTCGCACTATTGCCGAGCAAGTAGAAATTCCTGTGATAGCTTCCGGCGGTGCAGGGAATTGCCAACATATTTATGAGGCACTCACAGACGGAAAAGCTGAAGCAGCACTACTGGCATCCCTACTCCATTACGGACAACTTACAGTATCCCAAATCAAAAGCTATCTGACTGACCGCAAACTCCCGGTGCGGTTGACGTAATACAGTGTACGACTTACAGCGAATCTTTAAGTTTTGTTATACATACCTACGAATTAGGTGTTGTTAGAATAGATGAGCTGTTACATTTCGTAAACTATGTTAATCGCTATTTTAATATTTGATGTTGCTTTAGTAGCTTGGTCCCTCCACCTGATGCAGCAAGCCTTCGATACCCGCGAATTCTCACTGATGCTGGCGGGAACCTTGGTAGCGCTATCGGCAGGGGCGATGATAGTAGTGTATTTTCTGATGAACACCTACATCTGCTATCTCGATCGCATCGCCCAAACCCCCAGCCCCTTCTATTGAAGGGTTGGCGGGAATAAAAAAGAAATTTACCAATAATGCTTGACTAAATTGAATAATTCAGGGATGATTGTAAATGCTTCACGGGGTTATAGCTCAGTTGGTAGAGCACCTCAATGGCATTGAGGGGGTCAGCGGTTCGAATCCGCTTAACTCCATATTCCGTGGGTAAGAGGTAAGAGGTAAGATGTGAAAGGCAGAGGAGAAAACTGAAAACTGAAAACTGAAAACTCAAAACTCTCTTCCCCATTCCCCCTTTATGACAAACTATAAATTCCCAGAAGACTTTTGCTGGGGTACTGCAACATCCTCCTATCAAATTGAAGGTGCAGCAACAGAAGGTGGACGAAAACCTAGTGTATGGGATACATTCAGCGCCACTCCTGGAAGAGTGTTAAATAATGATACAGGTGCGATCGCGTGCGACCATTATCATCTATATAAAGAAGATATAGAATTAATGGCAGAACTGGGAATCAAGCACTATCGTTTCAGTATTGCTTGGAGTCGAATTATTCCCGATGGTAGAGGTGCAGTTAACGAAGAAGGCGTAGATTTCTATAAGCGTATAATTGACTGTTTAAACGAATATGGAATTACTCCCCACGCCACATTATTCCACTGGGATTCACCTCAAGCATTAGAAGATTTATATGGCTCTTGGCAAAATCGGCAGATGGCAAGAGACTATGCTGATTATGTTACAGCAGTTGTGAGTCGATTAGGCGATCGCATTACCAATTGGATGACAATTAATGAAATCCCCTGCTTTACCCACATCGGATATAAAGTTAATTCAGATCCCCCTCATGCACCAGGAAAAAGAGTAAATTCATTAAAAGAAATTTGGCAAACCTCTCACCACGCCTTATTAGCCCACGGCTTAGGTTGTCAAGCAATTCGTGCTGCATCTCCGGTTTCTTGCTCAGTAAGTTTAGTAGATAACTTTGCCGTAACCGTACCCATTCAGGAATCAGCTGAACATATAGAAGCCGCCCAAAAAGCCTTTCATACCTCCGGACAAAATGGGGGTATTATTTTACCAGTACTTACAGGAAAGTATAGTCCCACTTTACTAGAAGAATTAGGAGAAAATGCACCAGATATTAAAGATGGAGACTTAGAAACAATCCATCAAGCATTAGATGCTTTAGGATTTAACATATACACAGGCACATACATTCGAGCCGCAGATAATAAATGGGGATACGAAATTCTAGACTTCCCCAAAGGATATCCCAGAATGGAGATGCCATGGCTCAATCTTCTCCCCGATGCTATATATTGGGGCATTAGACATATTAGCGAAACCCTCAACCGTCCCGACTTACCAATAATTATTACCGAAAATGGCTGTCCAGCCCAAGACGAATTAAATGAAAAAGGAGAAGTTATAGATAGCGATCGCATTTTATACCTAAGACAACACCTAAGAATGGCAAAGCGAGCAATTTCGGAAGGATATCCACTAAAAGGATACTTCCTCTGGAGTTTTCTAGATAACTTTGAATGGGCGTGGGGATACCAACAACGATTTGGGATTGTGTATGTAGATTATAAAACCCAAAAACGCATACCCAAAACCAGCTTCAATTGGTATCGCGAATGTATCCGCACAAATCAGATAATATAATCCATAAACCTCAAAAAAATCACCATGTTAACCAATAATCTAATTCCCCTATTAAATCAAGGACTAATTGTATCCTGCCAAGCCCCAACAGACTCGCCCCTACACAACCCAATCGTCATAGGAGCCATGGCAAAAGCTGCAATGAATCAGGGTGCTGTTGGTATAAGAATCGATACACCAGATCAGATTACAGCAGTGCGATTAGAATGTCCAACTGCACCAATTATTGGATTGTGGAAACAGCAAATACCAGGGTATGAAGTTTACATTACACCTCAATTTCACCACGGAGTTGCGATCGCAATTGCGGGTGCTGATATTATTGCCATTGACGCTACCTTACGCCAACGCCCCGGCGGAGAAACAGTAGCAGAATTAATTGCTAGAATCCATAATGAGTTGGGCAAACCAGTCATGGCAGATATTGATACAATAGAAAGTGCGATCGCAGCAGTTGCAGCGGGAGCAGATTTAGTGGGGACAACCCTTTACGGTTATACGAATCAAACGAAACATTTAAAACCACCTGGTTTTGATTTACTTGTTCAATTAGTGGATAAATTAGAAATTCCGGTAATTTGTGAAGGGGGAATTTCTACGCCGGAGATGGCAAATAAGGCGCTCAAGTTGGGGGGATATGCCGTGGTTGTTGGTACGGCAATTACAGGTATTGATTTGCAGGTGAAAGCTTATCGGGAAGCGATTAGTTAAAGTGGGGAGTTGGATGTTTTATTTATATTAAATAATATTTCAACTCAAGAAAGAATCTGGATAAAAATCCCTAACAATCGTTCGATGGGTTCAACAGATATTTCTACAGGATCAATATATAGGGTTTGATTATCTAATTGCAAAAATTTCCATAACACCCCAGTGGTAACGCATCCATAAACTGTAGTCACAGAATTATTTTCCCGTGCGTTAAATATCTGTGCTGCAAGCATTTCACTGCCACATTGACCTAATCCCAAATTAATATTCTCATTTTTTGCCTCAACAATAGTCATTACTGGAGCGCTAATGTAATATTGTTCGCGACTGCGAGTAATTAAAAAATCAGGTGAACCATTGAGTCCCAAATTTGAATCTACAGTAAAATCATTACCAGAAAATAAACCAATTTGGTGATTCATTTTTCGCTTAATTTCGAGTAAAATCGGGGTAATAATTAATTCAGATCGTGCCTTTTCACTATTGATTGCAGTTGCTAATGGCAATGACTCTTGCAACGTCATTGATAGTAATTCTGTAGGAGTTATCGGATTTATATTAGGAAATAATCGAGTCGTTTCCGCCAAAGTCAAATTAAATTGTTCGACTAGGTTTTTTAGGGTAAATTGGCTGTAAGGCATAAATAGGTAAGGTCTTACCACACGATCGGGTCAACTATATTATATGTTACAAGGTTGATCGCCCGTCCGCTGCAACATTTCTGGAGAAATGTAATATTGCCAAAAGCGATGCCACAAATAACTTTTTCTCACGATCAGCCGCAAAAGCTAGACATGCTTTGATGTCTTCGGAAGTTAGTTCAGAAAAATCTTCCAGAATTTCTGTTTGTGTCATGCCACCTGCCAGATATTCTAGGATATCATACACAGTGATGCGCATTCCTCGAATACAAGGCTTCCCACTGCGTTTTCCCGGCTCAATCGTGATGATGTCTTGGTAGTCCATAAAGCTATAGTTGTTGGAAATATTTATTTATATCTATCATATCGCGAAGTTATCGGATCGAGCATTAAATTGATGCTTCTTTCTGGGTGGTAGTTAACTTTAGTGAGGTATAGTTTACCCTGAATAACTTTTCTATGTCAAGCCCCACTACTTATTACTCAACCACTCCTAATTCTTCCGATTAAACTTCGCTTTCAAATCCGCCAAACTAGCAGAATTATTCTTACTCCGATTCTCACTATTCTTAACACTAGCACTCTCACTTACCCCATCATTAGATCTCATCGATAACCCAATCCGCTTCAATTTCTCATCCACAGAAACCACCCGCACCTTCACAACTTGTCCCACTTTCACTATCTGCTTGGGATCTTCCACAAACCTGTCTGCTAATTGGGAAATATGGACTAATCCATCATGATGGACTCCAATATCCACAAATGCACCAAAGTTAGCCACATTCGTTACACTTCCTTCTAATTCCATACCAATTTCTAGGTCAGATATTTCTTTCACTCCTTCCTTAAATGTGGCATATTTAAACTCTGCACGGGGATCTCGTCCCGGTTTTTCTAATTCTTTAATTATATCCTGAAGTGTGGGTAATCCAATCGTCTCAGTTACATATTTTTTCAGATTAACTGATTTGAGTTTATCTGCGGCTTGGGATATCTGAGATAAGGATACGTTTAAGTCTTTGGCAATGGCTTCCACTACTGGATAACTTTCTGGATGGACAGCGGTATTATCTAATGGGTTATCCCCACCGCGAATCCGCAAAAATCCCGCTGCTTGTTCAAAGGCTTTTGGTCCGAGTTTTGCTACTTTCATCAGTTTGCGGCGATTGGTAAAGGCTCCATTTTCATTCCGATAAGTAACGATATTCTTGGCAATAGTTGGGGTTAAACCTGAGACAAAGGTGAGGAGTTCTTTTGATGCGGTGTTTAAATCCACACCCACATAGTTAACGCAGCTTTCTACTGTATCATCTAACTTCTTTTTTAGTAATTTCTGATCCACATCATGCTGATACTGTCCCACTCCTATGGATTTGGGGTCAATTTTCACTAATTCTGCTAAAGGATCTTGTAAGCGCCTTCCGATACTAATTGAGCCGCGCACGGTAACATCTTGATCGGGGAATTCTTCTCGTGCCACATCGCTGGCGGAATAAATAGATGCACCAGATTCATTTACGATTACTTTAATCGGTTTGCGCTCAATTGTTTTAAATACTTCCCCGACAAACTCATCAGTTTCGCGGGATGCTGTACCGTTACCAATCGCAATCAGTTCGATCTGGTATTTTTCAATTAGTTTCTTAATAATTCCAGCCGCCTCAGTGGGTTTTCCGGTGTGAGGGAATATGGTTTGATATTCTAAAAACTTGCCAGTTTCATTCAATACTGTCACCTTACATCCTGTGCGCAATCCCGGATCGATCGCTAATGTTGGTTTCATTCCCGCAGGTGCAGATAGGAGTAATTCCCGGAGATTTGTTTCAAAAGTTTTAATGGATTCAATATCGGCATAAGTTTTGCGATCGCTCCTTACTTCGGTAGTCAAAGAAGTCTTCATCAAACGATTAAAAGCATCCTTTAACATAGCGCGATAAAAATCCCGCACGGCTGGAATTTTTGTTCTAATTTCCTCAGATTCCAAATAAGATTGGACTGCATCTTCATCAAAGTTAAGGTCAAGACTCAATACTTTTTCACTCTCACCTCGGAAAAGTGCTAACATATTGTGAGAAGCAATATCTTTGGCTTTGATTTGGTAGCTGCGGTACATTTCAAATTTAGTACTCCCTTCCGGACACTCATCTTTTATCTTAGATAAGAATATCCCATTCTGCATGAAATAGTCTCGCAGGTAAGCCCGAAATTCGGCTTTTTCCGATACAGCTTCTGCTAAAATATCGGAAGCACCTTTAAGTGCCTCTTCTGCGGTTTTTACTCCTTTATCTTCTGAAATATACTTAGCGGCTTCATCTGTCAGAGAAACAGGCGTTGCTTTGGGATTATTCAAAGATTTAATAAATTCCGCTAAGGGTTCTAAACCTTTTTCCCTAGCAATAGTTGCTCTAGTACGGCGTTTGGGTTTATAAGGAAGATAGAGATCTTCTAGTTCATTTTTTTGCAGGGAAGATTCAATTTTGGCTTTAAGTTCATCTGTGAGTTTACCTTGAGCTGCGATCGCATCCAATATCGACGATTTCCGTTCTTCCAATTCTGTCAGGTAGGTGTAGCGTTCGGAAATATCCCGCAATTGTACCTCATCGAGGGAATTCGTCCGCTCTTTCCGGTAGCGGGCGATGAAGGGAATGGTTGCACCTTCGGCAAATAGGGCGAGGGTGTTTTCAATTTGGGAGGGGGTGATGGATAATTCCTGGGCGAGGAGTTGGGGGATGTTTAGCATGGGGTGTGGATGGAGGGGACTTTTCTAGGATACGCATAAAATTGACCTCTCCCCCATCCCCTCTCCTAAGAGGCGAGGGGAGTAAGAATATCTCCTTGCCTGATTTTAGCTATTCCCCAACCTCTCTACTGCAAGGTTAGGGGCTGGAGGAGAGTTATTGAAATCTGTAGTGTCACACTTCAGGGTGCAAAATGTAAATTTAATCTGACAACTTGCACGATTCGCGATAACCCGGCAGTGGTTTAAACCACTGCCTAATAGCTTAAGTCAGTT
>NZ_JAMZMM010000705.1 GCF_024178385.1 Limnofasciculus baicalensis BBK-W-15 | reverse complement strand
CCCTAGATGAGAGTCACAGAGCGCCACCCAATCCAGTACAGCCACAGTGGGGTTCCCCAGTGGAAACTTCCCCAGTCTATTGACACGGGGTTTTCAGGCTATTGTCTTATCAGAAGAAAGATGAAGCAAAAGATCAAAAAATGTGATACGTTAAGAAACGTTAATTGAAATCTCAGCAAAGTCTATAGCTGCTGAGAGAAGGATGCCCAGACACATCCGTTGAGACAGAGGCTCTCAAAAATTCCCTGGCTACCCTTGGGAAAATGTCAACCTATAAATCCTTGTAAACCCTTAATGTAAGAGGATTTGAAACTATGACCATAGCCGTTGGACGTGCCAGCAGCAATCGAGGATGGTTTGATGTCCTCGACGACTGGCTCAAGCGCGATCGCTTCGTCTTCGTCGGCTGGTCCGGTTTGTTACTATTCCCCTGTGCTTTTCTAGCGCTAGGGGCATGGCTCACCGGAACCACCTTTGTGACATCCTGGTATACCCACGGTTTAGCCTCCTCCTATTTAGAAGGTGGCAATTTTATCACCGTTGCCGTTTCCACCCCCGCTAACAGTCTGGGACATTCCCTATTATTACTCTGGGGACCTGAAGCTCAAGGCAGTTTTGCTCGGTGGTGTCAACTGGGCGGTTTGTGGACGTTTACCGCACTCCATGGCGCTTTTGGCTTAATCGGCTTCATGCTGCGCCAATTTGAAATCTCTCGCCTAGTGGGTATTCGCCCTTATAATGCGATCGCCTTCTCAGGACCGATTGCAGTATTCACTAGCGTCTTCTTACTCTACCCCTTGGGACAGTCTGGCTGGTTTTTTGCCCCTAGCTTCGGCGTAGCGGGTATTTTCCGGTTCATTCTGTTTGTGCAAGGGTTCCATAACTTTACCCTCAACCCCTTCCACATGATGGGCGTAGCGGGTATTTTAGGTGGAGCTTTACTCTGTGCCATTCATGGTGCAACAGTAGAAAATACCCTCTTCCAAGATGGTGACAGAGCCAATACCTTTGTGGCTTTTACTCCCACCCAAGCCGAAGAAACTTACTCCATGGTGACCGCCAACCGCTTCTGGAGTCAAATCTTTGGTATTGCTTTCTCGAATAAGCGTTGGTTACACTTCTTCATGCTATTCGTACCCGTCACTGGGTTATGGATGGCATCAATTGGGATTGTGGGTATCGCGCTCAACCTGCGGGCTTATGATTTTGTCTCTCAGGAAATTCGCGCAGCCGAAGATCCCGAATTTGAAACGTTCTACACTAAGAACATTCTGCTCAACGAAGGCTTGAGAGCTTGGATGGCTCCAGCGGATCAGCCTCACGAAAAATTTGTATTCCCAGAGGA
>NZ_JAMZMM010000271.1:6101-8366 GCF_024178385.1 Limnofasciculus baicalensis BBK-W-15 | reverse complement strand
GTGGGGAGTGGGGAGTTAAAACTCTCCTGCCCCCTAGTCCCCCTAGTCCCCCTAGTCCATTCCAAAAGACCAACAACAACCACACGATAGAATAGGTGCAGCACTAGATTATACGACGAACAGAGGCTGACTGTTCGGCATTATTCGCGATCGCATTTTGAACCGGATCGAGAATTCCAGGGTCAGCTAAATAGATGATAAAGTCGTTGAGCAAGTTGGCAGCAACAGCGAGAGGAGATAAAAGCACGCATGGGCAAGGTAGTCGGCATTGACCTAGGGACAACAAACTCCGTAGTAGCGGTGATGGAAGGTGGCAAGCCGGTGGTAATTGCCAATGCAGAAGGAATGCGCACCACCCCTTCAGTGGTTGGCTTTAGTAAAGATGGAGAGCGTTTAGTTGGGCAACTGGCACGCCGCCAAGGGGTACTCAATCCCCAAAACACATTTTTTGGCGTGAAACGATTCATTGGCAGGAAATATGCCGAACTAAGTCCAGAGTCCAAACGGGTTCCCTATACCATTCGCCGGGATGAGGATGAAAATATCAAAATTCGCTGCCCTCGGCTGCAAAAAGAATTTGCCCCGGAAGAGATTGCGGCGATGATACTGCGAAAGTTAGCGGATGAAGCGAGTCGCTATCTAGGGGAAGAAGTGACGGGGGCTGTAATTACCGTTCCTGCTTACTTTAACGATTCCCAGCGGCAGGCGACTAGAGATGGAGGGAAGATTGCTGGTTTAGAAGTATTGCGGATTCTTAACGAACCAACAGCAGCATCATTAGCTTATGGATTAGATCGCAAAGAAAGTCAGACAATTCTAGTATTTGACTTAGGCGGTGGCACATTTGACGTGTCAATCCTGGATGTGGGAGATGGGGTATTTGAGGTCAAATCCACCAGTGGAGACACGCAATTAGGGGGTAATGATTTTGATGCAAAAATAGTGGACTGGTTGGCAGAACAATTCTTGGCAGGAGAAGGAATGGACTTGAGACGCGATCGCCAATCCCTCCAACGCCTCACAGAAGCCTCAGAAAAGGCGAAAATAGAGCTTTCGGGGGTGGGGGTAACCGATATCAATTTGCCCTTTATCACGGCGACAGAAGATGGACCTAAGCATATAGAAACTAGACTCACTCGGTCTCAGTTTGAGGATTTGTGCGGGGATTTAATTAGCCGCTTGCGTCGTCCCATTAAACGTGCCCTCAAAGATGCAGGCTTGACACCTGTACAAATTGATGAAGTGGTATTAGTTGGTGGTTCAACCCGTATCCCCATTGTCCAACAATTGGTACGGAGTTTTATCGATAAAGAACCAAATCAGAACGTTAATCCCGATGAAGTGGTGGCAGTAGGTGCGGCAATTCAGGCAGGAATTCTCACTAGTGAAATCCAGGATGTTTTGTTATTAGATGTCACACCATTATCCCTGGGCTTAGAAACCATTGGCGGCGTGATGAAAAAACTCATCCCCCGCAATACCACCATCCCGGTAAGGCGTTCCGATGTCTTCTCTACGGGGGAAAACAATCAAACCTTGGTGGAAATTCACGCCCTCCAAGGGGAACGGGAAATGGCTGCGGATAATAAATCATTGGGGCGGTTTAAATTAACAGGGATTCCCCCAGCACCAAGAGGAGTTCCCCAAGTACAAGTATCTTTTGACATTGATGCCAATGGGATATTACAGGTTACAGCGTTAGACAAAACTACAGGTAGAGAACAAAGCGTGATTATTCAAGGTGCTTCTACTTTGAATGATTCTCAGATTGAACGGATGATCCGAGAAGCTGAAGAATTTGCCCAAATTGATAGAGAAAGGAGGGAACGAGTAGAAAAGCGTAATCGAGCAGAAACATTAGCAAATGATGCGGAAAGGCAACTAAAAGAAGCAACACTAGATTTTGGTAATCAGTTTGTCAGCCCTTATCGTCGTCGGATTGAAACTTCGGCGGCAGCACTGCGTCAAGCCCTTTCCCGCAATGACGATCGCGCCATGGATCGAGCGCAATCAGATCTTCAAGATACTCTCTACGATCTGAAGCGAGAAATGCGACTCGCCTACTCGGATGAGGAAGATGATGACTTTTTCGGCTCAATTCGTCGTGCCTTCTCTGGAGATAGCGATCGCGAAATAAATAACCGCCGAGATCCCTACGAGCGCCGCGATCCTTACGAGCGTCGTGACTCTTCTGAGCGTCGTGACTCTTCTGAGCGTCGTGACTCTTCTGAGCGTCGAGATCCTTATGAGCGTCGTGACTCTTCT
>NZ_JAMZMM010000271.1:0-6001 GCF_024178385.1 Limnofasciculus baicalensis BBK-W-15 | reverse complement strand
TGAGCGTCGTGACTCTTCTGAGCGTCGAGATCCTTATGAGCGTCGTGACTCTTCTGAGCGCCGAGATCCTTATGAGCGCCGTGACTCTTCTGAGCGACGAGATCCTTACGAGCGCCCCGATCCGGCTAATCGCCGAGATCCTTACGAGCGTCGTGACTCCTCCGAGCGTCGCAACTCCTCCGAGCGTCGCAACTCCTCTGAGCGTCGGGAGTCTTACGGAGTCGGATCTGGTCGTTCGAGTCGGGATCGCTTAAGATCTGCTCCACTGGAGAATGATTGGGATGAAGAGGATGATGATTGGTTCTAATTTGTTATTGGTTTTTGGTTGTTGGTTTTTTTGTGGGTTCCTTGCTGTATAACAGGTGTCTCACCTGTTAGAAATCATATTGCAGCAATCCAATTTCAACAAAGATTTTACGGCTTTAGTGGGCAGTCCCCTGGAGAACAAGAAGAAGCTGATGATTACGTTTGAGGGAGTGCCAACCCTACGGTTATTAAAAGGCGTGCAAGTTATCAGTTATAACCAACAACCAATAACCAACAACCAACAACCAAAAACAAATAACCAAAAACAAATAACCAACAACCAATAACTACTTTATATGGAAAACTTTCGGAATTATTACGACATATTAGGAATCCCGACAGATGCAACTAGCGAAGAAATTAAGAAAGAGTTTCGGCGGCTAGCGAGAAAATATCACCCCGATGTGAATCCGGGTGATGCAACCGCTGAGGAAAAGTTTAAGGATATCAACGAAGCTCATGAAGTGCTATCCGATCCTAGTAGGCGATCGCAGTACGATCAATTCAGTCGCTTCTTGAAGAAGAAAGGCACTAGTCGCCCAAGTGCCAAAACTGCAAGTGTGAGAAACGCATTCAGCCGTAACGGGACTAACCGTACCGGAACTCAGGAAGTAGATTACGATCAGTTTGGCGACTTTAATAGCTTTGTAGACCAACTCCTCGGTAGGCGACAGTCATCTCGTACTGCTACTGCTACTCAAGGTAGCAGCGTTCGGGTTAATTCGTCAGATGCTTACAAACCGGGAGGGAGTAAAACTGCTTATACTGTTAATTCTCGCCCCACTCCCAAAGATATAGAGGCGCGATTGACACTACCCTTAGAAAAAGCATATCTGGGTGGATTAGAACGGATTCGTCTGGAAGATGGGAGATCTTTAGAGGTTGAGTTACCTGCGGGTATGGTAACAGGTCAAAGAGTGCGTCTGAAAGGTCAGGGTATTGCTGGTGGGAGTCTATTCTTAGTTATTACTGTTGCACCCCATGCTTTTTTTAAGCTGGAAGAGTCAGATATTGTCTGTCAGATACCAGTAACTCCTGCGGAAGCGGTACTGGGGGGACCAATAGAAATACCGACTCTGGATGGTAGAGTGAAAATAAATGTTCCCCCTGGAGTGAGATTTGGTCAACGATTACGCCTTGCCAATAAAGGTTATCCAATTGATGGGGAAAGAGGAGATCAATTAGTTGAAATTTTAGTCGTGATTCCTAAAGAGATATCGCCAACAGTTCGAGAACTTTATGAGAAGTTGCGGGAGATTGATGATTTTCATCCGAGACGGGATTTGTTGATTTGAGTTGTTAGTTGTTGGTTGTTGGTTATTTGTTATTTATTCTTGAACAAATAACAAATTTATCCAGTCCAGATAAACCGTTAGTGGTTTTAAGTATTGTGTCGTAAACGACAAACCGCCATAACTTCATGTTCTCAGTTCAGTATAAATTGCCCTACCTATTTCTTTCAAGATTGCTGGTTTAACGATAAAACGGCGAGCGCCAAGCTGGAAGGCTCGCTGTTTATCTTGAGTGAATGAAAGTGCGGAAAGAATTATCACTGGCACTTCTGTCCATTCAGAACTTCGGAGTTGTTCCATTAGGGTAAAACCATCAATTCCAGGTAACTTGATATCAAGCAATATTAAGTTAGGTTTAAATTCTTTGATGGAATTTATGAAATTATATCCACTGGATAAAGTATGAACCTCATACCCTTGTAATTCAAGATATTCAGCAATCACTTCTCGATTTAATTTATTATCCTCAACAAACAGAATTTTCACAAGCAACAGTGGAAATTTCAATAGCATAAATCCTATAATAAATCAAGGAGTTCAGGATAAATCTAGTAGGACACCCAAAAACTCCCAGAAACCCGGTTTCTTTAAGAAACCGGGTTTCTATCTACCGCATCCTTTAATCTTCTGATGGTTTCACGATGGCTTCAATTTCGCTGGATACTTCATAAAAAGAAGTCATTGGTGCTTTAGTAAACAAATGAGACATCTCCTTCAGAATCGCCTCATAAGCCTCATTTTGATTAGCACCCATATTCTCTATCCCTTCCCAAAAAATAACAGCAATACCTTTATCTGTTCCCGGCTCTCGTAATAAGTATGCTCCTTTAAAACCTGTGCTGTAGGTTGATACAGCTTTTTCATAAAGTTGTTGAGCTTCTTCAAACTTGCCGGGTTTAAATTCACCAATCGCCACATAAGCAAATTTGTGCTTGAGAAAATCCAAAAATTCTGACATAGCTACCTCCTATTGTTTGTTGTTTGTTGTTTGTTGTTTGTTGTTCGTTGTTCGTTGTTCGTTGTTCGTTAACAAGGGACTTACAACCCCTTGTTATTGTAGCGTTTCGCCTGTGACAATTATTAGTTATTTGATTGACAACCAACAACCAACAACCAATAACCAACAACCAATAACCAATAACTTATTTTGCCATCAATGCCGTAAGTTTGTGCAATAATTGAACAGGCTCTACAGGCTTCAACAAATAATCATCAACAAGATCCATAATCTCTTCCTCCTCGTCAGTTGACAAGGTAGGATCGAACAAGGCTAAAAATTTGATTTGTTTAGTAGTACGTGAATTCTGTAGATATTGACCGATTTCGTAGCTGTCTATAGTCGATAAGTGCCAATCAATAATTGTAGCTTGTGGTTCGAGGAGTTCGATTTGTTGAAGAGCAGTTGAACCATCAACGAGCCAAACAACATGATAGCCTGCGGCTGTGAGAATTTGGCAAATCTCTGTGGCGGTTTCCTCGCTATCGTTAACTAATACTATCGTTCCTTGAGGTGCGGAATTTTGAGCCGAATTATCCTCTAATTTACCTGAATTGGCTGAAACTAGGGGTTGGAGGGGTAGCCAAACTGTAAAGACAGAGCCTTGATTAACAATTGACTCTACTTCAATTGTACCACCGTGGAGTTCGATCAGCTGTTTAGTCAAGGCCAAGCCTAAACCTGTCCCTTCATATTTGCGGTGGTAGGGAGTCTCTAACTGCTGAAACTTTTGAAAAAGAAGTGGTAAATGTTCTGGGGCAATACCAATACCTGTATCTTCTATTTGAAAAGCTACGAGGTTATTTTCTCTCCATACACGTAATATTACCCTGCCACCTTCGGGAGTAAATTTGATCGCATTACCCAATAAATTATAGATAATTTGTCTAACTCGACGTTGATCGGCACGAAAGCGATCGCTTTTATGTACTACCTGAAAGTCAATCTCCAAATTTACATGATTGTGGCTAGCTTTTTCCTGGAGACTTCTCAACATTTGGTGGGTAAGATGGGATAGTGAAAATTCATTAATATTTAAAACTGTTTTACCTGCTTCTACTTGAGATAAATCGAGAATGTCGTTGATTAATTCTAGCAGGTGTTCCCCATTTTCTTGAATCATTTTTAAATATTGTTTCTGCTTTTCCGGTGGAACCTTTGGAGATCCTTCTTCCCCAAAAGACCAACGTAAAAGTGTCGCTGACAATCCAATTACACAAGTAAGAGGTGTCCGTAACTCGTGACTCATTGCTGCCAAAAATTCACTTTTGGCACTATTCGCTGCTTGCGCTGCTTCTAAAGCATCTCGGAGTTCTTGAGTTCGTTCGATTACTCGTGCTTCTAATGTCGTTTTTTGCTGTTGCAATTGGGCATATAATTTCGCTTGATAAATAGCAACAGATAAATGTTCTGCAATCTCTTTTAGCAACTTTTTTTCACTACTTTTCCACTGGCGAGGTTCAAAACATTGGTGAGCTATTAACATCCCCCATAGCTTGTTTTTGACGATAATTGGAGCTACTAATTTAGCTCGTACTCCTGTCTGCTGCATCATCTCCAGTAAGCAAGGATAGGTAGTGTAAGTTCTTTCCACATCATCAATTGCAACTGTCATTCCTTGACAATATTTTTCTCGACAGTTTGGTACATGTGTAAAGTAATCTTTCTGTTCTATCCAATTAAGAACGGAGGGTATTATTTCTGATGATTTGGATTCATAAGTCACACAACCCCAAGCTATTTCAGAGGTTGAGGGGAGGTGCGGGTTTTGGGTTTGGGTACTATTTACTTCCCATTTATTCATCTCCCCTTCTTCCCTCTCTTTCCCATTTTCTATAGGAGAAAACTGGAAGTCAAATTGATAAATTACTAGTCTATCCACCTCGAGAAAATGTCGCACTTGCTGAACAGCGGTAGTCAAAATAACAGGTAATTCTAGGCTTTGACGGATTTGAGTTGTTACCTGATTAAGGAGTCGTTCCTGTTCAAACTGTTGGCGCAGCGCATCTTCTATTGGTTGACAAACGGAAACAGAAGGATATATTGGTGTCGGTGGTGCGGAATTATTGCTTTCTTCAGGATTAATAATTTCTAGTAAGGAGAGAGTAAATTCACTCTGGATTGCCGGATTATTTGGTTGTGGTGAAGTGCGAATAATATCTAGAAATGGGGGTATAGACGGATGGTTGTTTAAATATTGTGCAAGTTTAATGAGGAAGGATACGATCTCCTGGGCATCAAATGTCAACCCCACCTTATACATTGTCGGCTCTATCTCACCATTAGACAAGTTATCCGACTCCCCTAGTAACAGTGCCTTAAAATCTGGAGATACCACAATTGTAAACTCTGTGACTGTTTCCTCCATATACATTGGTACAATGGGCAAATCATCTGACCTGAGAACCACTGCTCCTGGACAAATTCTTAAATCTATCTGCTCAAATAGATTTTGTAGCCGCTGAAATATCGTCAATGGCAGGGTTCGAGTGAATCTTGGATTACCCAATATCGACATGACTTTAGTTTTGTGTAAAAGAGCTACAGCACTTTACTGATGACACGCACTCGCCGTCACCAGACAATCAGTTAAGGCAGAATGGAGAATCTATAAGCCAGAAGGCATAATCCTTTAAGACTTATGGTATCTACTTTTATTTCGTTTTTAACTGTATAGTTATTTATTACCAAGCTCCACTCGTAGTCTATGTTATTAATTATGGGGAGTGTAGAGATGTTACACGGCAACTTCTCTACATAATCTCATCCACCAAAATTAATTAGATCGAGCAGTAGGCAACAAATAGATTTGAGCTTCAAGTAATTCAGAGGATTTGTATCATGCACCGCATCGCAGCAACGCCAGGAGGATGGAACCCACAAGGAGAAGGTGTTATAGTTATCGAACAGACACCAGCACCCATCATTTTTATGACGGCTGCGGATACCGATATTCAAACAATAACTGCCTCCACAACTCAACTGCCAGTAGAATTTCCAGCAATACGGGTTGTTAACCTCTTACACTTGCAGCAGCAATTAACGATAGATACTTATGCTGAAACTGTATTGGCTTTTGCTCAGATCATTATTCTAAGGCTTTTGGGGGGACGTTCATACTGGTCTTATGGATTGGAAGTAGTTCAGGAAACTGTCCAGCAAACGGGTGCTACGTTAATTGTATTGCCTGGAGACGATCGCTACGACTCGGATTTGATCGGTCATTCCACAGTAGCCCTCGCCGAGGCTAACCAACTCTGGCGCTATTTCACTGAAGGTGGAGTAGAAAATTTTACTAATGCTCTTGAATTTATCGCCGATTTGTGCTTAGGAAAAAATTATAACCCACTACCGCCAAAACCTGTTCCTCGTGTGGGGATTTATCCTTGGGGAGTGGGGAGTGGGG
>NZ_JAMZMM010000704.1 GCF_024178385.1 Limnofasciculus baicalensis BBK-W-15 | reverse complement strand
GAAGTCTCTCATCCGTTTAGCAGGAATAACCCTCACTATTTTCCTGATTGCCTGTTCTGCATCAGTTCCAGTCAAAGTTGCTTCTTCAACACCGTTAAAATCTGGCGAAGAGCTACCAGCACCCCCATCAGTATCACCATCACCCTTAAACTCAGGTCAAATGTTACCGATTTCGGCAGAAGCTCAAATGGGAAATCAGCAGATTCTATTGGAAGTGGCTCGCACTCCTCAAGAGCAGCAAATAGGATTGATGTATCGAACATCTCTACCAGATGACAGAGGTATGTTATTTCCCTTTAATCCAGCACAAGCTGTGAGCTTTTGGATGAAAAATGTGAAAATATCTTTAGATATGGTATTTTTGCGGGATGGTGAAGTTAAAGCGATCGCATCCAATGTCCCTGGTTGTACCTCAAGCCCTTGTCCTACTTACGGTCCAGGAGTCGCCATCGATCAAGTAATTGAATTACGCGGTGGCAGAGCAGCCCAATTAGGTCTTAAAGTTGGCGATCGCGTTAATATAAAATTCTTAGATCGGAATTAAACTCATAACTTGCACCAGTTGTAATAAGTGGAAAAACCTAACCCCCCAGCCCCCTTCCCTTCAAGGGAAGGGGGAGCAAGAAATAAGGAAACAAAACATCTACTCCACTTAACTTACTAACTCGCTCGTCTGCCCAGGATAAAAACAATTATCTAAAATTTCCGTTAAACTATATCGACATATCTTGGGGAAAGTTTCCTCTGGTAAATCCGTTTCTCCCATAGCTAAATCCCTGCCATTTTCGTAAGCCTCTGACACTATATCCTCAAGGAAAGATTTTAAACTTGGGTTATCTTTCAGTAACCGTAAAGTATCGCGACGCTGCACCCGAATAGTAGCTAGCCAACTACGACTACGACATTGTGACTGGTACTCCCATTTCAGCAAATGTCCAATCAGTATACTCAATCGATTTCGTAATTCTTGGCGTTGCTGTTTCCCCAAAGATTCAATCTCCTCAATTAGATTGAGTAAATCAAGCTGATTCCACTGATGTTGGCCCAGTAAAGACACTTGTTTCTCAGTCCAAGCGTAGAAATCTGTTTCATATAGGTTTTGTGTGGCTATTGCTCTTTGGCTATTCGTTTGTGGCACAACCATAAAGATTTTATCACCTCAATTTCCCAATTAGACATCTCCGAACAAGAATCTCAAACCCTTATTTTATAGGACTTACCTAATGTTTTTGAATGTAGGGTGTGTTAGCGTAGCGTAACACACCCATATATAGTATTACTGCGTAAGTCCTCTTTGTGACATCTCCTACACCAACCTGAGTACAGGTATGGTGTAGGCTTCCAAACC
>NZ_JAMZMM010000270.1 GCF_024178385.1 Limnofasciculus baicalensis BBK-W-15 | reverse complement strand
ATTACAAGAAGGATTACAACAAGGATTACAACAAGGATTACAACAAGGATTACAACAAGGACAAGCTACATTAATCTTACGTCAACTAGAGCGCCGTTTGGGAGAAATTGCGCCGGATATTCAAACCCGCATCCTTCAATTATCCAGTGAAGAATTAGAAAATATAGGTGAAGCCGTGTTAGATTTTAGCAATCTAGAAGATTTAATCGCCTGGTTAAGTAGGTAGGTGTAAAAAAATTAAGGCAAAATTTGTAGATGCGGGTTGAGCGAATAGGCTTGCTACACAATAGCTTATCCTTGCAAAACCCGCTCTTTCTTCTCCCTAACTCACTCTTTCCGCCAATTCTAACCACCTTTCTGTAGCAGAATCAATCCGTTGACTCAATTCTGCTAAACGCTGAGTTAACTTCTGAATCTCCATAAAATCACTGGGCGGATTATGATAGAGAATCTTCTCAACTTCTTCCTTCTCAGCCTCCATCTCCGGAATTTTAATTTCTAGGGATTCGTATTCCCGCTTCTCATTAAAGGAAAGCTTAGTCGATTTTGTTTTCTTGGTATCCGCTGTTGCTTTAATATTTTTAGAATCTGATTTTTGTGCAGCACTATCCCGTTGCTTGACTAAAGTCTCCTTATCTTCTTCTGCTTTCTTGTAGTCTAAATACACCGAATAGTTACCGGGATACTGACGCAAGTTTCCACCGGATTCCAATGCCAAAATATTGTCAACAGTGCGATCGAGAAAATAACGATCGTGGGATACTACAATTACACAGCCATTAAAGTCTTCCAAATACTCTTCCAAAACCCCCAAAGTCTGGACATCTAAGTCATTAGTCGGCTCATCCAAAATTAGCACATTCGGCGCACTCATTAATACTCGCAATAGAAATAGCCGTCGCTTTTCTCCACCAGATAGTTTGGCAATTGGGGCATATTGTTGATCCGGTGGAAATAGAAATCTTTCCAACATTTGAGAAGCCGTAATTACTTCACCATCGGATGTTTGGACTAATTCCGCAACACTTTTGAGATATTCGATAACTCGTTGGTTTTCGTTCAGATTGACATCTTCTGAATGTTGATCGAAATAACCAATATGAATAGTAGATCCAAGTTCTACTCTACCCGAATCTGGCTCAACTCGTCTGGTAATAATATCCATAAGAGTAGATTTTCCTGCACCATTGCTACCAATAATACCGATCCGATCTTCGGGATTGAAACTGTAGGTGAAATCTTTGATTAAAATCTTTTCTCCGTAAGCTTTACAGATACGATCTAGATCGATAACTTTCTTACCAATCCGACGGCCAACAGTAGAAATATTGACCTTGCCATGGACTTCCTTGAACTCTTGTGCCTGCATATCCCGAATGCGATCGATCCTGGCTTTTTGCTTAGTGCTACGGGCTTTTGGCCCGCGTTTTAACCATTCCAATTCTCGTCGCAATACGCCTGTATATTTCCGTTGGGTATTGAAGGCAGATTCATCAGCTTCTGCCTTTTTTGCTAAGTAATAGGCATAGTTACCAGAATATGCGTAGAGATCTCCGCGATCGATTTCCAGAATGCGATTAGTCACGCGATCCAAAAAATAGCGATCGTGAGTAATTAGTAATAATGCACCGCGAAAGCGGTTTAAATAGCTTTGCAACCATTCCACCGACAGGGCATCCAAGTGGTTTGTTGGTTCATCCATCAACAATACATCAGGTTCTGATAAAAGTGCGGTTGCCAGAGCAATTCTTTTGCGATATCCGCCAGATAAATTGCTAATTTTTGCCTCAAAATCTTGAATGCCCAACTTGCTTAAAATAACTTTAGCGTTGCTTTCTAATTCCCACGCACCCACCGCTTCCATCCGTTGAGATAGGCTAGAAAGACGCGCCATTAACTTTTCAGAATCACCCGATCCGTGGGCTAGTTTATCAGAAATTTCCTCATACTCCCGCACCAACGCCATCTGTTCGCCACTATCGGCAAATACTTGCTCCAAAACAGTGCAATTTTCATCTAAATCTGGCTGTTGGGGCAGGTATACTATTTTAGATCCAGAATTGAGCCAGCGTTCACCGCTATCAATTGGCTCCAATCCTGCTATCATTTTTAGTAAGGTGGATTTACCGGAACCATTTGTGCCAATTAGTCCTACTTTATCGCCTTCATCTAGGCTGAAAGTGGCATCCTTCAAGATTTCCTTGATACCAAAGTCTTTTTTGAGCGATCGCAGCGTGAAGATAGTCATCAGTTTAAGCTAGAGCGACAATTTTCAACCATGTCTTACAATATACTAACTAAGTCGGCAAAATTTAACTTAAAACTACCCAGCCATGAAAAACTGCGTTTCTGAGTGTGATGGTTTGTGAGTGTGAGGTTTATTGACTGCCACTTACCGATGGTTTGCTGTTTAATTTTTACTTTTGAACCAACTTGCGGCAAAATAAGAGGAGGTTAAAACTGGAGGAGCTATGTCTAAACCTAAAAAGCACAATCTCCAATGGATCAAAGAAACCCTAGAACTAAAAGAAGATCATAACTGGAAATCCAAGCCGGGAACTCGGATCTTCGTGGCAGGGCGAGGGGCATTACGCTTCGATGTCCCCGAAGATTGGCATTTTGAACCGGAGGCTAAGTCATTCAAATTTCTTGACAAAAAACCACCAAATGATGATTGTTGCTTAGAAGCCTCTTTTAATTTATTGCCCCCTGGCAACTGGGCAGAGTTTCCCCTAGTACCGCTGTTAAAACGGGTGATTAAAGATGAGACACGGAATGTAATTGAAAAAGGTGAAATTATTCAACTAAAGCGCCAAACTGCCCGAATAGTTTGGACTGAAATTAAGTTTATCGATCCTCAAGAAAACCGCGAAGCCTATTCCCGTATTTGTATTGGGTTAGGATCTAATGTACAGTGCCTCATTACTTTTGACTACTGGGTAGATGATGCGGAACATTTAATACCTGTATGGGATACGGTTATGGATTCCGTAGTTCTCGGTTTATTTATCCGCGATCCTCGCACGGGATTTGCCTTCCCAGACTAATAGTTTACCACCAATATTTTGACAGGTGGAGAAATCTCTTACTAAAGAGAGTAGTTTTCGTTTGATTTATCAAGAAAGGATAGCGTTTGCTAAATATGAAAAACAAAAACTGGTTATCGTTGGTTGTACAGCTACAAGGATCTGTTGTGCCATCTATTCTTTATCGAGTAATAGGATGTGGCATATTTGGAATGGTTATTTCGATTCTTCATCAATTAAAAATACCCGTATCTCAACCTGCATTTGACAAAGTTATTACCAGTACCGTTCTGGTTTTAGGGTTATTACTAGTTTTCCGGACTAACACGGCTTACGAAAGGTTTTGGGAAGGCAGGAAGTGTTGGGGTGGTGTAGTTATTAATACCCGTAACTTGTCACGGCAAATCTGGACTTCAGTATTAGAAAAGAAAGGAGAAGATCGAGCTGAAAAAGAATCAGTTTTGCGGTTGCTGGTGGCGTTTGCAGTGGCAATGAAGCTCCACCTACGCTCGGAGCCAGTAAATAGCGAGCTAGCGGCATTAATGTCATCTTCCCAATATGATAAGCTGAAAACGATGAGCAATCCCCCCCTAGAAATTGCGGCCTGGATTGGCGATTATTTTCAACAGCAATCAGAGCGAAATTGCCTCAATACATACCAAGTGACAGCCTTTAATAGTTTACTCAATAACATGATAGAAGCGTTGAGTGGGTGCGAGCGGATTTTGAGGACACCTATTCCTTTAGCCTACGTGATTCATCTCAAGCAACTCATACTAATTTTTTGTCTGGTATTGCCATTTCAAATTGTGGCACAAGCTATCTGGTTTACTGGACCAATTGTGGCGATAGTGAGTTTCACATTGTTTGGCATTGAGGAAATTGGTATCGAAATCGAAAATCCCTTTGGTCACGATCCTAACGATCTACCACTTGATGGACTTTGCGATACGATTGGGCGAAATATTGACGATTTAATTAAGCTAGAGCCTAGTGTCGGTTTTAAAGGATAGAGGCGGAAATCTTTTTATAGAAAGAAGATCCCCCTAAATCCCCCTTAAAAAGGGGGACTTGAAATGATAAAGATTTCTCCCCCTTAAAAAGGGGGACTTGAAATGATAAAGATTTCTCCCCCTTAAAAAGGAGAGTTACGGGGTATCTAATCTAATAAATAATATAAGATGTGAAGAAGCAAGATATCTTCTCATGCCATACCTGACTAAAGATACAGACATTCGATCCGCGATCGCAAACTACACCGAAGCCAAAACCCTGTGGCTAGACACGGAAGTGGCTGACTACCAAACCGACAAGCCTAGATTATCATTAATTCAGGTACTCGATGATGCAACTGACAGAAACGGCGATCGCGTTTTCATCTTAGATGTATTAGATACACCAAAACTAGCCGCTGATTTTATTGCCAAAATCATGGTAAACCCGGCGATTGAAAAAGTTTTTCATAATGCTCAATACGATCTAAACTTTCTCGGGAAAAAGAAGGCAAAAAACATCACCTGCACCCTAGAATTAGCCAGAAAAATTCCTTACTACCTCGTACCTCTACCCAATTTCCAACTCAAAACCCTGGCAGAATACCTCTGCGATTTTCCCAGTATAGATAAGAGTGAACAAGGAGGGGATTGGGGGTGTCGCCCCCTCACTCCTAATCAAATTAATTACGCTAAGATGGATTCAGTTTATGTCGCACAGGTACATCAACGCCTGCTGCAACTAGCTCATCCAGATCCTGCTGCTGAAGATATTGAAGCACTGACTCTGAGATATCGGCAAATCGAGCATCGCTGGAAGCAGTTAGATACCGAAATGCAGCAAATTAAAGAACGACTCAAAGCAGCAATGCCAGCTCAAAATTGCTCGGAAATTAATGGGTTTCGGATATCTAGTCAAACTCGCACTACCAAAAAAGTGGCATTTAGGCATCTGGTTAAAGTGACACAAGCACTAGGAATTGAGTTAGATTTGTCAGTACAACTTACAAAAGAACTTCAGCAGAAATTGGGCGAAAATATGGATAAACTACCGATAGAAGAGGAGGTAAGTACTAACTGGCGACTATTAATTGAGGATTGGGAAGAAGAGGAAGTTCCTTTCTAGTTGTTAGTTGTTAGTTGTTTGTTGTTTGTTGTTTGAAATACCAATAACCAATAACCAATAACCAATAACCAATAACCAACAACCAATAACCAATAACCAATAACCAATAACCAACAACCAACAACCAATAACCAATAACCAACAACGAGATTCATAATATGTCCATCGATTTATTTAACCGAAAAAAAACTAACTTTGTCTTGTGGCGTGGAGGTGCATCGGAACCAAATCCCACTGTCTACATCACAAAAGTATCTAGCAATAACTCAATTCAAGTAGAAGCATTTGGAGAATTTCCCCTCCATCAATCCAGCCAATTTCCAGAAGTTTGGGAAGTATCTGCGGAAGAATGCGGTTTAGTAGATGGACAAGTCTACTATTACTGGTTTAAAGTTCGCAATACCGATCCCTATAATTCAGGCAATTCTAACCAAATTCTCTACTGTACCGATCCAACTGCCACAACTGTGGATCGCAGAGTATTAGCTCCAATTCCGTCAGAAGAGGGAGGAGTTGCTACCTACGATCCCGCTAGCATAATACTTTATCAAAATGGTATTTTAACTCCCTGCGATCCCGAAGGAAAAACAGTAACTTGGACATGGGATACTACTGTTAATACTCTACCATCGAATAATCGACTTGTAATCTATGAATTGCCTACTCGCTGGGCTGAAATTGGTCAAGATGGGCAAATAATTGTGGGAATAGGTACATATCGTGATGTATGCTCTCTATTAGAACCTGAAGCAATTTCTTCAAATTTTTGCGACATTGAGGCGTTAAGTAAAGACAAAGCTCACTTGTTAGAATTAGGAATAAATACCCTAGAATTACTACCGCCAGCCGATAGCGATGACAATCTGGAATGGGGTTATGGTACAGCTAACTATTTCGCTGCTGATTTCGATTTGGGATATTCTGAGGCTCAGAAAACTCCTGCCGCCTCCACAGATTTAGCTCAACTAATCCAAGTTTGTCATCAATATGGTATTCGCTTTTTTGTGGATATGGTGATGGCATTTGCTCGCAATAATCCGTACCACAATATTAATTTCCGTGATTTTTATCTCCAGTGGCGGCCAAAAGGCGATCCAAAAAGAGATCCGGAACAAGGCGATCGTGATGGCTTTGGCGGCGATTTATTTAAGTACAATTATTGGGTGGAAGGATATCACCCAATTACTGGACAAAAGTCATGGTTTGTCCCTGCTAGGGAATACATGAAAGCTTACATGGCTCACTGGTTGGAATACTATCGAGTCGATGGTTTGCGGTTAGATAGTGTTAATAATGTGGGGAATTATGACTTTTTGCAAGAATTTAAAAATTTGGCTCATCAACTATGGCAAAAAAGAGGGGGGACAAGAGATAAATTCCTAGTTGTTGGGGAAGAATTAAGCGTACCCATGTCTATTCTCTATCAAAACCGCTTGGATGGATTGTGGAATGAAAAGTTTAAACAGATTATCCGACAAGTTATTTTAGGCAAGAATGCTGGTGGTGAATCTAGTTTTGAATGGAGTGTTCGGAAACTGATTGATTGTCGTAATTTAGGATTCACCGATGGTTCCCAAGCTGTTAACTACCTCACATCTCATGACGTAGGAGGCTTTGGCAACGAGCGTTTCTTCAACTATCTGGTAAATAATGGTGTTGTTTTCGCAGAATCTCGCATTAAGTTAGCCTTTGTTTGTTTGCTTACCGCAGTGGGAATTCCTATGATTTTAGCTGGAGATGAATTTGCCGATCAACATGATTTGGATATTAGTGACGATCGCAGTAATCGCAAACAAATCGATCCCGTTAACTACAGTCGGGTGCAAGAAGAATGGCGACAGCGTATTTTCCAATATGTGGGAAGATTAGTTCGTTTCCGCACATCTTCTGATGCTTTAGCGGTGAATGATACTAAGTTTATTCACGTTGATTTTTATGGAGGGAAACGGGTATTAGTTTGGCAACGGGGTAATAAAGCAGATAATTTAGTAGTTGTCGTGGCTAATTTTTCGGATTACGGTACTCCTCCTGGTGGTGAATATAAAGTACCAAATTTCCCTGCTACTCCTGCTGATAAGGAATGGAAGGAAATTACTCAAGATCGGATTATTCCACCTAATTGGGTTGGTAGAGAAGGAATATTTCCTTGGGAAGCTAAAGTTTATGCTTTGGTATAACTCAGATCTTGTACCATTCTAAAATGGCGGTTAAAACCGCGTCTACACAAACCATCTTCTAGTCTGCGGAGGCAGACTTAGTTTGTCTAGCTGCGAATTCATTCGCTGGCGGTTAAAACCGCGTCTACTGCCAATTCATTCGCTGGCGGTTAAAACCGCATCTACTGCCAATTCATTCGCTGGCGGTTAAAACCGCATCTACACAAACAAAACCCGCCGACGCGGGTTTACCTCAAACCATCTTCTAGTCTGCGGAGGCAGACTTAGTTTGTCTAGCTGCGAATTCATTCGCCAAGCCCGATTGCGACTCCCCATGCCCTATTCTACAATCGGCGTATTCCCTCAATCAAACCTTGACAAACACCAGTCAGAAAATCTAAATCCAGAATCTCAATGCGATCGCTATTTTTATGATAGTGAGGATTCCGCAAAAAGGCCGTATCAGTTACCATCATCGCCCGATAACCTCGATCCCAAAACGGAGAATGATCGCTCAAGCGAGTTTGTCGCACCATTAACCCTCGATTTGGTACAGGTAACAACACACTTGGAGTTCCCGTTTTCCGCATATTACGACTCAGGCTAATTAAATCGGGAATAGTAATTAAATTACCCACGAATGCAATAAAATCTCCCCGATTAGGATAGAAGTATTTCAAGCCAGGTGGATATAATTGAGAATTAGGAGATGAATCGCAATAACCCAGCATTTCCAAAGAAATCATCAACCGGAGAGATTCTCCTTTTTGCTTTAAATCTTCCGCATATTGTTGGCTGCCCAATAATCCGTATTCTTCCATATCAAAAGCCACAATTCTCACAGGATAATTTAGGGGTTTTATGGCAAATTCTTTAGCTAATTCGAGCAAGACGGCAACACCTGTGGCATTATCATCCGCACCTGGGCTTCCAGGTACGGCATCATAATGTGCCCCGATTAAAATAGGGGAAAACCTAACCCCCCAACCCCCTTCCCTACTAGGGAAGGGGGAGTTAGACTCGTGTTTTCTGGTAGGAAAATCCGGCTCCCCTCTCCTTGCAGGGGAGGGG
>NZ_JAMZMM010000703.1 GCF_024178385.1 Limnofasciculus baicalensis BBK-W-15 | reverse complement strand
AAATGCACCTCGGTCGCGACGGCCCAGCGCGAGCCGGGCGATGCGTCCTTGATCGTCTTGATGATGAACTCGGTCGAGCCGTTCAGGTCGCTCTTGTCCACCACTTCCTTGCAGCACTCGGGGTGGACCAGGATCTTGTACGCTGGCTTGTCGGGGGTCGTCGCACTGATCGCGCGGATCTGGTCGCAGTGCTCTGGGCGGAAGAGTTTGTGCACCGAGCAGTGCCCGGCCCACAAGAGCACATCCGATTTCACGATCTGCTCCGCCGTCGCGCCGCCCAGCATCTCGCCCTTGCGCACGAGCCTCGGGTCATAGACGCACGAGCGCGTCGCGACGTCGATGCCGCACGCGGCGGCCGTGTTGCGCCCCAAATGCTGATCGGGCAGGAACAGGACCTTCACCGATTCGCCGGGCAGGAGCATCTTGGAGCCCCCGGTCATCGCCCAGCGGAAGACCTCGCGCGCGTTGCTGGAGGTGCAGCACGCGCCGCCATGCTCACCGACGAAGGCCTTGATCGCGGCCGAGGAGTTCACGTACGTGATCGGCACCACGCGCCCCTTGAAGCCCCCCTCGGCGAGCGTGCGATGGATCGATTCCCACGCCATCACCGTGTCGTCATACTGCGCCATGTCCGCCATGGAGCAGCCTGCGGAAAGGTCGGGGAGGATGACGTCGACGCTCTCGGGCGTGAGCATGTCGGCGGATTCAGCCATGAAATGCACGCCACAGAAGATGACCCATTTCACATCGCGTTCGCTGGCAACCTTGGCCGCGATCTGCGACAGTTTGAGCGAGTCGCCAGTGAAGTCGGCGTGGCGGATGATCTCGTCGGTCTGGTAGTGGTGCCCGAGGATGACCAGTTGCCCGCCGAGTTGTGCCCGGCGCGCGGTGATCGCCCCCGCGAGTTCATCGGGGGTCGCTTTCAGGTATTGTTCGGGCAACGACGGCTGCCACAACATCACGCACACACTCCGCAGGGAGGCACGAAGATCCCACCCGCAGGAACTATAGGGAAGTCGCGGCCTGGTTCTGACATGAATAACGGACGAGCACGGACGGTTTCAGGCGGCGGCGGCCATGGTCACCGCGAGCGCGGCGGTCTTGAACTCGCACGCCAGGATCTGCATGCCGTTCTCACCTTCAAGGACGCGGATGACCTTGCCGGGGACCTGGGCGTCGGCGGCAAGCAGGACCTCATCATTCCACGCAACCACCAGCGAGATCTCATCGCCCACGGCGATCGGCCTCGTCGGCTCCACGCGCACCAGCGCCCCGCCCGCCGAGACGTCCACCGTCTCCGCGCACAGATACCGGCGCGTAGAACGATGGAACACCTTGCAAGGGCGGTTC
>NZ_JAMZMM010000269.1 GCF_024178385.1 Limnofasciculus baicalensis BBK-W-15 | reverse complement strand
TGGGGGGATGGGGAGGATGGGGAGACGCGACAATTTTTACCCACTCCAAAAAACCCACTCCAAAAAACCAACCATTGATATTTTTATCACCTGCAATCCTTTGGAAATTGCCCGATTACCGTGGGAAGCTTGGGAAATTGGAACTGAGTTTGCGGCAAGAGGTAAAATTCAGATTGTGAGGATGCCTGTTAATATTCAAGGCACAACAGTAACACCGAAATATCGAGGGCGAAGAGTTAGGGTTTTGGCGATTTTGGGTGATGATACTGGATTAGATTTTAAAGCGGATAAAGAGGCTGTACGATCCCTTTCTTCAGTTGCAGATATTGAGTTTATTGGTTGGCAACCCGGACAAGATGCTAATGCCCTAAAAGGGACAATTGTCAATGCTATTGCTGATGAAAAAGGTTGGGATATTTTATTTTTTGCAGGTCATAGTAATGAGACTATGATAACTGGGGGAGAATTTGCGATCGCACCTGGTGTTTCACTACTATTACGAGAGATTGAGGCATCGATAACTATTGCTAAGGAAAGGGGATTGCAGTTTGCTATATTTAATTCCTGTAATGGACTGAGTATTGCTAATACTTTGATTGATATGGGATTGAGTCAGGTGGCGGTAATGCGGGAACCAATTCATAATCAGGTGGCGCAGGAGTTTTTGCTTAGGTTTCTCCATAGTTTAGCAGAATATAAAGATGTTCACGAGTCTCTCCTCTCAGCTTGTCAATATCTTAAATTAGAAAAACATCTTACTTATCCCAGTGCTTATCTGATTCCTTCTCTATTTCGCCATCCCAATGCCGAATTATTTAGAATTAAGCCTTTTGGGAATAAGGAAAGGCTGAAACATTGGTTGCCGAGGAAAAAAGAAGCAATCGCATTGGCTATTTTAATAGCTGCTAGTTGGCAGTTACCTGTCCAAGATATATTATTGGAACAACGGGTATTAATTCAGGCACGCTATCGTCAGTTTACTAATCAAGTGCCAACAACTAAAGAACCTCCTGTTTTACTCGTACAAATTGATGAAGACTCCATCAAAAAAGCAGGAATTTCTGACCCTAAACCCATGAATCGCCGCTATCTGGCACAGTTAGTAGATAAGCTAACAGCGATTGATGCTAAAGTAGTTGGTATTGATTATCTTCTGGATCGCTATCAAAAGGAAAATGACCAATATCTTGCCAATTCTATCCAGGCATCTATAGAAAAAAATCAAACCTGGTTCGTATTCGGTACTAAGCGTAAGGATGGGGGAGGTTGGTTTAATCTATTACCAGAATTTGCTAATCCCAATTGGAGTTTGCAAGGGGATGTGATGTTACTATTTGCAAATAGAATATCCCACGTTACTCTAGTACCAAGGAGATCTACAGATCCTCGGACTTTACCCTTTCCTTACCTACTATCCTTAGCATATTGGAGTAATTTTACAGGTTCTAGTGAACCACCTCAACCACAGTTACAATCTTCAGTTAATTGGTTATCTCAGTTAAAAACATATATTAGCGATAAGACAGATGAAGATTATAAAGAAATATTCTCTTCCACTGCTAGATTACAAACCATAACTAACTTTTCTTATCAGTATAATCAACGGTGGTTACATCCAATTATTGACTTTTCTATTCCCCCAAATCAAGTCTATACACGCTTACCAGCTTGGCAGTTGCTAGATAATCCAGTCGATTCCCTCAAACTTAATTTCAAACAGAATGGGTTTTTTGGAGTGGGGAATGGGGAGTGGGGAATAAGAAAAAATCAAGAAGAACAAACAATAAAAAAACAACCTATTGTCATAATTGCACCAGGAGGCTATGGCGAGGCGGGTGTAGCCGCAGAAGGTGAAGATAATTTTCAAGTGCCAGCAGGTTTGAAGTATTGGCGTTTTCAGGAGAATCCACCGGATTTGCGTCAGGTGTTTCCTGGTAGTGAAGTTCACGCTTATTTGATCCATCATTTTCTCACAAAGCGTTTAGTTGTGCCAATTCCCGATTTATGGTTACTTGGAGTAGCTGCTTTGTTGGGAAAATGGACAGTCTTGAGTTTAGAAGCGGGAACAAATAAAGCGAAAGAAAAGACTAATAAGTTATTCTTCTTTTTTGTACCATCTGGTAGGAGTAAATGGATGATAGTCATGGCAGGTGCGACGGGAGTTTATGGATTAGTTAGCTTGCAGTTGTACGTTACGGGCGGAGTGTTATTGCCTTTGGTTATTCCCGCGATGACGTTTTGGAGTTATGTTATGGTGAATTTAGCTGAATAATTAAATAATGAGCAGCAAGTTTATGTTTAAATTAAATGTTTTTTTATCGACTTTCTTGGTGACTGGAATAATGATTACTGGTTATTCAGATAGAGGAAATGCTAGTTTTTCTCTGGCTCTAACCCCTAGTCCCCAATCCCTAGTCCATAGCCCCTCAAAAACCAAGTCTTGGCAGGAAATATTTAAGAATTTTTTCAATAAAAAAAATGAGGATAATCCGCCACCGGGAACTCCTGGAAGTGGCATTGCCAGAGGCGATATTTGCCCGATTACGCCAAGGATAAATAGTGCTAACAGAGAAATATGGAGCAATCGCCCTTTATTTGTTTGGCGCGGAAATTTAGGTAGAATTGAGGTAAGACATTATGGTAGTGAAGAGGTATTGTGGAGTCAGACAGTTTCGGAAAGAGATAACCGGGTTTCTTATACTGGAGAGCCATTAAAGGCAGGTGAAACCTATCAATGGGTGATATTTGGTGAAAGGGCTGAAAATCCGATGCTTTCCGTACCTTTTAAAGTGATGAATCATCAAGATCGGGATCGCATTCGTGTTAGGCTAATTATTTTAGGAGTTGAACTTAAAGAAAAAGGATTGACTCCCGAAGAAATTACTTGGGCAAGAGCAAACTATTTTGCCGAAAAAGAACTTTGGTATGATTTTTTACAAGAAGTATACAGTATGGAGAATCCCTCGGAGGAGCTTCAGGAAATTATTCAACAAATTCCTGCTAAAGTTTGTTCGCGATAAGTGGGGAATGGGGAATGGGGAGTAGGGCGTAGGGAGTAGGAAGGAGAAGAACAATTTGGTGGCGGATTTGATATTAACTGTATTTCAGTTTATGTAATCGGGACTGTTGAATTTTATGCACCTGTCACATATCCCCAACGGCAGCAAGCGTTTCACATGCGCATTTGCTAAGGTCATTATGCCACCTGTTTAAATTACCGAGGAAAAGCAGTAGGGTGCGTTATTTAACGCACCCTACTAAGTAGGTGGCGATAATTAAACGTATAATGGTGGGTAATACCCGATTTTTAAGGTACACAATGCGGTTGTCGAAGAGTTGAACAAAATCAATCATCATTTTTTTGAAGGGTTCAATCTAAAAAGTATCAGAAGTGAGGATAATTTGCCAGTATATGAATTATGTCAGGGAAGTTAGTAGCAGTTAGGGCAGGGTGCGTTACATAACACACCCTACAGATAGCTTTCTTCTTTCCGTTCTACAACAGTTACTAGCCCCATCTCTCATACCCCCATACCCCCATCTCCCCAATACTTTATTCTCAGCTTGTTACCCTGAGAATGGGTACTCCCCACTGAATTAACTTCCATGACTGTTACTTAAGGATCGCTTACCGCCATGAGTATTAAAAAGAAACCCAACTCTCCGCGCATTCCCCAAATTGGCTACATTCTCTTAATCCTGGCGGGGGTATCCTTCTTAGGATACTTGTTTATACCGCGATCGCCCAAATTTCCGCTAGTACCTTACAGTCGCTTCCTAGACGAAGTAGACGAGGGGAAAGTCGAACGGGTTAAGGTGGGAGATAACCAGATTCTCTATCAGCTCAAAGGATCTGAAGATCCCCTCAAAGCCACACAAGAATTACTTAAACCAACGCCAGATCCCATCAAGGGGACTGAAAATCTCCTCAAACCCACACCAAACCCGACTAAGGGCACAACAGTACCCCTCCAACCTACGGAAAACCCCCTCAAAGCTACACCAGAACCTCTCCAACCCACGCCAAGCCCTCTCAAGACGAATCAAGATCACAACTTACTCACTCAGCCGCAAGAGCCACAAGGACCAATATACGAAACCATCCCAGTCAACGATCCAGATTTGGCGAAAAAGTTGAGGGAAAAAAATATTGAATTTTTCGCTATTCCACCTGCTCAGGATAGTTGGTTTTCTGTTTTATTAAGTTGGGTAATACCGCCGATAATTTTAGTAGCTGCATTTCAGTTTTTCATGAAGCGCAACGATCCTGATGGACAATCTCTTTCTTTTAGTAAGAGTAAGGCGAAGATTTATGTTGAAGGCGAATCTGCCAAAATCACCTTTGCTGATGTGGCGGGTGCGGATGAAGCTAAAGTTGAATTAGTAGAAATTGTCGAATTTCTGAAAAATCCGCAGCGCTTTACCGACATTGGGGCGCGAATTCCCAAAGGAGTCTTATTAGTTGGACCTCCGGGAACAGGTAAAACCCTATTAGCAAAAGCAGTAGCAGGGGAAGCAGGAGTATCATTTTTCAGTATTTCTGCCTCGGAATTTGTGGAATTATTTGTGGGAACAGGTGCGGCACGGGTGCGGGATTTATTTGTTCAGGCGAAAACGAAAGCACCTTGTATTATTTTTATCGATGAATTAGATGCAATCGGGAAATCTCGTAGTAGCGGCAATTCTCCTAGTGGCGGTAATGATGAACGGGAACAGACATTAAACCAGTTATTAACAGAAATGGATGGCTTTGCGGCTGGGAATGCAACGGTAATTGTCTTAGCAGCAACTAACCGTCCGGAAAGTTTAGATCGAGCGCTTTTACGTCCGGGACGTTTTGACCGTCAAGTATTAGTAGATCGTCCCGATTTAGCAGGTCGTGAAGCAATTTTAACGGTCTACGGTCGCAAAGTCAAGTTGGCTGATGATGTTGATTTACATAAGATTGCCGCCCGTACTCCTGGGTTTGCGGGTGCAGATTTAGCTAATTTGGTGAATGAAGCTGCACTTTTAGCTGCACGGGGGCGACGAGAAACTGTATTAGCAGCAGATTTTGCTGAAGCTATTGAGCGAGTTATTGCAGGTTTGGAGAAGAAAAGTCGGGTTCTCAATGAACATGAGAAAAAGGTTGTCGCTTATCATGAAGTTGGTCATGCTTTGGTGGGCGCGCTAATGCCGGGAACAGGGAAAGTTGCGAAAATTTCGATTGTGCCACGGGGTATGTCTGCGTTGGGTTATACTTTGCAATTACCGACGGAAGACCGATTTTTAATGAATGAAATGGAATTGCGAGGAGATATTTCTACTCTGCTAGGGGGACGTGCTGCGGAAGAAGTTATCTTTGGTACTGTAACTACTGGTGCGTCTAATGATTTGCAACGTGCTACTGAATTAGCCGAACGGATGGTCACAACTTATGGTATGAGTAAGGTAATGGGACCTCTTGCTTACGATCAAGCACCACAGAATAGTTTCTTAGGAAATGGTGGGGGAAGTTTACGCCGGAATGTGAGTGAAGAAACTTCAAGAGCTATTGACAAAGAAGTTAAGGAAATTGTAGAAATATCTCATCGGGAAGCTTTGGATATTCTCCATCATAATCGCGATTTATTAGAAGCTATCGCCCAGGAAATATTAAAAACTGAGGTGGTTGAGGGTGAGGCATTACAAAACTGGCTTGCTCAGGTAAAACCTGTGGATCGCGTGACAGATGGGGTTCTCCTTAGTAATTATAATGGGCGATTAGTTGAGGGCAATTTTTTAGGGTGATTTGTCGGGGTGGGTTTTGGGTAATCAATTGTGAGTTTACATCATATTTTTACCCAATCCGCCTCTTTTTCATCCAAACTATACTATAATTAGTTGGCTGGAACAATTGTGGCAATAAATTGCATAAAAAAGCGATGGCTGAAATTACACTAGACGAAACCAAACTGAAAGAATTGCTCAAAGCAGCAATTATTGAGATACTCCAAGAACAAAAAGAAGAGTTTTCTGAACTTTTACTATCTTCTTTAGAAGATATCGGCATGAAAAATGCGATCAAACTAGGTGAAAATACTGAACCAGTCAGCCGCGATGAAATATTCAAGATCCTCAAAAATCAACCATGAATATTGAGTTTAGAAAGAGCTTTGAAAAAGATTTACTCAAGATGTTAGATCCTGGTTTGTTTCAAAGAATTCAGGAAATTATTGAACAAGTTGAACAAGCAGATAACTTAAGTGAAGTTAGCAATGTCAAAAAACTTAAAGGCGAGGTAGACTACTATCGCATTAGATGAGGGGATTACCGAATTGGTATTAAAGTTAATGATGGCGTAGTCTCTTTCGTCAGAATACTGCACCGGAAAGAGATTTACAGATACTTTCCCTAATCGATGGGTGAGATTTAGTTTGAATTCAGACATTAGAACAAAAACTTGCGATCGCGGGATTCATTATAGCAGTTCTTACTTTATTAGTAACATTTTTCGGACCGTTAGTTGACTGGGTAGATAATTACCTCAAAATAGACATGAGTTGGGCAAAAGGACAAGAATTACAAGGTGGGAAATACATTATTGAAGAAGTCTTAGGACAAGGTGGTTTCGGGACAACTTACAAAGCTGTCCATCTGCTACTTAATGATTCAGTTGTGATTAAGACACCTAACAAACATCTCAAACATGACCCATATTATCAGAAATATGTGGATAAATTCAAACAAGAAGGGCAGATATTAGAACGATTTTCTGTATATCCTCATCCCCATATTGTAGGAGTGCGCGATTTCTTTCAGGAAGGTGCAACCCACTGTCTAGTGATGGATTTTATACCTGAAGTTTCATACATTTCTAATTTTACTTAGCACTTCTTGGTTAGGATTAGGATTAGGATGGTTAATTCGTTTAACATTCAGATTAATATTTAGCGGTTAATTTACAATATAGGGTGGGTACTCCCCACCCATCAACATGTTTAACTCGCAGAATTATCCCACCTACCCAACAACTCATCAACCGATAATTCCGGCAACTGCGACAGCAATAACCCCAATTCATCTAGAGATAATGCCAATAACCTTGGGATAAAATTAGTCAAACGCTCATCCAATTGACCAAAACGCATTCTCAAGACACTTTCAGCAAGTAAATGTCTCGCTTGTCGCATCCCATTCTCATCCACAGAAACTGTCGCTAATTGCACCAATAACATCGTAAATTCAACAGCAGGTAAAGCCGATGCCGGAGCGATTAAAGCCGTTATATTAGGATCTAATTCGCCCAACCGCACCCGTAGAAAGTTTTCTAAAATAGTACGATGCTCTTCAATTTTACCCTGTTGAATTCCACGCTTTTCACCACGTTGTTCGCCACGTTGTTCACCACGTTGTTCACCACGTTGTTCAGCCGCTGCTAATTGTTCTTGAAACAAAGGTTTGATAGCCATAATTAACTTATCATCCTCCTCATCTTCTGACTTTGACTTTTGTCCTCGATTAACACGCAAATTCGATTGCAATTGATAAACTAATTCTAACGCATTTATCCGCAGTGGGTCATCTACGGACAAAGCACCCAGAGAAGTTATCGCCCGCTGCTGCACACCTTCCCTACCCAAAATCCTCAACCATAAAGTTGAGGGAACTTCCGGTAACTTATGAATAACCACAATCGCGGTTCGGAAATATTCCGATAGAAAATAGATGCCCTTGCACCAATTCTCTTCATCCGGATTCGCACCAAAACCATTTAACAAAGTTTCTGAAGCTGTTGGCGTTAAAATCCACAACTTCGGGAGTTCATCGTAGGGAGTATTTTCCCGTTTGGCTTGCCGTAAAAACTCCGATCTCACCTCCAGTAACTTGCTCAAACAACTCAGAACTTCATCAGAATTAACTGGATTGCGAAATGGTTCAAACAGTGCCGTTGTTGTCGCCATTTTCCCCAAGACTCCCAGCTTCTCTATATAGTCTGGTGTCACAGCAGTTGGCGTAAAATAAACATCAATCTGCCGCACTTCTGAAGATATTTCGCGCCCTGGATTTACCGTACCTATGGGGCAGAGTAATTCTGACAAGTAATCTTTGGCAAATTTATCGTGAATTAATCGCGTCATAGAGCGATGATAGTTAGTTTTGGAGATTGTTTTATATATTAATTTTACCTCATTTATTAGATTTTATTTACCTCAATAGATTGTAATAATATATCTATGACTTTCAATAATACATATAGCCTCAATCACTCTTATAAAAGACATTTTTTTAAACGCAAAGGTACGCAAAGGAATTCGCAAAGGTACGCAAAGAAGAGAGTATAAAAGCCAAAATCTTACTCCCCTCCCCGCACTGGGCTTCGCCCCGCTACGCTAATGTGCCGCTAACGCTAATGCAGGGGAGGGGC
>NZ_JAMZMM010000702.1 GCF_024178385.1 Limnofasciculus baicalensis BBK-W-15 | reverse complement strand
AACCACGTGATCGTCACGATCAATGGCGTGAACTGGGGCGTCTACAACAACGTTCAGCAGTTCAACAAGACGATGCTCAGCACGCACTTCCCCGACACGAGCGGCCTGCGGATCAAGTGCGCGAACAACCCCAACGGCCCGGGCTTGCGCTATGTCGGTGCAACGTCGAATCTCTACTCGACCGCCTACGAGATCAAGGACGCGGGCGGCTTTGTCGATCCGTGGGCGCCGCACATCCTCGTGTGCAACACGCTGACCAACGCCGCGACCGCGAACTGGCAGACCACGATCGACCCGATCTTCGCGGTTGATCCCTCGATCTGGTCGGTGGTCTTTGAGAACATCTTGACCGACGACGACAGTTACGTGAACAAGGGTGCGGACTTCATGACGTACCGCAACCCGACGGACGGCAGGACGTTCCTCCTGCAGACCGACGCGAACGAGACGTTCACGCAAACGAACTGGTCTCATATTCTCAACTTCTCGGCGGTGAACAAGCCTTTCCTGAGCCGTGTGCTCGCGGTGGCGGAGTTGCGTCAGCGGTACTTCACGCACATGCGCACCGTGAAGCAGGACCTCAACTGGACGTACTTCGGCCCGAGGGCGACCGCGCTGCGCGACCAGATCGACGCCGCGGTGCAGGCCGACACGAAGAAGTTGTACACCTACGCCCAGTTCCTCAGCAACTTCACCACGAGCGTGACGCTCTCGGGCGCAGGGCCCGGCGGCGGCACGGTGCCCGGCATCCAGCAGTTCCTCGATCAGCGGACGACATTCCTGAACGCCCAGGCGGAAGTGGCGGCGGTTGGGCCAACGATCTCGAGCGTCTCGGCGTCGGACAGTTCCCCTGATCCTTCGCAGGTTGTGACGATCTCCGCGACCATCGCGCCAAACGGGAGTGCGGTGCAGAAGGCCGAGTTGTGGTACCGCGCCAATCCGACGCTGCCCTATGCACGAGTGCTGATGACGAACAATGGCAACGGGCAATACTCGGTCGTACTGCCTGTCGCGGGAACGTCCGGGCAGCGCGTGCAGTACTACGTCGGCGCGACCGCGAGCAACGCCTTCTCGTCACTCTCGTTCCTCCCCACGCATACCGAATGGACACCACTCCAACTCGAATACACCTTCGGCGCGAGCGGCGGGATGCGCATCACCGAGTGGATGTACAGCGGCGTCAACGGCGAGTTTATCGAGTTCACCAACGTGTCCAGCCCGCCCATCGACATGAACGGCTGGAGCTTTGCCGACGATGCCGCGCTTGTCGGCACGTTTGACCTCCTTGCTTTCGGCATCGTGCCGCCGGGCGCGTCGGTTGTCCTCTAGGACGCCCTCGCCGCCTCGCTCCGGA
>NZ_JAMZMM010000268.1 GCF_024178385.1 Limnofasciculus baicalensis BBK-W-15 | reverse complement strand
ATTTATTTGGGTAGATCGCTGGGGTGGGGAGGGGTGGGTGAAGATAATTTGTGGTAGAAAAGACCAAGATCTTCACTAATTCCCCATTTCCCGAACAATAAACAAACAACCAACAACCAACAACTAATAACCAACAACAGAAAAATTTAAAAATCCACACCGCGCTTCAAATCCACCCCTTTCTCACAATAATGCTTGTGACAAATCATCTCAGAATGAACGCTAGCGAGATCGAAGTAAGCAGGTTGATTGTGACAGCGACCAGTGATAATTACTTCAGTATGGCGGGGTTTGCGCAAAAGTGCATCCACAATAGGTTCCACCTGTAATAAATCCAGGTCAACTGTAGGATTGAGTTCATCCATAATAATAGTTTTATACAATCCAGAAGCTAAAGCTGCTCTGGCAATTTCCCAACCCCTTTCAGCTTCCACATAATCAGAAATCTGCTGTTGTCCGCGCCAAACAATCGCATCCCTACCACAACGGTGATGATCTACCAAATCCGGATAACTTTGTTTGAGTGCTGCGATCGCGGCATCTTCAGTATAACCAGTACCACCCTTAAGCCACTGTACGATCAGTACTCGATGGGATTTATCCGTACTAATCCCTCTGCCAATAGCTTGCAAAGCTTTGCCGAGAGCATTAGTAGATTTCCCCTTCCCCGCACCAGTGTAAATTTCGATACCTTCAATTCCCTGTTCCCTCGATACTGGATGATCGTGAGGGACAGATTCGGTATGCAAATCGGCGATATCTAACAAAGCTTGAGGAGTTCCCCGTCCAGTAACTATAATTTCTATAGGTTCCGGCTTATTTTTCAAAGTACGAACCACTTCATCGACTTCCAGCAGTCCCAAATCTAGGAGAGGGTTAAGCTCATCTAAGACAATAACCGAATATAGGTTAGAGGCGATCGCGCCTTTTGCCACATCCCAACCCCGTTGCGCCTCCAGCCCATCAAAACGAGTAATTTCCTCTTTGGTAAAAAAATCACTCCTTCCCGTCCGCACTTGATCGATTAAATGGGGAAAACCCAGACGCAACGCTTCAATGGCAGCATCTTCATCATAATTCCGTCCTGGTCCTTTGAGAAACCGCAGCAACAACACGCGACTAAACTCGGCGGCGTGAATCCCCAGCCCAATCGAACGCAACACAACACCCAATGCTGCTTGAGACTTTCCTTTCCCCGCGCCATCGTAAACGTGAATCTGACCGATGAGTCGCTCAGAACGCTCAGTTGCCGTGCGAATACCAATACCAGTCCTTGTCATCTGTTTTCCTTGAAACTCAATCCTTGGATTCCCAATGCTTCAGAATAACTTTCACTCTGTTGTGCAAGCCTATATAGTATAAGAAAAAGTGTCAAGATCTTGTCATTTGTCCTTTGTCACAGGCGAGAGGCCTGTTCTGCCACCAACAACTGTCACAGGCGAGACACCTGTTGTACAACCAACAACTACCACAGACGAGACACCTATTGTGTAACTAACAACTAACAACTAACAACTAACAACCAACAACCAACAACCAACAACCAATGGAAAAATTAGTTTTGCCCATAGAAATGATTTTGTTTCAATTCATATTCCTCCTAGTTGCGATTGCGCTAGAAGCTAGAGTCTTGTACCGCAAGCTCAGAATCAGTCGCCAAACTAGTGTTGAATATGCCATGTCAATGAATTTACTTGCCGCAGGTGTAGGGTGGTCGAGTTTTTTTGCATTTCAGGACTTCCTACCCCAGGCATTAAAAACCCAGCTACTGAGTTATATCTTTTTCGATCGCCCCATTGGTTCCCTCCCAACAGAATGGCATACTACGATTGTTTCTGTTGGAGTTGTCATTTTTTTTGGAACTTTCCTAATTAAACTAATTGGACTTCAATTAATCGAATTTGCTCTAGAAAATACTCTTTTTCAGGCAACTCTATCGCCCAAAGAGTCCCGGAAGCGACCTGGCTTAATCAATCGACATGATCCGGTTGTAGTCCGACAACAGCCAAATCCTGCTTTAGCAGTTCTCCTCGCTAATGCTTATAGCTATAGTGCTATTTTGCTCCTTTTACTTCTGCGTTTCCTTCAGTTCAATGCTTTTACTTTTTCACTATGATTAAATTACTCACAGATCTCTACAATAGAATATTCAGTAGCGTTAATTCGCTGGTGAGTTTCTTGATTCCTGAAAACGCATTTTCCTGGCAAACCCTGATTCTACTTGGTTTATTTTCTTGGATTATGTCAGTTCCTGCAACTAGCATAGCCGAATTTTTGCTATATAATTTGGGTTGGATTTTTGTAATTCTTGGTATCCATTGGGCAACCAGTGCTAAGAAATCTCTGAGAATTGGTGATGTACCTTTGAGTATCTGGATTACTGGGGCAGTTACCAGTTTCTATTTATTTGGTATCGTTACGGGAGAATTATCCCCAAAGGCTTTAGTAGTTTGGCCTTTGATTTCGGCTGTCATTGGTCTATTGCCAGCCTGTTTGGGAGAGGATTTAAAGCTAAAAATTCCGCCACAAGGAAAGCGGAAAAATCTAGCTATTTTGATATCCAGCCAACTCCTATTAAGTTGTTGGTTCCAATTCTATTTTGTCCTGCAAAGTTGGCTAGTTGAATACCCCAGTATCTTAGCTGATAATTTCAGCCAAAGTGCTTTCGTTGTTCAAGTAGAATATCCCAACAATATACCTGCCAATTTCTTAAAGACAATCAACTCAAAATCACCTTTTGGTATCAAAATCAACGAAACAAAATGTACCAATAATGATAAAATCCCCAAAGAAAGCTGCATCCAACCTAGAGGACTACTGATTGTAAATCAGATGGCATCTTTGTTAGAAAATCAGCTAAATAATAAGCCTTGGTCACAGATTGAGCGCAATCTTTTACCACAGGAAAGGGAACAGTTGATCGGTAAAATCGCTAACCAAGCTAAGACGGAAATTGCCTCAGAAAAGATTAAAGAAGATAACCTGTGGCAAGCAGGACATGCAATTGAAACAGAGGGGAATGGGTATAACTTAGAACTCCAAGCAATTTGGCAAGGACCCCGTTCCCAATCTGCGCCTCATTCTATCACCAAATCTTGTAATATTACTCCAGTAAATAGACCAACGAATACTGGTACTATCTTATCAGGAAAGGTAAAATGCGAACTACCAAAAGGATGGAGTATTGACCAACCCATTGTTGCCATGAACTGATGAGTAAGTTGCTAGGAGTGCTTTTTTGGGATGCTAATAGTTAATGTCCATTAGCTATTAGCAGAAACCCAGAATTTCACAGGTTACAATTAGCAATTAGCCGTTTATTGGCAAATAATAACTAGTGAAAATGACAAATAACTAGTGACAAATAACAAATAACTAGTGACAAATAACAAATATGCAAACCCAAAGCTTTGGTAGAATTTGGGCGATCGCATCGAATGGGTTTCGAGAAGTGATTCGCGATCGCGTCTTATACATTATTGGCTTTTTCGCCCTCCTGTTGATAATTTCCTTACGTCTCCTCCCTGAAGTCGCCGCCACCACGGAAGATAAAATATTTATCGATTTGGGATTGGCAGGAATTAGTGTATTATCTGTACTCGTGGCTGTATTTGTCGGTACTGGCTTAATTAACAAAGAAATCGATAGACGTACTGTATTAGTCTTAATTCCCAAGCCTCTTTCCCGTGCCGAATTTATTATTGGCAAATATTTGGGACTATTAGGTGTTTTAGGTGTCCTCATTATTGCGCTAACGGGAATTTATTTGATTCTGCTCAGTTTCAGCAAGATTGACTACCCGGCGGGTAGCATCCTGGTATCAACTATTTTTCTATTTTTAGAACTTTGTTTGATTACAGGAGTAGCGCTGATGTTTGGCGTTTTTACTAGCTCAATCTTAGCAACACTCCTCACCTTTGGTGTCTATCTCATGGGACACTTGAGTCGCGATTTATTGGCCTTGGGTAAGTTGAGCAAAAACTCAAGCGTTGAAATCCTGACTCAAGGGATTTATTTACTTTTGCCAGATTTATCGCGCCTGAATTTAAAAAATGAAGCTGTTTATGGTTTATTACCTGACCCACAGATCCTATTGGGTCATACAGTATACGCTCTCGTCTATACTATATTGCTTTTAGCGATCGCGATTTTAATATTCTCAAGGCGTGAATTTTAAACTGGATTTTTTCAGTGCATCTGTACTAGCAGAAATCTCAAATTATTGCCCAAGTCGATCGATAGCCCGATCCAGTTCAAGACTTACCCAACCAATCTAGTGATTAGTCGCCGTTCGCGATGGTGCGTTGCGGCGCTAACACACCCTACTAACCTCAAGGGGATAGTGGGGGCTGTTAGTCGCCAAAATAGCCAATACGCTTCTGAGCCAGATTCGGTAAAAAATATTTTCACCTCTTGTCTGTCACAAAATGAATACTGTGCTATCCTGTTAGGGGAGAATTAATTCGGTTACAACGTTTGTTTCTAGTATTGATAGGCATTTCCCTTTTGGTCTTGGCAAGCTTCTCTCCGAAATCTCACTCTCTACACACCCCTGATTTAGGAGACAATCTATGTCAATTTATGTAGGTAACTTATCCTACGAGGTCGTGCAAGATGACCTCAGTGCAGTTTTCGCAGAATACGGAACCGTAAAGCGGGTTCAGTTACCCACTGATCGTGAAACAGGTCGTCTGCGTGGCTTTGCTTTCGTCGAAATGGGCACGGAAGCCGAAGAAACGGCAGCCATTGAAGCACTTGATGGTGCGGAATGGATGGGTCGCGATCTAAAAGTTAATAAAGCCAAGCCTCGTGAAGACAGAGGTTCTTTTGGTGGAAACCGAGGCGGTGGCGGTGGCGGTGGTGCCCGCACTGGCGGTAACCGTGGACGCTACTAATCCACTAGTTTAGGCAACTAAATAAAAGGAAAAGGCTTAGGCAGAAATGCCTAAGCCTTTTCCTTTTGGAGGCTGCGGCTTATAGTTGCCGAGATTTTCCTATGGGGGGAATACCCGGAATTTTTCCCCACCTAATTTTTCGTAAAAACAGTTTAAGCATAATATTTACAGATTTTTTTTCGTGAATATTATGCTTAAACTGTTTTCCACCACAGAGTTCTGGCTTTTTTTAGTTATCGGAGCGGCGGGATTTGAACCCACGACCCCTACTACCCCAAAGTAGTGCGCTACCAAGCTGCGCTACGCCCCGATGAACCTATACTAGCATACCACAGGATTTTATTGACACTCCCCGGTCTAAAGACACGGGGATTCTTAAGACTTCGCAGCCTTAATATCCTGATAAATCAGGTTCCCGTGCGCAATCCTTTTACCACAAGGGCGGTCTGCTATCCCAGTCTGACAACTGGCTCATCGGGCGTAGACTTTCCCCCAGTCCGGGGGTAGGTTTTTACGTCTTATACTGACCTATTTATTATAGCCCTTCAGAATGAATTCTGCAAATGCCTTACCCTTTCCTTCGGAACGCTCCGCTCTCGGGAACGCGAAGCGCGTACATCAGAGGACTTTAGTCACGGGGTTTTCAGGCTATTTTATTATAAAAACAATTAGTTAAAATACTTTAAGTGACTGAGCTGCTTGGACCAAACTCGGAACCGCTTCACTTTGCCAACTTCCCTCACAGCGCCGTCCCCGATTCAAGATCAAACGTAGGGAATAGGCATGAGGATAGCCTTCTACTTCCATCCAAATCAAGTCGCTTTCCGCTTCACAGCTAATTTTCTCCTCATCCATCAACTCCCCAGCGATATCGAGCATGGTTTGAGCAAGGTGTATTAACAAGCGGCAAAAGTCATCTAGCTCATCGCCAGTAAGTTCAATTGCCCAATTATCTGTACCCACCAACCCGCGATAGTCTGTCCCTTGAGGATTCCAACCTAAACGCCAACCCAGTCCATTTTTAAGAATACGTTCCATGGTTAAGTATGAAGGATGAAGTATGAAAAAATTTAAAAGATTAAGCATAATTGCTTATTGACAAATTTTTGACGACATTAACCTATCGCCAATGCTATTCTTTCAGCCTTCATCCTTCATCCTTCAGCCTTGATCCTTTTAACTTTATTCAAGGTTTGAGCAATTCAGCATCTCCGGGTTGAGGAAGCCTCGGCGTAGCAGTGGGTTTGGGAGTCAATAAGGGTGAGGAGGATTCTCTCGGTGTCGGTGGTTCGGTTTCTGGGCTATTAGGATTGAAAAGACTTGCTAAAACATCTACCAGAGCATTCCGCTCCACACGACTCAGGTTTTGAATAGCGGCGCGATCGCCCTCCATGGGATTTTGCCGTAAAGTACTACTACCAGGATATTTCGATTCCACCAGGTAGTCATTCACTCCCAGATAATCACCCAGGGTTTGCTTCCAATCAAAACGGTAAGAGGGAGGACGGTTTTTCACGTAGATGTGATAGCGAATCAAGCGACTTATCAGGGTATCATTTGATGCCACTTCACCAGTTTCCTGACTAATATATTGATTCTCTAAAGGTAAATCGGGTAACCTTCGGTAAACTTCCCGCCAAACATCTTGGGGTGAAAGGACTTGAGCCGTTACTGCTTTTGAGTTAATCCCATGCCATAACCCTGAATTTGTAATATTGCCTCCCCCCAGAAACAACCCTAAACCAGTTAATGTCGCAAGAGCTAAACGGAGGAGTGCGCGGATATTTCTGTTGTATCGTATCCCGTTGCTCCATTTAGACATCAGAACCCCCACTCCCCATTCTCTTTAATCCCCAATAATTTCTGGTTGGCTCATTTCATCTGACATTTCGATAATAGCTCGCAGGACTGGCTTCATCATCGGATCGTCAAGATTTTCAAAGTCTTCGTAGCGACGGCGCTTGGCTCGATTTGCTACTTGTACGGTAATCCGATAGCGATTTGATGCAGAGCTAACTAACTCCTCAGCGCGGTGCATGATCTGACTAGAATTCAACAGGTGGTAACGCTTGTTTAGCATCATGAGTTTTTATTTTGCCTAGTTTTAACTAGTTCTGTATCGGTTTTTCGGAGCGGTTAGTGTCAGGAAAATTGAAAATAGAATATACCCGCCGCCCATGTGGCGACGTAGATCTGATGTGTTAGTGGCTAAATGCTTAGTCTTCGTGATCTTCAAAGGGATCGCTCAATTGAGCAGACGGTGGACCAAATGCCGTGTAGATTGAGAAGCCAGTGATGGCCAAAACAACGGCTGCGATAGAAATAGTGATAACTGTTGAGGGTTCCATGGTGTAAGTATGGATGGTTATTTTATTCTAGCACCCAACCTGTCCACAGGGGTTGATAGCAGTTGCCAAAATACATAGATTTACCGAGACTTAGACTAGCTTCTTCTCGACCCAGGTTAATTCAGACCTTACCACCTTACCCGTCCTTTGAAGGCACTTTATGGAGGAGAGGGAACCAAAAATACGATAATTTGTTTGCGATCAATGATAGAATGCTCACAATTCAAACTATTTATAGGCGATCTATGGCACAACGGACGTGGCTAGGAGATATTCTCAAACCCCTGAACTCTGAGTATGGTAAAGTGGCTCCCGGCTGGGGAACTACAACCCTAATGGCGGTATTCATGCTGCTCTTTTTCGTTTTCTTGCTGATTATTTTGCAGCTATACAACTCCACAATCTTAATTGATGGCATTCAAGTGGGTTGGTAAAATCAAAATCAAAATCAAATCATCAATCTAGTCCATCTGATCTCGATATAAGCTGGAAGCCTTAATTTGGTTTCGATCGTCGGAGTCGAAAACCCGAATTCTTTCCTTGAGAAGCGTCCCACGTCTAACTCAGGTTAGTCTCATTTTTTCAGGAACCCAGACAAAACCTTAATTTACCTTCAAGACTGAAGTTTTGGAGGTAAATTGCTCTATGGGGTTCTGGTTACTGGTAATAGCGATAAAATCAGTGGTATGGTTAAATAAATTGGCTCCGGCGCGATCGCGAGAACTAGACGCTAGCCTAGCGCGTGGAGCAAGGAGATTGCACCATCTAGCGATCGAGAGCTAGAGATAGTGCCTAGTATCGGAAGATGGGAGTAGCAACGGACATAGTGCAGGAGGTGATTAGGTGAACGTTTTTGGTATTGGCTTGCCGGAAATGGCAGTGATTTTAGTCATTGCTCTATTGGTATTCGGTCCCAAGAAGTTACCGGAAGTCGGTCGAAGTCTGGGAAAGGCTATTCGTGGTTTTCAAGACGCATCGAAAGAGTTTGAAAGCGAGTTTAAGCGCGAAGCAGAACAGATAGAGCAAACAGTGAAGAAGCCTAAACTACCTGAATCCCAGGAATTTGCTACCACGGAACCAGCTAAAGTAGACTCTGGCGATCGCGAGGAAACATCCTCTCGACAGGGTTAAACACCCCAGGCGATTTCGTTGAAATCGCCTGGACTTTTAATCGGTATTTATTTAGCTTTCTTCGCCGGAAGCCTCACGCCATATTTGTACTCAAATTGGCGTGA
>NZ_JAMZMM010000701.1 GCF_024178385.1 Limnofasciculus baicalensis BBK-W-15 | reverse complement strand
CGAAGGCAGGTTTTGTCTGTGTAGCGACAGATTTCAATCTGTCGTAAAATTTGAGCATGAAACAGCCCTGCCCTCCTCCCCCTGCTCCCCTGCTCCTTTTGGGGATTGGGGAATGGGGAGTGGGGAATGGCGGAGATAGAATCTCTATAAACAACCAACAACAAATGACCGAAATTCCCTTACCTCCATGCCAATTACCGCCACCGCTACAACCAGGTGATTTACTTCAAGTAGTGACTCCCAGTGGTGCTATTCGAGAATTGGAGGTATTCCAAAAGGGTATAGAAATTTGGCGATCGCGCGGTTACAATGTTCAACTGTCAGATACTTGGGATGCTAGAGATGGCTACTTAGCAGGTTCAGATTCCTCACGCCGCCACCAATTAGCCTCTGCTTGGCATAATCCAGATTATAGAGGTATTCTCTGCACCAGAGGTGGCTATGGTAGTGCCCGACTCCTGGAAAATTGGACATGGGAAAGTCAACACCCTAAATGGTTAATTGGTTTTTCTGATATTACCAATTTGCTGTGGAGTCTTTATGATTCAGGTATTTGTGGGATTCATGGACCAGTATTGACTACTATAGCGGCTGAACCAGAATGGTCGATTAATCGATTATTTGACTCTGTGGAAGGACGGAATCTTGCTCCTTTGACTGGCGTTGGTTGGGGTGGTGGGAAAGTTAGTGGTAGGTTATTACCTGCAAATCTTACTGTGGCTACTCATTTATTAGGGACACCAATACAACCCCCGCTAGATGGCACAATCCTCGCATTAGAAGATGTCACAGAAGCACCTTATCGGATCGATCGAATGCTAACTCAGTGGCGGATGAGTGGAGCATTTAAAGGTGTTTGCGGTATTGCTTTGGGACGTTTTAGTCGCTGTGAAGCTCCATCTGGTATAGCAAGTTGGACAATAGAAGAAGTATTGCGCGATCGCTTGGCCGATTTGGGTATTCCGATTATCAGCGATTTGCCTTTCGGTCATGATGGTGCAAATGCAGCGCTTCCGGTCGGACAACTTGTTGAATTAGATGGGGATAAGGGAATCTTAAGTTGGTTGTAGTGACTCTAGCTGCCAAACCTGGTTTTAACTGATAACTTGCACCAGTTGCAATCAGCCTCCTAACTGCCAGAGAATAAATTCTCTGTCTAATAGCTTAAGTCCATTAAAATGGACTAATGGTACTTAAACAGTTTTCCATCGCTAAATGGGCTGAAAACCTCTCTGGATATGGGAAATACCTCAATAACTTTATCAATTCTTTTTCCCCAAAAATTATCCCTACTCCCCTTTCCTAAGCACTTGCCTGTGCCAATTCCTCCCAGCGCTTTTGCCACATAGCCTGAATTCCCT
>NZ_JAMZMM010000028.1:7414-30153 GCF_024178385.1 Limnofasciculus baicalensis BBK-W-15 | reverse complement strand
CCCCTAACCTCTAACCCCTAACCCCTAACCTCTAACCCCTAACCTCTAACCCCTAACCCCTAACCTCTAATCCGGAACCTCTAATCCGGAACCCAATCGTGGCAAGATGATAGATGACGTTTTACACCCTGGGGATAAGTCTAAATCCTAATGGTTTGAAGGATTTGGCAATAGGTTTTATGAGACTTTCAAAAATTCTAAAGCTCGATTGGTACAAGCGTTTGGCTAAAACTAGCCTCTTGGCAGTAATATTGGTTTCCCTTTCAGTAACCCTTTCTGGGGCTTGGTGGAACTTTGGTGCTAGTCAACCAGCCCGTAATAGTCAATTAGCGCAGGGAGATCCAATTACAGATGAGGCAGCGCTATTACGGTATGCGCTACCGATTGACAACCAGCAAGTGCGGGATATACAAGCCTCTCTTGAAGAGGTAGAGCTACAAATGCGCCGTCAGCGGTGGAGTACCGTTAGTAGGGATATCTCCAAAGCCTCTACAGTATTGAGTATTCAAAGCGCTCAACTTCTTGCTGAGATACCCGACGATCAAAAACTGCAAGCAGAAGCCTTAATTACCCAGATGAAGGATGGTATTGCTACAATCCGCGCTGCGGTGGAAGTTAAGGATCGGGATCGGATATTACTTGAACGGGAGATATTACTCGATCAAGTAGGAGAACTCGAACAGATGATGGTGCAAGAGTTTCCCTTTGAAGTACCCTCAGAATATAGTAATCTACCACAACTTAAGGGTCGTGCCAAAGTTGAATTTGTGACAAATAAAGGCAATATCACTGTGGTTGTTGATGGTTACAGCGCCCCTGTTACTGCCGGAAATTTTGTTGATTTGGTGCAGCGGGGTTTCTATGATGGGTTTCCAATTACCCGTGCAGAGGATAATTTTGTCGTCCAAACTGGCGATCCACCAGGGGCGCAAGTTGGTTTTATCGATCCGGATACTAATGAGTATCGCACTATTCCTTTGGAAATATTGGTCAAAGGCGATCCAGAGCCGATCTATGGTATTACTTTTGAGGAGGCGGGACTTTATTTAGACATTCCCGTATTGCCTTTCTCTGCTTATGGTGCTGTCGGTATGGGACATCCAGCTACTGATGTAAATGGGGGATCTTCTCAGTTCTTTTTCTTCCAGTTTGATAAGGAAATAACACCTGCTGGCTTTAATTTGATGGATGGCAATTATGCCGTATTTGGCTATATTGTAGATGGCAAGGATATCCTGGGTAAACTTGAAGTGGGTGATATTATTGAGTCGGCTACCGTCGTTGAAGGTGCTGATAATTTGGTTCAGCCGCTAGTCGCTAATCAAGGGTAGAATTATCGCCATCTTTAGGTTATTTAGGTACAAAGAAACCGGGTTGTTTCAGTAAAAAGAAACCCGGTTTCTGAGATCTATTTCAGGGTTTCTGAGATCTATTTCAGGGTTTCTGAGATCTACTTCATTCAACGGAAAGATATGCCCATTATTGACTTACTATTGGTAATTACACTAATTGTTCTAGGGGTTGTATTATTGCGAGGTGTTCCCAAAAATCCTCAGCAGAATTTGGAAAATGCCTTTACGAAGCAGCAGTTAGATGATGCTTTCTATCGGCTTCTGGAAGAACAATCAAGTTGTATTTCTTTAATTCAGCTAACAGCAGCGTCGCGTGTGGATGTGGAAGATGCGCGAAAGTATTTAGATAGACAAGTCAAAATGTTTGCTGCTATTCCCGAAGTAGATCCAGATGGTGATACATTTTATCGCTTTCCTAAACTACATGGGCGTATTCTGGAAAAAGGATGAAGGTTGAAGTATGAAGTATGAAGTATGAAGTATGAAGTATGAAGTATGAAGTATGAAGTATGAAGGATGAAGTATGAAGTATGAAGTATGAAGTATGAAGGTTGAAGAAAGTTTAATTAAAGATATTGGAGAACAAGGACTCCTAAAAATAGTACAGCGTTTCTGTCCACAAGATATTATTGGTGATGATGGGGCAGTAATTCCGTCGCCAGATGCGGGTAAATCTCTGGTGGTAACTACAGATGTTTTAGTCGATGGGGTGCATTTTAGCGATCGCACTACTACTCCCTACGATGTCGGTTGGCGATCTGTTGCTGCTAATTTATCTGATTTAGCAGCAATGGGTGCATCTCCTTTAGGTATTACTGTGGGTTTAAGTCTACGAAGCGATTTACCCGTTTCTTGGGTTGAAAAATTATATCAAGGCATGACTCAATGCTTAGATCGGTATAATACTCCTATCGTCGGTGGTGATATTTGTCGTTCACCTATTATTACTATTTCTATTACTGCTTTTGGTCAAGTTTTTCCCCACTATACTATCCGTCGCTCAACGGCAAAAGTTGGTGATGTTATTATGGTTACTGGCTTTCATGGTGCTTCACGGGCAGGATTGGAATTATTACTTAATCCGGCATTAGGCAAATCTCTCAATGAAGCGGAACGATTATTTTTAATTCAAGCTCATCAACGCCCTAAACCTAGACTTGATATTTTACCTTTATTAAAGTCAAAATTTAACATTCCGATATGGCATCCCCTGGAGCATTCCGATATGGCATCCGCTGGACCATTCCCCATTTCCGGTATGGATAGCAGCGATGGTTTAGCAGATGCGATCGCACAAATTTGTCGTGCGAGTAAGGTTGGGGCTATAATTGAGCGATCGCAGATTCCTCTGCCACCTTCATTAAATCAGTTAGTTTCACCGCAGGAGGTTTGGGATTGGGTTTTGTATGGTGGTGAAGATTTTGAATTAGTTTTATGTTTACCCAATGAATTGGCTCAATTCCTAGTACAAGAGTTAGGTGAGGGGGCAGCGGTTATTGGTTATATTACGGATGGGGAGGAGGTTTTGTTAAGAGATAGTAGTGGAGTTTTTGGGGATGAGATCCTGACTATAACACGGGGATTTCAGCATTTTTAGTCAGATAATTCCATTGTAGAGCGGGCATCTTGCCTGCCTCATTTATACAAATTAGCTGCTTGACAGCTTAGGTATTGTGGGCGATGGCTTGCTGTGTTATCTATCGATTATAGTCGCTATCCACCAAACACTGGACAAAACTGGACAACCAGTTCAAACAGTATAGAGATAGCCAGCCAAGCGTAAAAAACTACGTTTTTAGGGTGATGACACCTACAGGTGCTTTCCAGCCTGTAGCTCTGTCGTCAATTATTAAACATCTGTATTTGGCCCGAGGAAGTGTAATTGACCTAAAAAGCCCTGAAAACATTGGCGCGGAAAACATTACCCCGAAAGGGAGGACATTCATGTCTAATTTCGTCTTTGTTCTCGATACTAATTACCAACAGCTTAACCCAATACCACCGGGACAAGCAAGGCGATTGTTAAAACAGGGTAAAGCCGCTATCTATCGACGTTACCCATTTACAATTATCCTGAAGCACAAAATATCTCACCCCAAAACACAGCCTCATCAATTAAAAATTGATCCAGGTTCTCAAGTTACCGGATTAGCCATTATTCAGGATAACCAAGTAATTTGGGGTGCGGAATTAACCCACAGAGGAGAAGAAATTAAGCATGACTTAGAATCCCGTCGTGCTATTCGTCGTCATCGGAGAAATCGGAAAACCAGGTATCGTCAACCTCGGTTTTTAAACCGTACTCGAAAATTAGGATGGTTACCGCCAAGTCTTGAATCTCGAATCGAAAATATTATGACTTGGGTTAAACGTATATGTCGGTATGTTCCTATTACAGGGATATCTCAGGAATTAGTTAAGTTTGACACCCAAGCCATGTCAAATCCAGAGAGATCGGGGATTGAGTACCAACAAGGAGAACTAGCTGGGTATGAGATTAGAGAATATTTGCTCTCAAAATGGGGTAGAAAATGTGCCTACTGTGGTGTAGAAAACTTACCTCTAGAAATAGATCATATTCAGCCAAAATCAAAAGGTGGAACCAATCGCGTCTCCAATCTAACCCTTGCCTGTCATCAATGCAATCAAGCTAAAGGTTCTAGGGATATTAGAGATTTTCTTGCCAAAAAGACTGAAGTACTATCACGTATCTTGAAACAAGCCAAACAACCATTAAAAGATGCAGCAGCAGTAAATGCTACTCGTTGGGCATTATTCAACAGATTGAAAGAAATAGGCTTACCCGTTGAAACCGGGACAGGTGGTCGAACAAAATACAATCGTACTCGATTAGAACTACCGAAAACTCATTGGTTAGATGCAGCCTGTGTGGGAGTAGTGTCAAGCTTACAAATCTTGACTTCAAAGCCTTTATTGATTAAAGCTAAAGGGTGGGGAAGTCGTCAGATGTGTACGACAAATAAATATGGCTTTCCGATTAAACATAAAACGCGGTGTCAGACATTTTTTGGTTTCAAAACTGGCGACATGGTACAAGCAACCCTGCCCACAGGGAAATTTGCAGGTATTCATGTTGGTAGACTAATTGTACGAGCAAGTGGAGTTTTTGAGCTGGTTTCAACAAAAGGCAAGGTTAGCCCGGTGCGTCACAAATACTGTAAAGCAATTCACCGCAAGGATGGTTATATGTATGCTTTGTCCACCTTTGTCCAGTCAATTGGCAATTAGAGGCGTAGCGATCGCAAATCACCTTAGCACTTGACGTGATGAGGATTGCCCATTAGCCTTAATCAAAGATGCGAAAAGCTCGTCAAAGCACTAGGAGTGAACTGTCAAATGTGTGGCATAGTTGGCTATATCGGTACTCAAGCGGCTACAGATATTTTAATGGCGGGGTTAGAGAAGCTCGAATACCGGGGCTATGATTCTGCTGGAGTTGCGACTATCTGGGAAGGAGATATCCACTCCATTCGTGCCAAGGGTAAACTCTATAATTTGCGGCAAAAGCTGGAAGAAATTGCTAATCCTGCACAAATTGGGATTGGGCATACCCGTTGGGCAACTCACGGTAAGCCAGAAGAATATAATGCGCACCCCCATACGGATACCCGTAGGCGAGTAGCGGTGGTGCAGAATGGTATTATTGAAAACTATCGCCAATTGCGGGAAGAATTGCAAAAACGGGGACATGAATTCTCTTCCGATACTGATACTGAAGTTATCCCCCACCTAATTGCCGAATTTTTACAAAATCTCCCTACTCCAAAAAACCCACTCCCCACTCCCCTCTTAGAAGCAGTAAGACAAACTGTAAATAGACTAAAAGGAGCATTTGCGATCGCAGTTATTTGTGCAGATTATCCCGATGAACTAATTGTAGCAAGACAACAGGCTCCTTTAATTATCGGTTTTGGACAAGGGGAATTTTTCTGTGCTTCAGATACCCCTGCAATTGTGCCTCATACTAGTGCTGTTTTAAATCTAGAAAATGGGGAATTAGCTAGACTTACTCCTCTGGGTGTAGAGGTTTATAATTTTGGCGGGGATAGACTCAAGAAATTTCCTCGTACTCTAAATTGGAATCCAGTGCAAGTGGAAAAGCAAGGATTTCGCCATTTTATGCTCAAAGAAATTTATGAGCAACCTGGGGTAGTACGGAGTTGTTTGGAAAATTATATTAATGATGATTGGCATTTTGATGGTAGCGGCGTGGTAGCGGATTTAGCAGCGGATGGGGTAACGGATGTAAGGGATGAGGTGACGGATTTAGCAGCGGATGGGTTAACGGATGTAACGGATGGGGTAACGGATTTAGCAGCGGATGGGGTGACGGATGTGGGAGGAAAATTAGGAGAAAAAAGGAATAATCCATCCGTTTCTTCTCCTCCCATCTCCAAGGCTACCAGTAGCTCATCCGCTGCAAATCAGCCACCCATTAAGCTAGGAATTCCTGATTCTTTGTACGCCAACTTAGAACAGATTCAGATATTAGCTTGCGGTACGAGTTGGCACGCAAGTTTGGTAGGGAAATATTTGTTAGAGCAATTAGCAGGAATTCCCACAATGGTGCAATATGCTTCTGAGTTTCGCTATGCACCATCACCGTTAATGAAAAACACTCTAACTATTGGGGTAACTCAATCTGGAGAAACCGCTGATACTTTGGCGGCGCTGGAAATGGAAAGACAGCGGCGGATAGATTTGGGTGCGGAATATGAGGTTAAACTATTAGGAATTACTAATCGTGCAGAAAGCTCTCTAGCCCATTTAGTGCCTCATATTATTGAGACTCATGCTGGGATTGAAATTGGTGTGGCGGCTACGAAAACTTTTGTTACTCAACTAGTGGCATTTTACTGTTTGGCATTGGATTTAGCCTATCGACGAAAAACATTACCATTATCGAAAATTGCCGAAATTATTACTGGGCTGCGGCAATTACCTGCCCAAATAGAGATAGTTTTGGAGAGTCAAGAAAGGTATATCGAAGAGTTAGCCCATGATTTCTCGGAAACTCAAGATTTCATTTTTATTGGCAGGGGGATTAATTTTCCGATTGCTTTAGAGGGGGCGCTGAAACTGAAGGAAATTAGTTATATTCATGCCGAAGGTTATCCGGCAGGTGAGATGAAACATGGACCAATTGCGCTATTGGATGCTAAAGTGCCAGTAGTTGCGATCGCAATGCCAGGAATGGTGTATGAAAAGGTGCTTTCTAATGCCCAGGAAGCTAAGGCACGAGATGCCAGGTTAATTGGGGTAACGCCGATGAATGATGAAGAGGCTGCCCATGTATTTGATAATCTTTTGCCAGTACCTGTGGTGGATGAATTACTTTCACCAATTTTAACTGTAATTCCGTTACAGTTATTAGCATATCATATAGCGGCGCGGCGTGGTTTAGATGTGGATCAACCGAGGAATTTGGCTAAATCTGTCACGGTTGAATAGCTGATTATAGCCCTTGGCAGGTGAGTGAGGTACAGAGAAACCCGGTTTCTCAAAGAAACCGGGTGTACTTCATAAACCTGCAATCTGCTATAAATCTGAAGTATTTTTACTAATTACTTAATATAAACCAGCAGACAAAGAAACAAATAAGTCTTTCTACCTTAGTATTTCCTGAAAAATACCTGAAAGTATTGTAGTCTAACTCTCAGCTTTTACCCATAAATTATTTATGAATACATCATATTGACATACTATCTACGAGTCATAATGGCTATAGACATAATACCGACAATGGTGTTATTCGTGAAATGAAGATCGGAGAGAATAAAACGATGAATCTGAAACATATATTATTGCTTGGGTTAGTTTACTTATTGACAATTAGTTGTCAAAAAGGAGCATCGGTAAATCAACCTACTGACACTTCTCCTGTAACCGCTTCTCCTAGTGCTGTCGCTCAAACCCAAGATACTCCTGCATCTCCATCGAATATAGTTAAATCAGGTACATTTGTTGCTGGGGAACAACCGACGGAAGGCGCTGTTAAGATTGTCACCAAAAATGGCAAATCTTATTTAGAATTGGATCGAGCATTTAAAACCTCAGAGCAAGGACCGGATCTTGTTATTATTCTACATCGCTCTGATGACATACTCGGTTCGACAAAACCGCCAGCTTACTCCCTTAAAGAAGGAGATTACGCGATTGTCGCTCCCTTAGCAAAATTTACTGGCGCTCAAAGTTACCCCATCCCTGATAATATAAAAGTGGATGACTATAAATCGGCTGCTATTTGGTGTCGCAAATTCAATGCTACCTTTGGAGTTGCTAAATTAAGTAGTTAAACCCTGTTTTTTAACTAACTCCGAATATTTCAGCGACTGAGTATTTGCTAGGCATCAGTAGGGTGCGTTACTTAACACACCCTACTACCGATCCTAAAATAGTGAAATCAAAAGCTTACCACCCGACATGGAAAAAGTCATAAATATTGCTAAAAAGCATAAAGTAATCCCAGTATAACCTCACAAAAACAATTGGTTATTGATTATTGCACCCCCACCAAAATATTAACTCACTACCATTCATTCCTCTTCCTGCGTGTCTTCGTGCCTTCGTGTTTACATAACATGGACAATTTTAGCCCTGTCACACCACCACAGAAAAATAACCTCTAAAACTAAATTCCAGCTAAAATAGAATCTATCTAGCAAAGCAGAGGTGTCAAGATGCCTAAGACAGTATTAATCACAGGCGCATCCGGCGGGATTGGGTACGAATTGGCAAAGTTATTTGCTCAAGACGGAGATAATCTAGTATTGGTGGCAAGAAATGAGAATAAGCTAAATGAAATTAAAAGAAATTTTGAACAAAACTACCAAGTCATTGTTAAAGTATTAGGCAAAGATCTCTCTCAACCCAATATAGCAGTTCAAATATTCAATGATCTGGAAAAAGATCAAATACAAATTGATGTATTAATCAATAACGCTGGCTTCGGAGATTTTGGCGAATTTGTCAATACTAATTGGGAAAAAGAAGCAGATATGATGCAAGTCAATATGGTTGCCTTAACCCAAATGACTAAATTATTCTTAAAGGGAATGGTTGAACGAAGACGAGGGAAAATAGTCAATGTTGCTTCAACAGCCGCATTTCAACCAGGTCCTTTAATGGCCGTTTATTATGCTACAAAAGCCTATGTATTATCCTTTTCAGAAGCAATTGCTAATGAACTAGAAAGTACTGGAGTTACAGTCACCGCCCTTTGCCCTGGTGCAACAGAATCGGGTTTTCAACAAGCTTCAGCAATGGAAGAATCAAGGTTAGTTAAAGGGCGGAAATTACCGACAGCAGAAGATGTAGCTAAATATGCTTACAAAGCGATGGAGAAAGGACAAGTTGTGGCAATTCATGGTTTATTTAACTGGATTGCTGCTAACATAATTCGATTTTTGCCCAGAAAAGTTGTGACTGATGTAGTGCGAACAATGCAGGAACGGGATCGCTAAAAGGATATCATGAAACTTGTATCTCTCAATATTGGATTACCCCGGGAAGTTACCTGGCAAGGAAAAACTGTGGCAACGGGAATTTTTAAAGAGCCAATTTCTCAGCGGATAAACCTGCATTTTTTTAACCTAGATGGAGATAGACAGGCAGATTTAACCGTACATGGGGGAAGAGATAAAGCAGTTTATGCCTACCCAGTTGAGCATTACGATTACTGGCGAGGTGAGTTACCCGATATGGATTTACCTTGGGGAATGTTCGGCGAAAACTTGACCACAACTGGGTTATTGGAGGATACTGTTAATATTGGCGATCGTTTCCGAATAGGTTCAGCCGAAATTATGGTAACACAACCTCGTAGACCTTGCTACAAACTGGGGATAAAATTTGGACGCACAGACATAGTAAAACGGTTTCAAGATAGTCATCTGTCAGGGATTTACTTTTCTGTAGTGAAAGAAGGTGAAGTGGGAGTAGGAGATGGAATAGAATTAATTCATCGAGATGAAAACAATGTCACCGTTGCTGATATCAATCGATTGTATTTACGCAAAAACATCGATTTAGAATTGTTGCATCGTGCTGTTGAGGTTAAGGCATTAGCCGAAAACTTGCGCAACTATTTTCAGCAACAGATTGATAAGAAATCTGTTTGAAAGACGGAATTAGTAGAGTGCGAAACCATTAATTTTATCGGGGTGAAGGATAGCAACCAAAATCTTCAGCCAATTACCAGAATCCTTATCTCGCCATCCTTCACCCTGCCTCTGGGCGACCAAAATCTTACTCATGCTTGACAAATGGAAAAGATAGTGTATGATGAAGTTGTGTGTGTGAGGAATAAGAAAAAGCGCTTGGGGTCGAAACACGGCCAGACTCCCAGGCGCTTTTTCTCTTTGGATCTTTTGTATGTAATGAATCATTCTGCCAGATTTTCTGTTTCTGCGAGTGCTTCTTCTGGGGAAATAAAGCCAGATATCACCAATCTAATTCCCGGTAGATATCGCTCCATCATCATCAAGTTGGTATAAACTAAATCTTTTATAGTATCGGAAGTAAGGGATTTATTATTAAAACTAATACTAGTTTTATAGCGGATTTCACCATTATTAAAGTCTAAATCAAAACCGCCGATAACTTTCTCATGATTTATTCTTAATAGAAACTCGCCTACAACTCTACGTTTAGTTTTTGGTACTTGGGTGGGGCAAACTGAGTAAAAGATAAATTGTTTTTCTTTTTCTCTGACTTGGGCATAACAATCACATTTTCCGTTTTTTCCTTTAAAGGCTAGGCGTAAGGTTGATTGTTTTTTTATTTGAGTAAATGACCAATTGTCTTGGGTGAAGAAGTTGACTATTGCGTCAAAAATGGGTTGGTTTGAGGTCATGTCTTTAGGTGTGGCTTTGGGAGTTTGTTTTGAGAGAATCTCCAGAAGATTACGATTTATCCATAAAAACTTCTACTAACCCAAATTCTTTTTTATTTAGATTTTCCTCAATCCATTCCTGATTAAGTTCCATTTTTTCAAAATCTTTCCAGATTCTTTTATCGTTGGCACAACTATATTTTCTACATACGGATGGGCGATTTTCATAAATGTTACAACACTTTTTGTCTAAGTTCATTTGATGGCAATATCCCTCTTCGTGATGCCGATTATAATAAGGTTTACCTAACTCCCATTTCATTCTACCTGTTTCAATCTCTTCTACACTTAATGCGAAATGCAGCCGACAGCAAACAGCTTGACAAATGTGGAGTCTTTCCTCACAATTGACAACTACAGATTGCTTCTTATCCTCATCGCTATCTACCCGAATGGCAACTCCCAATCTGGCAAATTCTTTTTTTTCTATAATTTCTTTCCGGACAGATTCTACGACTCCCTTTAATTCATCCGGCTGAACAATTCCTTTTTGAATGAGATAGTCTATCAGCCCATAGATAAACGACTCATTTTCATTAATCCGCATGATTTGTTCGGTCAATACAGTATGAGCGAAAAGATTACCCTTTTCTACCTGATTCTCTAACTCCCGGAAATCATCGGATTCAGATATTTCTGCTTTATTCATGCCAATTATTCTTTTTCAATGTTTCTTTTAGCCGCTCAATTTCTGCATCTCTATCAGCATTTTGCTCGTAAAACTTAACTGGAATACCTGCGATTTTACCTATATAGAATGCTGCTGCATCCTTCACTCGGTATCTCAGACTATTTCCCAGAGTGGCTTCCTGGCTGCCCTCATAGAAAATGATTTCTGAATTGTCTAATAATTTTGTTAAATAAGGAATAGCTTTCTTCCCTGTATTTACTAGGTGTGTGCCTAATGTACCATAATCCTTTACTCCTTGCTTATCAGTATGGTACATGAAACCCCATTGATTTCCCAATATCTGAAAGTCACCTGTTTCGGAGCCAGTAATCGCCAAAGCTTGGGCATAGACGTAAGCCAAATTGTCCTCCCATTCTTCAGGTGGATAATGGGATACTTTTTCGTATAATATCTCGGAAGCCAAAAGACGGGTTAAATCAGAATAATTGCTGCTTTGGACAATTTGCTCTAAATAAATACGATTTTCTCCCTTCTGCCAAATGGAATCAGATAAGTTATGCCTACCTGATAGGAATAATCCTGAATAACCTGCATCAGTGAGATTTATAGCAATTGTTTCAATCGGTTCTGATTGCATAATTTGCGATTGCATAACATTGTTCTCTTGAATTACACAAGATGATGAGTTTAAAGTGATAGTCAATAGAATGGCAATGTAGTTTTCCATTTATCTTATCGTCTTTCGTCAGTGATATTTCCCCATTCTTGATAACTTACTTCACCTGTAATTCCGGTGTGAGTTCCATCTATTACCTTAATTCTTCCATTTAAAAGAGGTGGATGCCATTCCTCAATTATCTGGACTCGCGTACCAAGAGGGAGAGAAATATTTCGCAATGGTACAGGAGGCATTAAGGTTACAGGTGCGGTTGTAACTTTTACATCCACAATCGGTAAATCTACTGTATTTGCACCAGTTGAAGATTTTGAGGCATTCCATATTTCTGCAGATTTCATAAATGTAGAGGAAGGTACGCCATCGGATACTTTCGATAGCGGGATTTTAGTGAAATTACCTTGATCGTCTGTTCGCCATCCCCATCGTACTGAACCATAATAAGTTCCGGATTGTACTCCTTTTGTGGCTAAAGCAGTAGTTTCAAAAATTTGCCCTGACTCTTTCTCTGACCTCACCAATTGGGGTGTGTCTTTTAGTACTGCATCCTTATGCTGAAGTGCCTTAGCCTTATCTATATAATGATATCCATGTTGTCCCCAACCAGGGCTTGTACTCGTGTCATCCAAAGATGTACTTGGCAACGAGTCTACTGGATAGATTGGATTATTATAATCTTTAACCCTATCGATCATACTACCTTCATCGGTTTCACCAGTCTTACTGTCAACAGTAATTGCATCACCAGATTGAATAGACCTATCTTTATAAAAGGCATCATTATTGATGAAATGAGGCTTTTTAGTTTTAATTGATTTAACAGATTGGGTAAGTCCAATTAATTCTGCATCAACATCATTACCTGCTTTAAACTTTAATTCAATATCGACTCCTCTTAAGCCTCCAGGAGTTACCGGAGTAATCAAATCATATTTATCTGTATCCCATTCCCCACCCGAAGTATCCACTTTTCGTTGAACAAGTGCCCTGGAAAGTGAAGAAGTTTGCAACTGCGATCGCGTTGCGCTGCTGCGATCGCCCTTGGCGTTGCCGTAGGCTAGCGCTGCTCGCATCTGCAATCCTGGAGACGTATATCCTGATTGTTCATTTTCAGTAACTACTTTTGAGATAGAATCTACTTCTTTTTCCTGAGAAGTATCTTTTTTCCCTACCTCAATATTTCTCTGGACTGCACCCGTCTGCTGCACCACATGAGTCAACTCATGGGCCAACAACTCCTGTCCACCTTTACTCCCAGGGTCATAAGTTCCTTGCCGAAAGAAAATATCCTGCCCCGTCGTAAACGCCTGAGCCTGAATTGAACGATTAAGTTGGTCAGATTGGGCATCGGTATGAACTTTTACCCCACTGAAATCTGCCCCAAACGCCCCCTCCATCGGTTCTCGTACTGATTCATCAAGCCCTTGTCCCCCACCACGCGCCTGCTGTATCCCTTGTTCCACATCCTGAGTAACCGACGTTCCCTCGCCAGTACCCCCCTCGCTGTGGCGCATCACTGTTATATTAGGTACTGAGGTTACCCCTGTGTCTGACTGGCGCTGCACTGGCTGTTGGGGTTGAGGTGAGTTAATCTTTTCTACCACCTGAGCAGCTACAGCATCAGCCTCTTGCTCATATTTATCCCCCGCTTCTCCCACAGTCAGCTTGGCTTGAATTGGCAGCTTTTGTTCTTTTGTTTCTGTAGTTGTCGCTACTTCCGATTGAGGACTAGCAACTTCTGGTTTTGATGAAGTTTCTGTATTTCCTACTAATTCTGAAACTTTTTTCGCCCGAATCCGACTCGGTTTAGCTTGAGTTATTGATAATCCACTCAAATCATTCATGGCAACAATCTTGGCATCTAGCTTACCAATATTCTTGGGTTGCCAAATCTCTGTTTCCTCATCTCCCCGGATTGAGGAAAATGTGTTTTGAGTATAATCCTTTGCCTCGGATATTTCGGCTTTAGTCTGAATAGTTTCTGGGAGTTTTTCCTCTTTCTTTTGATCTCCACACTCATCACACTTGAGCTGAATTGTCCCCGATTGGGGCGATACTTCCTCCGACTGCGGCTTTGAGAATTCTCTGGCAAATCCCCATATTGGCTGATGTTCGTCTGTTTCGGCTTCCGATCGCAAGGAGGTATCTTCCTCAGTTACTTCCTCTCGCTGGACTGTTGGTGGTGCTGTAGAAGGTGCAAATGAGGGAATACTCACCCCCTTGTAACCAAATGTTTCGACTTTCTCCCGTGCTTCGGGTGTCAGGGGTTGTACTTCTGATTGGGATGATTTTTGAGCAGGATCAGAAAAGGGACGAGTTTGCAATATATCAGTTTTGGGTAACTCACTGCTTCTGGCGTGTTTCCCGTTACTAAAAGCACGAGTTTGCAATATATTTGGCTTGGGTTTGGGGGTAAAAGCTGATGCACTGATATCTTTCCTGCTGATATGCTTGCGGCTGCCCATAAGTTTCGCCTCGATTGCTTTTGTGGGGAGTTGGGAATGGAGATATACCCTATCTGTAGCTTATCTATTTTTTCTGAGCTGGCTAATAATGTTGATATTTCTTAACTTAATTGGGTTTGAGTTGACCAAATCGGCGATGCTGAAAGCGGGTGTTGTCGTCTGGATGCTTTACTGACAACGCTCCTGCAACGCTAGTCGCAGGCATCGCCACACCAGTTGAAGGCTGAAGGCTGAAGGCTGAAGGGAAAAATTCTCAGTTTTGAGGAATGGATTTTTAATTAAAACCCATTCCTCATTCCTCAAAACTCTACTCCCTAGCCAGAAAGCCCCTACTGTTGTTCTTTTGCTTGGGCATAGCAGTCGCATTTTCCGTTTTTTCTTTTAGCCGAGCTTCCCCATTCCCTAATTATTAGCGTGCCGCCACTCCCAAGCAGGAATATACTTAGGATCGGACCAAACCCCCAGAGACTTATGTTTCGCCATCGCTTCCGCCTGTGTCACAATCGCCGCGCTGGGGCAATCTTTCAAATAAGGTCGGTATACTTGGGCTAATCCTTCTTTAAGCAAGACTTCCTGAACAAACGTACCATCAGGAAGACGGACTTCACTAATTTTGCGCCCATACTGGTCAGTATCAGTTATAGTCAACACAACGCGATCGCCTCCTTGTTTCAGCAACGCCTGCAATCGTTGCTGTGCTTTGCCTCCCCACTCAAATTGCTTCTTGTCTACTAACTTCCGGCTTTTCCTTTCAGCAGCAGTATGGGGAACTTCCGGCGCATCCACACAAGCAAAGCGCACTTTAATATCCTTGTTGCTGCTATCCGTCACCGTTATCGTATCTCCATCGCTAACAGTTTTGACTGAGTAAGTCATTTTCCCCGACTGAGTATTGCACCCCGCCATCCCAACAACCAGGATAGTAGTCGCGATGGAGATCGAAGATTTTGGCAAGAGTCGGAATAGCATAAGGCATTTGCAACAGATTTTCCCACTAACCATCATAGTTGGACTGCGATCTGCCTGGCAGTGTGCGATCGCATTCTGAACGTGACATCCTCCCTCGGTAAATCAAAGATGATCCCGGTTGCTCTCCAAAGAATCACTACGAGAGATTATCCTAGCCACTCCCCACTCCCCACTCCCCGATACGGCATCCGCTAGACCACTTCCCAGTAGACGTATCATTACTTCTCGATCTAGAATGAGAGGCTGTGACTTTTATTAAAAAAAATGAAGGCTCAAGAAATTATTCGCGAACTGGAAGCTGAACAGCTCAAATCAGACCTCCCCATTATCTATGTGGGCGACACCATTAAGGTTGGGGTACGGATTAAAGAAGGGAACAAAGAACGGATACAGCCTTACGAAGGTACTGTGATTGCCATGCGCCACGGTGGTATTAATAGAACCATCACAGTGCGACGTATCTTCCAAGGCGTTGGGGTAGAGCGGGTTTTCCTCGTCCATTCTCCCAGAATTGCTGAGATCAAAATTGTGAGTCGAGGTAAAGTGCGGCGGGCGAAACTGTTTTACTTACGCGAGCGCGTTGGTAAAGCCACTCGCATCAAACAGCGCTTCGATCGCTAATTTCTCAATTAAATTGAAAATTAGCTTGGCATTGATCGACTGATTGCGCTATAATAAGTAAGGTAAAGAGGTTAGACATACCTCTTCCACCAACTCCAGCGCTCTTAGTTCAGTTGGTAGAACGCAGGTCTCCAAAACCTGATGTCGGGGGTTCAAGTCCTCCAGGGCGCGTTACACCAAACTCTCAAGCTACGAATAAACCGTAGGTCTAGCAAGGCTTACGGTTTTTAAATCGTATTTTAACGATCGAGTTTGAATTTAATTTCACCGTCTAAAAATCGCTAGTCTACCTGGAGTCTACCTAATCTACTCCTACCTACATTTATACTGAACTCTTTTTCCGTCCACATCAAATGGTATAATTGAGAGATAAAAATTTTGGCATCTGCCCAAAGGTTTGGCTATAGCTGATTGAACCCCAGCCAAGTGGAAACCTGTAGGGTAGAATTGCTGTCTGGGACGCTGCCAAGTGAGATATACTAGGCACGGTCACAAACTGAGCATTAAAGCAAGCAATAGGTTAACATTCGTCATCATGATATATGTTAACCCAGATCGGATTGCTGACCGCTCAAAGTATAGCTCATAGCTAAATTGACAGGAGAGAATAAAACTGGTGGCCAAGAAAACTAAAACTGAAACAAAAGAAGCAGAGACTCAAGAAGCTTCATCTGGGTTTAACCTAGTAAAATTTTTTGAGCAAACCAAAGAAGAACTCAGTAAAGTTGTTTGGCCATCCAGGCAGCAGTTAATTAGCGAATCAGCCGCTGTGCTAATGATGGTCATTCTCTCTGCTACCATCATTTATTTGGTCGATAACTTCTTCTCGTGGGGATCAGGAAAGGTATTTGGATGAGTTCTGTGACAGACGAATCACTCGAGTCTAATGAACAGTTAGAACTGGATACATCCGCACGTTGGTATGCGGTTCAGGTGGCATCGGGCTGTGAAAAACGGGTCAAAGCCAACCTGGAGCAGCGCATTCAAACCCTGGATGTAGCGGATCGGATATTAAGAGTGCAGATTCCCCAGACACCAACCGTGAAAATCCGCAAGGATGGTTCGCGACAACACTCAGAAGAAAAAGTCTTCCCAGGCTATGTGTTAGTCCAAATGATTATGGACGATCACGCTTGGCAGGTTGTCAAAAACACACCAAATGTGATTAATTTTGTGGGAGCCGAACAAAAACGTCGCTACGGAAGAGGGCGGGGACATGTGAAACCAATGCCCTTAAGTCCAGGCGAAGTAGAACGGATCTTCAAGCAAGCCGAAGAACAAGAGCCAGTTATCAAAGTTGATATGGCTGTGGGCGATAAAATCTTGGTTTTATCCGGTCCATTTAAAGAGTTTGAAGGTGAAGTCATTGAAGTTAGCCCCGAAAGGAGCAAACTCAAAGCATTACTTTCAATTTTCGGGCGGGATACACCAGTCGAGTTGGAATTCAATCAGGTTGAAAAGACAAACTAAGCATGGCTAAGAAAGTAGTTGCAATGATTAAGTTGGCTCTTAATGCCGGGAAAGCCAACCCCGCTCCACCTGTAGGCCCAGCACTGGGTCAACATGGAGTTAACATCATGGCGTTTTGTAAGGAATACAACGCCAAAACAGCAGATCAAGCGGGCATGGTTGTGCCAGTAGAAATATCGGTATTTGAGGATCGCAGCTTTACCTTCGTTCTCAAAACCCCACCCGCATCCGTGCTAATTAGAAAAGCAGCCGGAATTGAAAGAGGATCGAGCGAACCCAACAAAAAGAAAGTGGGCAGCATCACACGCTCCCAACTTCGAGAAATCGCCCAGACGAAAATGCCCGATATCAATGCTAATGATATTGATGCAGCAATGAATATCGTTGAAGGCACTGCCCGGAATATGGGAGTGACAATCGCTGATTAGTTGTTCGTTATTAGTTATTTGTGATTAGTTGTTTGCGATCAGTTGTTTGCGATCAGTTGTTTGTTAAGAAAGACCAAGAACCAACAACCAACAACCAACAACCAACAACCAACAACCAACAACCAATAACCAACAACCAATCATCACTTCAGTAAACATTATTAGGGGAAGAGGCTAATAACTTCGTTAGAAACCCCAGGAGATAAAAATGGGAAGAAAGACATCGCGACGGCTCCAAGAATTGCAAAAGAAGGTCGAAGAGAGACCTTACGGGGCTGTAGAAGCACTGACACTTTTAAAGGAAACCGCCACAGCTAAGTTTTCAGAATCAGCAGAAGCCCATATCCGTTTGGGAATTGATCCGAAGTACACAGATCAACAATTACGGACAACAGTAGTATTGCCCAAAGGCACAGGTCAAACTGTCCGAGTTGCCGTCATTGCCAGAGGCGAAAAAGTCACCGAAGCGAGCAATTCAGGAGCTGATATAGTCGGTTCCGAGGAATTGATTACAGAAATTCAAGGCGGCATGATGGATTTCGACAAGCTAATTGCGACACCAGATATGATGCCGCAGGTTGCCAAATTGGGTAAACTGTTGGGACCGCGAGGTTTGATGCCCTCACCCAAAGGTGGAACCGTTACCTTCGATCTCGCTGGGGCAATTAGCGAATTCAAAGCAGGTAAACTAGAATTTCGAGCCGATCGCACGGGCATCGTTCATGTTATCTTTGGTAAGGCATCTTTTTCCGCTGAAGACCTACTTGTGAACCTGAAAGCCTTGCAAGAAACCATCGATCGCAACCGTCCTTCGGGAGCAAAGGGTCGCTATTGGCGTACTATATTTATATCAGCGACAATGGGACCATCCATCGAAGTCGATATTAGTGCCCTGCGCGATCTGAAAGTCGGTGATGCTGCATAATCATAAAAGGGAAGAGGTAAGAGTTAAAGATAGGTAAGATAGTCTAATTTGAGTTACAAATCCCAAACTCAATAGGATCGTACCAAAGACAGCAGGTGCAAATTGCTTAATATCCTGCCGAGGCGATCGTCTTAAGTATTTACCGTGCCACTGACATTAGTGTGAGTGGCAGGGATCTAAAAATACGAAGCGAAACCCCGGCATGGAGTCTGGGGTTTTGTTGTTGGTTATTGGTTGTTAGTTGTTGGTTGTTAGTTATTGTCTTGCAAACAAATAACTAATGGCTGTAACAGGCAAGATGCCTGTTCTACAAGAACAAATGGCTCCAAACCAATTACCAACAACAAACAACCAACAACAAACAACCAACAACTAAAAACAAAGGAGGTGAGATGAAGAATGGGCAGAACAAGAGAAAGTAAACAAGAGGTTCTTGAAGATCTCAAGCAAATTTTGAGTGAATCTCAGCTTGCGATTGCGATAGATTACCAAGGGCTTTCTGTAGCTGAAATTACAGACTTGCGGAATCGTCTGCGTCCTACAGGTACTCTTTGTAAGGTGACAAAGAATACTCTAATGCGACGTGCGGTGGAGGACGATCCGAGATGGAAACCGATGACGGAATTCCTCAAGGGAACAACCGCATTCATGCTGGTTAAAGACGATCTTGGTGGTGCAATTAAGGCGTACCAAGAATTTCAGAAAGTCAGCAAGAAGACTGAATTCAAGGGCGGCGTTATGCAAGGACGCGCATTGAATGAGGAGCAAGTGAAGGCGATCGCATTATTGCCATCCAAGGAGGAACTGATCGCACAAATCGCTGGTGCTATTAACTCTCTGGCAACCAAACTTGCCGTGGGTATCAACGAAGTACCAGCATCCTTGGGACGCAGTATCAACGAAGTACCAGCATCCCTAGGTCGCTGTTTCCAGGCGATCGCACAAAAAGAAGAAAGCGATGCCTAGTTATTAGTTGTTGGTTATTAGTTGTTAGTTATTAGACAAACAACAAACAACCAAAAACAAAGAACAAACAACAAACAACAAACAACAAACAAAGGAGTTTATCAATGTCTGCTGCAACTGATGAAATTTTGGAAAAACTAAAATCACTAACTTTGCTGGAAGCATCTGAGTTGGTGAAGCAAATTGAAGAAGCCTTCGGCGTTAGCGCTGCTGCTCCCGCAGGCGGGATGATGATGATGCCCGGTGTCATGCCTGGGGCTGGCGCTGCTGCTGCTGAAGAAGTTGAAGTGCAAACTGAATTCAGCGTCATCCTTGAAGAAGTTCCTGCTGACAAGAAAATTGCCATTCTGAAAGTCGTGCGGGCACTCACAGGTTTGGGCTTGAAGGAAGCCAAAGATTTGGTAGAAGCCGCTCCCAAGCCAGTCAAAGAAGCCATTCCCAAGGATGCTGCTGAAGATGCGAAGAAACAACTTGAAGAAGCTGGAGCTAAGGTTAGCATCAAGTAGTCAAGAACTCGCTGTCAACCCGCTTCGGATATGACGGGTAGCTCTGTAGGAGAGCTTCTAACTTGACCAGACTCGGTTCCAGGCGAACTACGTTATCTGGTTAAGGATTCGCTGTCGCTCAATTTATTTATTGGCGGCAATTCCCCGGACATTAACCCACTTAGGGTATAACGTCCGGGGAATTGCCGTATCTAAGGTGGGGGTTTCACGTTTGGGTATTTTTTTTTGAAATGATCAGGAACAAGGATGTGATGTGATGAAAGAAGTAATGCAGAAGGTTTACTGCCAACGAACTGATTCAGTTAGGACTTATACAGAATCCCGTTAAATTCGTGATATAGCGCTAAGTCCTATTAGTGTTTGTCGCAGTAAGCCATCAGGAATGGGGTAGCTTTTACCCATAGACAAACATCGTTCAGCTAAACCAGCAAGAATCAGGTGGGTAACGCCGATAAGTTTCGTTCTCTCTCGTAGCAGTTCATGTCGTTTCCCACATTGTAACCATCTTGGTGGTAGAACCCTATCGGGTACCAGGAAAGTATCTCCAATAGTAATCAGTTTCCACATTTTCCTTGCTGGGCTGCTGCTTGGGCAATCACTTACCCTTCAAAAACCGGGGAAATTATCTGGAGGGATTGATTAAACCCCCCCTATCAATGATAGGATTCCCATCAAGTGCGGTGGGTCGCACGGGAATCGTCAAGACGCGAAGCGTCGCGTTTGTGTGAGGAATGTTCGATAAAGGAATCTAATATCTGTGGTAGACGCAAAATTAACTTCTAGGCAGTCGTTCAACTTAACCGGATCAAGCCTCTTGACGTTACTGGCAGTCGGTTTGAGCCTGGGATCGATAATTTTGGATTTGGTAAAAGGGCAATCTCCTTTGGCAGGAGTCTCAATGACTTTGCCTTTGTGGATTTGTGCCTTACTGACAGCAGCTTTGGGCTACTGGGCTGTTCCACTTCTGCAAGCTCTGAAAATTGGGCAGATTATTCGTGAAGATGGACCTCAAACCCACTTACAAAAAGCTGGGACTCCTACTATGGGTGGGGTGTTTTTCGTTCCGGTGGCGGTAGCGGTTGCTCTTTTATGGTCAGGATTGGTTGTTGGAGTAGAAGACTTTATATCTGTCTTTGCTGTATCAGTTGTGACTCTTGCTTATGGGTTAATTGGTTGGCTGGATGATTGGCAAATTGTGCGCCGCCGCTCCAATAAAGGAATTTCTCCTCGCATGAAATTGGCGCTGCAAACCACTGTGGGTTTGTTGTTTTGTATTTGGTTAGCAGCAACTCAACCTGCCAGTATTACAACTATTAATTTACCTTTTGGGATAGCCTTACCTTTGGGTGCAATGTTTTGGCCTTTGGCGCTGTTTGTATTAGCTGCTGAAAGTAATGCTACTAACCTCACTGATGGGGTGGATGGACTCGCAGCAGGTACTTGTGCGATCGCATTATTAGCTATGGCAGCTATTGTTGCCCCAATTTCACCGGGTTTGATGATTTTCTGTGCCTGTTTTAGTGGTAGTTGTTTGGGTTTTGTGGCTCATAATCGGAATCCAGCTACTGTCTTTATGGGCGATACTGGTTCCCTGGCATTGGGAGGTGGACTGGCAGCGGTAGGATTGTTGAGTCAGAATCTCTGGTGTTTATTTGTTATCAGCGGACTTTTCTTGATTGAATCTCTCTCGGTGATTGCTCAAGTTGGTTACTATAAAGCCACGAAAGATGCTGATGGGATTGGTAAGCGTCTGTTTAAAATGTCACCGTTTCATAATCATTTGGAATTGAGTGGTTGGTCGGAAATTAAAATTGTGGGTGTGTTTTATTTGATTAATGGAATTCTGGCTTTGTTTTGCCTAAATATGAATCCAGGATTTTAATCGTAAGTTTCCCCCCGGTGGGGGGAACTTACGATTAAATTAAAATAGCAACAAGGTGTCTACTCAGGGGGCGATTGAAATCGCGGCTACACAAACGAAGGGCGATTGAAATCGCGGACTAAGAATGATTGGGGAAACCTGCGTAGGCAGGTTTTGTTTGTGTAGATGGGATTTCAATCGCCTAACTACTGAAAAAAGGCAATTTCAATGGCCGATTAACTAGAGGGAAGTTCCCAATCAGAAATCAGCGATTTCTGCCGATGATGAATAGCCTGATTTCTAATATAGTTAGCTACAGTATCAAGATCCTTGTGACTGACAGTAAATACGCCATAACTGCCTTGCCATTTAAAGAATTCACCTGGCTTAATTTCGTGAGTGATGAAATGAGAGGAACTACCCTTAATATGTTTAATGAGATCCGATACAGTTAAAGTAGATGGGACTTCGGTTAACAGATGAACATGTTCCTCAATACCACCAATCGCAACTACCTTACATCCTAATCGATCGCATTTCCCAATGATTGATGCGTAGACTACCTTTTGAATATCTGGTGTAATTAAAGGCAATCTATCCCAAGTCGCCCAAACAAAATGAAGATACAATTGTGTGAAATTTCCTCTCATAATTATACTAGTCCGCGTAGGCGGACTTTGTTTGTGTAGCTGCGAATTCCATTCGCCGCGATTTCATTCACTGCGAATTAATCCGCTAAACTGTAAATTATCTTTGCCAAACTCATTATTCCCAAACTATCTCGATGTTGAAACAAACAGGGTAAAAATTACTCACCGTCTCAAAATCGGGCGATTGAAATCGCATCTAGACAGACAAAACCCGCCTGCGCGGGTTAAATTTCTATTTTCTCTTTGAGACATCGGGCGATTGAAATCGCATCTAGACAGACAAAACCCGCCTGCGCGGGTTAAAT
>NZ_JAMZMM010000028.1:0-7314 GCF_024178385.1 Limnofasciculus baicalensis BBK-W-15 | reverse complement strand
TCACCCTAATTCAATCTATCCCAATTTCCACAATCACAGGAGCATGATCGCTAGGTTTCTCCAATTTCCTAGGCTCTACATCAATCCAACAATTTGTTGCCTTTTCATAAAGGTTAGGGGTTAAATAATGAATATCAATTCTCCACCCGTGATTGCGAATAAAACCACTGTGACGATAATCCCACCAACTATAGTGTCCCCCTTCTGATGTAAATTTGCGAAAGGCATCTGCTAATCCTATTTCTAAAACATCTTGTAAGGCTGCTCTTTCACGAGGGGAAGCGGCAATAGATTTTTCTTTATTTTTTGGATCGTGGATATCTCGGTCATCTGGGGTAATATTAAGATCGCCACAGACACAGAGATTATGGGGTGGTTTGGCTAAGTGCGATCGCAAATATTCTTTTAATACTTTCATCCATCGCAGTTTATATTCATATTTTTCACTCCCAACTTCAGAGCCATTAGGAATATAAAGGTTAACTATCCTAATTCCATCTAAAATTCCGGTAATTACCCGCTTTTGTTCGTCAAAATTTTCTACTTTTTCGCTACCTAATAGGGGAGTAAATCCCGTACTGACATCTTCTAAAGGTTTAAGACTGAAAATAGCTACACCGTTATAGGATTTTTGTCCAGAAATATAGATATGATAACCGAGAGACTCAAATTGCGATCGCGGAAAATCCTCATCGACTACTTTTGTTTCTTGGAGGCAGAGTACATCTACAGGATTAGCTTTTAACCAATTAGCGACTATTTCTTTGCGGGTGCGAATTGAATTGACATTCCATGTGGCGATTTTCATCTTTTATTTTTAGAGGTAATGGGTAATGGCATAGCTCATCTCTATCCCGCCTGTCAGCCGCAGGCAAGATGCCTGCTCTACGAAGAGGTGTATAAGGATGGGGAATAGAATATTTTACAATTTATTTGGACTCCCTAACAGATCAGTTATTTTACACCTTACAACTTATTACCAATCAGAATAAATGATGCCCAGCTATTTTTTGTAGGGTGGGCACTCGCCAAGATAACTCGAAAAGCCTAAAATTACGTTAGTGGGGAGTGCCCACCCTACAGTTATTGACATTGGTGCAAGTTATTCGTTATTTTCCACCTTACAACCCATTACCAATCAGAATAAATGATGCCCAGTAATAAGGATGACTAAATTGATTTTCTACCTGAGATGGCAAACTACTATCATTTCGTGGCACTATCCCCAAGCCACGCTCTTCTGATAAACCAGAATAATCTCCAGTAATTAAGGCAATTTGTGCTTGCTGTAAAGCCTCTGCTTTAGTACTATTATTATTAGTTAAGGCAGTATAAAAGCCATTCATTAAAACTTGCGTACCCCCATCATCTACTGTCCACAAAGATGCCATGGCTGCTTTTGCCCCTCCTTGCTGCATTAGATAGCCAAAACCCAAAATTTCTCTCCCATCTCCTAAATTTCCACCTAATCCAGTTTCGCAGGCAGAAAGTACCACTAAATCGGTGTTAGTTAAATCCCAAGTTTCCACATCGCGGAAATTAGCCCTATCTCCATTACCAAATAATATAAAAGATTCCTCTGGTTGACCTGTCACAAAAGCAGCGTGAGTGGCAAAATGGAGAATAGAATAATCTTTTATATGGGCTAATATTTCCGACTTACTGAAGTTGGAGTCTAGGATTTGGGTAGTATCGGGAACTGTCTTTGCTAGGTTTTCTACTTCTTTCCCGGCAAAGGGCAATCCACTAAAGCTAAAATTGCTATCTCCAATCTGAAAATTATAGTTACCTTGGGTAAAAGCCCCTGCTAAAATCTTCATGGATTTGGGTTTACTATCTAAATTAGTGAGGCTAACTGCGGTTATATTATTGATACAGTATTTTTGTACTAACCATTGATTCCCGTCGTATAAAGCTGCTAGGGGAATGTAACGGAGTTGCCCATCTGGTGCATAAATTATCGTTTTAGCATTAGCTTCTGTGAGGGCTGTTTCTATGGGTTTAATCAGCCAATCATAAAGTTGTTTTCCAGTAGTTTGGGCTGGTTTGATAGATATTTTTTTATTGGGTTGAGTCAAAGCAGAGCGAAATTCGGCAATAGCGCGATTAATCTCTTCTTTTTTAACAGCAACAGTGCGATGTATGGGAGGTGAGTAGGGAGTAACTAGGACTAATTCTAAGCGCTCTTCAAGAATAAGAGGATAAAGGATAACGGCATCTTGTCCCATTTTTTTGAGGTCATTTTGGAGTTTAATTAGGGTTTGGGGATTTAGGTTTTCTCCGCCTGTATTTTGGTTGAGTTGTTGAACGATATTGGTAATTTCTGGGGAGTTGATGAAGTTGAGATATTCTCGCTGATTTTCTAGTTGTAGGGTTTCTATTTCTAGGCGGCGCTTTTCTTGGGCAGGGGTGCGTTTTTGTGGGGAAATATTTTTGATTTCTGCTAATTCCTTGCCCAGTTGAATAATTTGGGTTAGTTTGCTATTATATTGTGTGAGTAGTTCCTGTTCTTTTGGTAGATAATTAATACCTTTTTCTGTTTCTTCGTTGCCGCGCACGTTGCGGAGGTAGTCGTCTAATTCTTGAATTTTGAGTAAGTCGAGTACTTGTTGAGCTTCTAGTACTCTGTCTTGTTTGAGGAGGAGATTTGCTAATGTGCGATAATCATCAGCAACCGTTTCGATGTAAGATTGTTGAAGTTCTTGGTCAAGTTCCTTGATATTATCGCGAATAACTTCTCTAACATTGACTGATTGTTTGAAGAAAACAATCGCTAATTCTGGTTCCTTCTGTTTCTCTAGTAAGTAACCGATATTTTTGAGGATGTATCCTTCACCTTCCTTTGCACCTATTTCCTGGGCAATTACCAAGCCTTGTTGAAGGAAATCTAAGGCTAATTTGTTCTGCCCTAGCTTATCGTAAGCTTGACCAATATTATTGACAATTACCATGGTGGATTTCTTATCGCCTAATTGTTGATTAATGGTTAAAGCTTGCTGAAATAAATCCAATGCTAATTGGTACTTTTCTGTTTTGAGGTAAACTTTGCCAATATTGTGGAGTGTTGCTCCTTCCAGTATTTTTTTTTCACCGCTCATGGTTTTGATAATTCCCAGAGCTTCTTGATAAGAATCTAAGGATAACTTGTACTCTCCTAATTTAGAGCGAACATTCCCAATTGTATTGAGAATACTCACTTCTCCCGCCTTATTGTCAAGTTTTTTGCTGAGTGCTGAGGCTTGTTGATAGAATTCTAAAGCTTTGTCATAGTCTCCCAAACTACTGTAAACTAGCCCAATATTGTAATGAATTGCTCCTGTATTTTCAAATACATTTTTGGGAATTGCTAAGGCTTGCTCAAAGAAATCCAATGCTAACTTGTACTCTCCCATGTTACTGTAGACTAGCCCAATTTGATTAAGACTTGTCCATTCTCTCTGCTTATTACCAACTTCTCTAGCAATAACTAAAGCTTCCTGTAATTTACTGAGAGATACTGTATATTCGCCTTGTTTGAACTCCTCAACACCTTCTTGGTAGAGTCGAATTTCCTGTGCTTCTTTCACTGTTGTAGGGGACTTTGGCAGAATCGAAGGTTCAAGATTCAATGTCATCGGCAACGTGGTTTTGCTTAAACTTGGCTCCTCCCCAATTTCCGACTGAATGGCTAAGGCTTGCTGATAATAATCCCGTGCCTGTTGAGATTTGCCCAAACTATCGTAAGTAGCGCCAATATTATTCAGAGTTACCCCAGTAAAAACTCTGACTCCTTTGCCAAGTTTCTGAAAAATTGCCAATGCTTGTTGGTAAGAATTCAGTGCTGGCTGATATTTCCCTAACTTCTGGTAAGCTGCCCCAATATTATTCAGAATTACCCCAACAGCTTTCTTGTCATCCAATTCCTGCTTATTATCTAATTCCTGGAAAATTACCAAAGCCTGTTGGTAGGAATCGAGCGCTTTTTGATAATCTCCTCCCTTGTCGTAAACTACCCCAATATTATTGAGACTTACGCCTTCACCCTCCCTATCATTAATTTTACGAGCAAATGCTAAAGCTTGTTGGTAAGAATCAAGAGCATTCCGCTCATTTCCTGAATCATAGTAAACTAACCCTAGATTATTGAGAGAGCCTCCTTCACCAAACATCCGAATCAAAAAACTTATTTCCTTTGCCCGTTTAAAGGAATCAATCGCCTGTGAATACTCTCCCATTTTCCGGTAAACTATCCCCATTTGGCTGAGAATTGCCCCTTGCTCATCAGTATCGCTGTTAAGTTTTTGATAAATTGCCAAACCTTTCTGAAAATAATCCAATGCCTCCTGATACTTTCTTAGCTCCTTAGCAACTAACCCCGTATTGTAGAAAAGGGTTGCTCCTCTAGCGTAAGAAGGTGGTATTTCTTTATCAGGGCAATTAATCAATTCCTGTTGAATCGCCAAGGATTGCTGATAATAATCAAAAGATTCCTGATAATCTTCCCATCTTTGGTAAACTCTGCCAATTCCTTCGAGGATTATTCCTTGCCAAGCGTGATTGTTACAACCAGTGCTTTCCTCTGTGCCATCACTCTGTTGCTGTGGAATTTTTGCAGCTTGCTGGTAATAATTCAATGCCTCCTGATATTCTCCTTGCTTATCGTAAATTTTTCCAATTCTGTAGAGAGTGATTCTTGCCCCAGCAGGATTTACCTCCCGTTGAATTACCAAAGCTCTTTGATAGTAATCCAATGCCTGTTGATACTCATTCCTACTGTTGTAAATTAACCCTATTTGGTGGAGGGTTTTCCCTTTCCCCAGCTTATCGTCTATTTCTTGATAAATTAATAGAGCTTCCTCAAATTTACCCAATGCGCCGCCAAAGTTAATATCGTCATACTCCTTGACACCTTCTTCAAGTAACCTATCAGCTTCAGCTTTCTTATCTTGAATAGTTTGCGCCTCAACCACAGTCGGTGAGAAATGAAATATAGGAGGTAACAGAGGAGGTGTCACCACCAGGAGGAAAGCAGAAAGTAGCAAAATACTAAATTTGACCATTCTACGATGTAGAGACATGAGGAAATTCTCCCTTAACGACGAGTGTAAATTACTAGGTTAATCCTATCTATCTCTCAAGGGATAACACTTATGCAGGCTCTCCTCAAATTAAGGTAAAATATCGATATTGAACTGAAATAATTCATTATTGTGCGTACAATTGCTCAAATTAACGAAAAAATCCTCTCACGCAGTGCTGTAGTATGGACGGTGGAAGAGGTAAAAGCACGAATCGCCGATATGGGTGTGACTCAGATTGCCAAGGAAGTGGATGTCATTACCACTGGCACTTTTGAACCCATGGAATCTTCCGGTGCTATTATCAATTTAGGACATACTGATCCTCCAATTAAGATTCGCAAATGTTGGCTGGATGGTATCTCCGCCTACGCTGGTTTTGGGGCGGTAGATTTGTATTTGGGAGCAACTCAAGAAGTAGATTCCATCGGGATAGATGACATTCCAGATGTTGAGGAAGCTAAAGAAAGAGGTGGGGGACATGTTATTGAAGATCTAATTGCAGGTAAAGCCGTACATTTACGAGCAATTGGACAAGTAACAGATTGCTATCCCAGAGCATCTTTTGAAACAACAATTACCCGCGAGACAATTAACCAGTTTTATCTATTTAATCCGCGCAATCTCTATCAAAACTTTATTGTCGGTGTCAATGGTGGAGATCGCCCATTATATACTTATCTCGGTAATCTTCAACCAAGATTAGCTAATGCAGTTTACTCTAATCCCGGTGCAATTTCTCCCTTATTTAACGATCCAGATCTTAAATTAATTGGGATCGGAACTAAGATTTTTATGGGTGGAGGAATCGGCTATATTACATGGGAAGGTACTCAACATTTTCCCTTACAAAAACGTCTTGAAAATCGTACACCAGTTGGTCCTGCTGCTACTTTAGCATTAATTGGAGATGCCAAGCAAATGAATCCCTATTGGGTGCGAGGTTGCTATTTCAAAAATTACGGATCTTCTCTGATGATTGGTGTTGGTGTACCATTGCCTGTTTTAAATGAAGAAGTTGTTAATGCTTGTGCAGTACAAGATAGAGATATTGTCGCACCTATTGTCGATTTCTCTATTCCCAGACGGGTTCGTCCTACTTTTGGCTCAGTTAGTTATGCTCAACTCAAAACAGGTAAGATTAGTATTGATGGAAAATCAGTACGAGTAGCACCTTTGGCGAGTATTTTTCGCTCCCGACAAGTTGCTTTGGAATTAAAAGAATGGATTGATAAGGGTGAATTTACTCTGACTCAACCTGTTGAATCAATTCCCATGGATAGAGCTTTTATTCCTCAAGATCGATCCGCTTCTCAAATTATGTTAGATTAAATAAAGTAGGGTGGGCGATGTCCACAATTAGCTCTCAGGTTTGAGATTCTTTTCTGGACATGTCTAATCTGGTTGAGTTGCCAAAACCGCCAGTGGTTAAAACCACTGTCTCATAGCTAAAGTCGTCTAAAGACGACTGAATAATATATACAGAGGTTACCACTGTTATGAGGTGCAGTAGCAGTAATTTTAAGGTAAGTGAGGTGCAGAGAAACCCGGTTTCTCAAAGAAACCGGGTTTCTGAGGTGTACTTCATAAACCTGCAATCTGCTGTATTATTAGTCCATTTCAACTGAGATCTTGCACCAGTTTCAATAAGAGGCGGAGCCTCGGTATTCTCGTTCCCAGGTTGAACCTGGGAACGAGGGTTGGGAGGCTCTGCCTCCCTGCTGTTGAGAATGGTGCAAGATCTCAGATGTAACGAATAGATAATCAAGAATTCCCATAATTAATCCATTACATCAACAACTTATCCGTTACATCCGTTACCAAATCCGCTGCCAAATTATTCCCACCCACTCCAATTATCCCGCAGGATTTGCAGATTATTACGGATGGTAATAGTATTGGGATGATTGATGCCTAATGTTCGTTCCGCAATCTCCAAAGCTTGCAAATACAAAGGTTCAGCTTGGTCGTACCTTCCTTGACTATAGTATAATGATGCTAAATTATTCAAACTAGAGGCGACAGCGGGATGGTTTTCTCCTAGTAAGTGTTTCCTCAATTCTAATGATTCTTTATACAAAGGTTCAGCTTCGTCGTACCTTCCTTGATTATAGTATAATCCTGCTAAATTATTCAAACTAGTGGCGACAGCGGGATGGTTTTCTCCCAGTAAGCGTTTCATCAATTCTAATGATTCTTTATACAAAGGTTCAGCTTCGTCGTACCTTCCTTGATTATAGTATAATCCTGCTAAATT
>NZ_JAMZMM010000267.1 GCF_024178385.1 Limnofasciculus baicalensis BBK-W-15 | reverse complement strand
GGTTTAGCCCTGAATGATAAACTACAAACTACTAATTACCGTATCTATGGTTGTGGGGATTTGGTGGGTGGGGGTTATGGAGCTAATATTGCTCAGTATCAAGCTAGTATTGCTTTGAAAAATGCTTTGTTTGCACCACTGTTTAAGGTTAATTATCGTGGGATTCCTCGGACAGTTTTTACTCAACCTCAGTTAGCGCGGGTGGGTTTGACAGAAGAGGAAGCTAGACAGGATTATGGAAAAAATGTTTGGGTGGTGCGACAATATTTTAAAACTCTGGATAAAGGACAAATATTGGGAGAAACCACTGGATTTTGTAAATTTGTCATCCGTCAGAATGGGGAAATTTTAGGAGCATCGATTGTGGGCGTAGAGGCGAGTGAGTTGATTGGTGCGATCGCCCTCTCTATTCAGCATAAGATTAAGGTGGGAGATATTGCCGATTTACCGCAAGTCTCTCCCACATTTGCCGAGATTCTCCAAAAAACGGCGCTGGAATGGCGGCGGCAAAGGTTGCGGCGTAATCAGACTTTACAAAACTTACTGGAAGGCTTTTTTAACTGGCGGCGCGGTTGGTCGAAATAAGCTTTTGATAAAATTAAACGTAGGGTGGGCAATGTCCATCAAAGTCTGTAACTTAAGGAATGATGGAGATTATGGACATTGCCCACCCTACACCCTGGCGGCGCTGGAAGCCTTTTTTAACTGGCGGCGCAATTGGTCAAAATAAAATTGTGCTAATGTAATCAGGTCAAGTCAAAATTCCCTATTCCCTACTCCCCACTCCCCACTCCCCACTCCCTATTAATTGAGAAAAATGATAGAAACGGCTGAGGCAACCAAATTCCAATACAACCCGCGATACAAGCCCAATCAGCTAATTTGTGGGCATGGGCAAACCGGAGTAATTGCGGGTTGGACAGTTAAAAGTGCGATCGCAAAAAGGTTACAATCTCATGAATTTGCTGTCATCGGACAATTATACAGCCCAACAAGGGGAATTAGTTTCCTGATTCGGAATCTCTTGGCTAATCCTCATGTCCGATTTTTGGTTATTCTCAATGGCACTAAGGAAGATAGAAATGCTGGTGGATGTGAATGTTTGCTAGATTTCTTTCGCCATGGCTTTTCAGAAGGAAAGAGCGATACTGGGCGTGAGTGTTGGTTAATTAATTCTCCTATTCCTGGTTATATTGATATTGAAATTAATGCCGCTTCTTTAGATAAGTTGAGGCAATCAGTGGAGTGGTGCGAAGTAAAATCCATTACTGAGGTGGTGGAGAAAGTAAAGAGTTATGGACTAAAAAATACTGTTAAACCTTGGGGCGAGAGCCTTATCTTTCCTCAGACAGAAGTAATACCAACAGTATTGCCGGGAACGCGCTATGGACATCGAATTGAGGGGAAAACAATTGCCGAAACTTGGGTAAAGATAATTCATCGGATTAAGACAACTGGCACAATTCGACCAACTGGTTATGATGGACAATGGCAAGAATTAATCGATTTGATGGCAGTTGTCACTGATGAGCCGTCGGGGTTCTATTTTCCAGAGCCGAATTATTTACCTTGCGACTCCACTTTTATTGAGGAATATATTCACCAAATTATTGATGATGCGCCTATCCTCGAAGGAGTAAAATATACTTATGGCCAACGTCTACGCTCTTGGTTTGGCAAAGATCAAATTGAACAAGTAATTCATAAATTAATTAGTGAAATAGATGCAGCCAGTGCTGTCATGTCTTTGTGGGATGTAAAAGATCATGAAAAAGGAGGAAGTCCTTGTTTAAATCACTTATGGTTAAGAGTGGTGGATAATGAGTTATCTTTGACAGCCACTATTCGTAGTAACGATATGTATATGGCTTGGCCTTCAAATGCCATGGGGTTAAGAGCATTACAGCAATATATTCGAGATGAAATTGCTAAACGTTCCGATTATAACCTCAAAATAGGACCGCTAATTACAGTTAGCCAAAGCGCTCATTTATACGATGATACCTGGGAAAATGCCGACCAACTCATCAAAAAGCAGTATGCTAAACTATGTCAGAAACGAGATTTTTACGATCCATCTGGTAACTTCTTAATTGAGATTGAAGGAAACGAGATTGTCATTAAACAAACAACACCAGGTAGTGGAGAAGTAGTTGCTTGTTATAGTGGAAAAGAGCCATTAAAACTTGTCAGAGAAATTGCCGCAGCTTCCCCAGGAATTCATCCCGAACATATAGGTTATTTGGGGATAGAATTACAGAAAGCGGCAGAATCTCTCAAAACTGGTAATCCTTACCTACAGGATAGTAAATAATGCCTTTTGAACAACCAAGACCAACATGGGATGAATATTTTCTCATGTTAGCAAAACTAGCCGCCACTCGCTCGAGTTGTCTAGCCTTTCCTGTCGGTGCAGTCATTGTGAAAAACAAGCAGGTTTTGGCAACAGGTTACAATGGTCCACCTACAGGCGCAGCTCATTGTACAGATCAAGGATACTGCTATCCAGGTCTCAGTAGCTGCGATGCTAGTAAGATTATGCCATCCCGCGCTGTCCATGCCGAGGCAAACGCGATCGCACAGGCGGCCAAGCATGGTATATTAACTGATGGCTCCAGTATTTACGTCACCTTAGAACCCTGTCTATCCTGTCTAAAGTTGATTATTTCTGCTGGAATTAAAGAAGTATTTTATGAAACTTCTTTTAATAGTGGTGAAAGTTTACTGATTAGAGATTCTTTTGTTAAGGATGGCTTAGTTACCCTAAAGGAAATTCATTTATCGGAAATAACAGCCCAAAGAGCAACCACATTTTTGCTCAAACCTACTTCTGTTGCTAAAGATAATAGGGTGCGTTAGCAAAGCATAACGCACCCTACAGATAGATGCTTGAGGTAAGTCCTTTTGATATAGAGCAATTTTCAGGTATGTGAGGTATATAGAAACCCGGTTTCTTTGAGAAACCGGGTTTCTGTGGTGTACTTCATCAACCTGCAATCTGATATAATTTGTCTTTGTCCGTCATCAGGGTTATAAGGTGAGTCGCTGAAAACCCCGTGTCTTTAGACCGGGGATGTAGGCGAAGCCCCCCGGAGGGTAAGCGCTTTGCAGGATTTATCCTGCCTAGTCACGCTGTTGTGCAATGTATCTTTTTACCGTTTCCGTTAATACTATATCGTATACATATATCGCAAACAAGAAAGGGGGCACTGTTGTTAGTTCTGGAGTACAAAGTTAAAGCCAAAGCGCATCAATACAAGGCTATTGATGAAGCCATTCTTACCGTGCAATTCATACGCAATAAATGCTTACGGTATTGGATAGATTCACCAAAAGAAGCCAAAATAGACCGTTTTGCTTTGAACAAGTATTCCACAGTACTACGTGACGAGTTCCCGTTTGTTAAAGAACTCAATTCAATGGCTGTCCAGGCATCTGCGGAAAGAGGATGGCTAGCTATTTCTCGGTTTTATGACAATTGCAAATCTAAGAAACCTGGTAAAAAGGGTTTCCCTAGATTTCAGAAAGATAACCGTTCCGTTGAGTATAAAACATCAGGTTGGGCATTACATCCAACCAGGCGACGGATTAATTTTAGTGACAAGAAAAGCATTGGTGAGCTTAAACTTTTGGGTAAATGGGATATCCATACTTACCCTGTTAAAAGGATAAAGCGAGTCAGGTTAGTCCGTCGTGCGGATGGTTACTATTGCCAGTTTGCGGTTGATGTTGAGTGTATTGATATTCAACCAAAAACAGGCAATGAAATAGGGCTGGACGTGGGATTGGAATCGTTTTACACGGACTCAAATGGTCACCAAGAACCCAATCCTAAGTTTTTGAGAAAAGCTGAACCTAACATTAAACACGCTCAACGTCAAATCTACAAAAAGCAAAAAGGGTCTAGCAATCGCCGTAAAGTAAGGATCAAGTATTCCAAAAAGCATTTAAGAGTAAGTAGGCAACGTACCGAACACGCTAAAGGATTGGCGCGTCACGTTTGCAAGTCTAACGACTTAGTAGCCTATGAAGACTTAAGAGTTAGCAATATGCTCAAAAATCACTGTTTAGCTAAGTCTATTTCTGATGCTAGTTGGTATCAGTTTAGAAAGTGGTTAGAGCATTTTGCTAAAAAGTTTGGAAAACTAGCTATTGCTGTTCCACCACACTACACATCACAAGAATGCAGTCAATGCAAACGAGTAGTTAAAAAATCTTTGTCTACTCGTACCCATGTTTGTCAATGTGGCTGTATTTTGCACCGGGACTGGAATGCGGCTATCAATATTTTGCGTAAAGCAAAATCTACCTTGGGGCACAAGGAAAGTAAAGCTAAGGGAGTTGGGGCCTCTACGCAACAGGAGTGCAAACCTGGTAGAGCAAGTTCTGACGTTGAACTTAGAATCCCCGTGTATGCGAGACCGGGGAGTGTCAAAAAATACTAGTTTAATCTCACATTCGATGCTCTAACGTCTAAATCTATGGCTTCTACATATTCATTTGATGTTGTCAGTGACTTTGACAGACAAGAATTGGTTAACGCAGTGGACCAAACTATCCGCGATATCAGTAGTCGTTACGACTTGAAAGATACGAAAACGACAGTTGAGTTGGGCGATGAAGCGATTACGGTGAATACCGATAGCGAATTTACCCTAGAGGGAGTACATGACATCCTTCGTACAAAAGCAGCAAAGCGCAACCTATCGCAGAAAATCTTCGACTACGGGAAAATCGAATCCGCTGGCGGGAATAGGGTGCGCCAAGAAATTAAGCTCAAAAAAGGGATTGAGCAAGAAATTGGCAAAAAAATCACCAAGATAATTCGAGATGAATTTAAGAAGGTACAAGCTTCTATTCAAGGTGATTCTGTCAGAATTTCAAGTAAATCTAAAGACGACTTGCAAGTTATTATTGAGCGATTGAAGCAGGAAGATTTCCCTGTTGCTTTGCAATTTACCAATTATCGGTAATTGGGGGAGTGGGTTTTTTGGAGTGGGGAGTGGGGATTAGCGATTGCCCATTCCCCATTCCCCATTCCCAATCCAATTAAAAACTTGACATCACTTCCCGTGCTGCGGCTAAAGTACGATCTATATCCTCATCGGTATGCGCCAGAGAAGTAAATCCTGCCTCAAACTGAGAAGGTGCAAGATAAATTCCCCGCTCTAACATCCCGCGATGGAATCGGCTAAATTTGGCTAAGTCAGCTTTTTTGGCATCCTCATAATTATGGACGGGACCACCTGTAAAAAACATACCAAACATAGCACTAATATAACCACCGCAAGCGGCATTACCTGTTTCCTTGGCAATGGCTAATAAACCCTCAGAAAGTTTCTTGGTAATACGCTCTAAGTATTCGTAAGTACCGGGTTTTTGCAATAACTCCATTGTCTTAATCCCGGCTGTCATCGCGAGGGGATTTCCAGATAAAGTTCCCGCTTGGTACATTGGACCTGCTGGAGCTACTAATGACATAATATCTTTACGTCCACCATAAGCGCCTACAGGTAAGCCACCACCAATCACTTTACCTAAAGTAGTTAAATCTGGTGTTACGCCAAATTTTTCCTGTGCCCCACCGTAAGCAATGCGGAAGCCCGTCATCACTTCATCAAATACTAGCAGGGCATTATATTCTTTGGTGAGTAACCGTAACCCTTCCAGGAATCCAGCATCAGGGGTAATAAAGCCTGCATTCCCCACTACGGGTTCTAATATTACTCCAGAAATATCATTAGGATTGGCTTCAAAGAGGGCTTTAACTCCTTCCAAATCGTTATAAGTAGCAGTTAAAGTATTAACAGTAGCAGACTTAGGTACACCTGGGGAATCAGGTAAACCGAGGGTAGCCACCCCAGAGCCAGCTTGTACTAGGAGCATATCCGCGTGCCCGTGGTAGCAGCCAGAGAATTTGATAATCTTGTCCCTACCCGTAAAGGCACGCATCAGGCGAATCACCGCCATGCAAGCTTCAGTACCGGAATTGACAAACCGTACCATTTCGATAGAGGGAACAGCATCAATCACCATCGATGCTAATACATTTTCCAATGCCGAGGGTGCGCCAAAGCTAGTGCCTTTTTCCAATGCCTCGTGGAGGGCAGCAATCACATCCGGATGGGCATGTCCGCAAATTGCAGGTCCCCAAGTACCCACATAATCAATATACTGGTTGCCATCGACATCCCAGATGTAAGCACCCTTCACTCTGTCAAATACAATGGGTTGTCCACCCACAGATTTGAATGCCCGCACTGGGGAGCTAACTCCACCCGGCATCAGCTTCTGGGCGGCGGTAAAAATTTCTTCAGATTTAGTGGTTGTAAAGGAAGTGGTTGTAACCAAGATTTTCTCCTTAACTTAAAGGATAGTATGTTCGTTTTAGGATACAGGGGCTGGGGCTTTCTCGCTAGGGGGGGTAGGCGGAAGGGTAGGGCTGTTTCATTCTCGGTTGAGAAATTGGATTGTTTGGGGGCAGGGGGCAGGGAAGAAGGAGAAGAGGAGGATTTTTAGTAATAATTAATGCCTAATTTTCTTTTATTAGAATTTAGGACATGAAAATCTCTCCCCGTCGGCTTTCCAGGTTGAGCAAATTTTGAGAATGAAACAGCCCTGCCTTGTCAAAGGGGGGAGCAAGAATACAACCTGCATTTCTTCCTTTCTCGGGATGCTCCCAATCTTCCTTTACTTACGAAGGGGCAGGGCGAAGTATTCCGAGACAAAACATTGGGTTTACCCGATAAGTTATCGCCCGGATGCTAGGCTAACGCCAAGCTTCGCTAACGCCTCTAAATTTATTTGTAAACTAAACTTCCGCCCATGAGAGAAAGTTTCGCTTAACTATCTCTCTGATACTGTCCACCAAGCTAAACCATAAGATTGGGATTCCTCATTCACCTTATCGCGATACTCCACCCGAATCTTATAACGCCCCCCTTTTTTGACTGGACAGAAAATATGTTCCACACTATCCACCTCACTCACAGAAGCACAGACACTTTTATCGCTATCCTTCTCATCAACTGGTATCAGATAAAGGTCTAAATTATTCAAACCGCGATCGCGGAATTTCTCTCCTATATCATACATCTTATTGCTATTGGCATCTTCCAATTCCACAACCCTATCCCAGGCTAACGTCAGGGAGACAAAACTACCAGCTTTCAATGGTTTTTCTAACACATAATCTTGAACAGAAGAGTCATCTACGCTACGATAATCCCAGCCAATCGGTGGTACTGCACCCGTTGGACTCCACTGCCCTGGACTAAATTGTTGATACCCACGAAAAACATTAAGATGTCCCATCCCCATCTGAATATCTAGGGGAATTTTTGGCTCTTTGTAAGCATCAGAATCTAGCCAAGTACTATTATCCTTACCCAAAATAGTGCGACTCATTCCCAAATACAAACCATCACCATTATCTTTAATTTTGTCTGCGGAGTTAAGTAATACCGCTTTCATCACTTGGTGACGGCGGGAGTCGAGACTCCAATTCGGCTGTTTGGACTTCAATTGGCGATCGCCAAATTCCTGAAGTACTGCCACCGATGCGGTAATATGAGGTGCAGCAAAACTAGTCCCGCTCACCTCACTAATTTTACCATCCAGCTCGTACACCGATACTTTACCACCAGGAGCCACTAAATTAATAGAGCGGCGCTCACCTGCATTAATTTCTTTTCGGATTAAACGCCTGCCAATTCCATCCGGTTGGGCACTAATATTAGGAAAATCTACCTTAGTAAAAACCCCATTCCTTCTAGTGCTGAAAGCAGTAGTCATGCCATTATAATGATCTGTAGGAATAGGAATTCCACCATCTCCTTGATTCCCAGCAATTACATATAAAACATCGTGATTCCTCGATGACCAATCTATACATTGAGTCAGAAGAGCATTACCATCTAAAATCGCCCCTTCTCTACCATCCCGTTGCAGAGATTCGCCAAAACTAAAGTTAATTGCTCGCACATCTCCCCCATTTTGCTGGGCGATATACTGACTAGAAACACATTCTTCAGCTTGTCCGCTATTTTCTGGTGAGCCAACCGCTGAAGAATAGAGCCTTGCTCCTGGTGCAACTCCCGGTAAAGTTTTGTCACGACTTACCATTACCCCAGCCACCATTCCCGCATGGGAATCTACATCAGTATCCACTACAGCGGGTTGATCGCGATAGAATACTCGTTCGATTGCGATCGCAGGCCGCCATGATACCGCTTTATCCAATCCAAAAAATCCCGGTCTACCAATTTCCACTTGCCCAATCGCAATTTTCCGACCAATTAAATTATAAGGAGCAGCATGGAGTCGCAGGACATCAACTCCCGTCTCTCCGACAGAAGATGAAGATGTTGGTGAAGCCATGAGTGGAGTTGTGATGCTAGATATCGCCACACCCCAAATTATCCATCCCAGTTTTTTCATAATTTGTTGTTTGTTGTTTGTTGTTTGTTGTTTGTTGTTTGTTGTTTGTTGTTTGT
>NZ_JAMZMM010000700.1 GCF_024178385.1 Limnofasciculus baicalensis BBK-W-15 | reverse complement strand
CCTACCCCCTACTCCAAAAAACCTACTCCAAAAAACCTACTCCAAAAAACCTACTCCCCACTCCCTACTCCCCACTCCCTATTTCCTAAGCGGAGAGATTGAATCGTCGCGATCGCCTGTTTACCTACTTTATCGATTTCCTCTATAGTATTGAAACGTCCTATGCCAAATCGGATGGAGGCATAAGCGAGGGATTCTGAATGTCCCAAGGCTAAGAGTACGTGGGAAGGCGCAACGGTGGCTGAAGAACAAGCCGAACCAGAGGAAACTGCTGCTACTGACTGTAATCCTAAGATTAGAGCTGCACCGTCTACTCCTTCTACCGAAATGTTAAGATTTCCTGACAATCTTTGGGTTGGGTGACCGTTAAAATATATTCTGCCAACTTGAGAGAGAGTTGTCCAGAGATGCGATCGCAAATCCAACAGCCGTTCAGATTCTGATTCTAGTTCCTCTAGGGCTAATGCCACTGCTTTGGCAAAGCCGACAATTTGTGGAGTATATAGTGTACCAGACCGCATTCCCCGTTCATGTCCACCACCTTGGATTTGCGGTGCGACTTTAACTCTGGGATTACGACGGCGTACATATAGTACTCCAATACCTTTGGGACCATATACTTTATGAGCAGTCAGAGACATGAGGTCGATGTTCATCGCCTGTACGTCTAAAGGTATTTTACCAATGGCTTGGGCTGCATCGGTGTGGAATAATACTTTATTTTCATGGCAAATTGTCCCAATTTCCGCTAGTGGCTGCAATACACCAATTTCGTTATTGGCTGCCATGACTGAAACTAAAATAGTATCGGGACGAATGGCTTTTTCTAATTCGGTTAAGTCGATGAGTCCATCGGGTTGGACAGGTAAGAAGGTTATCTCAAATCCTAAGTTTTGTAAATAGCGACAGGGATCGAGAACCGCGCTGTGTTCTGTTTGTACTGTAATAATATGACGACCTTTATTAAAATAGGCTTCGGCTACTCCTTTAATCGCTAAATTATTGGCTTCTGTTGCGCCGCTAGTGAAGACGATTTCTTCTGGTGTGGCATGGATGGCATCGGCTAGAGTATTTCTGGCTTGTTTTACTGCGGCTTCTGCTTCCCAGCCGTAAGCGTGGCTGATACTGGCGGGATTACCGAAATATTCGGTAAAGTAGGGTAGCATTGCCGTTAGCACCCTTTCATCCATGGGGGTGGTGGCGTGATTGTCTAGATATATGGGGCGATGAGACATAGGGATTTGGGATTTTAGATTGGGCTATTTTCTTCTATAATCAGTTCACCCAATTTTTTAAGTATTTGGAGGATTTCAGCCATAGGGTTTTTCTTGGGAGAATTGTCTATTTGTTCGAGGAGTTGGGCAGA
>NZ_JAMZMM010000266.1 GCF_024178385.1 Limnofasciculus baicalensis BBK-W-15 | reverse complement strand
GTGATTCCCCACTCCCCACTCCAAAAAACCCACTCCCCACTCCCCACTGGTTGTTTAGTTTACTGACATCCTAATGAATCGCTAGTAACAATATTTGTTTTTGAGTTTATACCGATTGCTTTAGCACACAATTCTTTCACTTGGGCACCATCTAGAATTGCATTAGTGAAATCTGCACCTGTAATATTAGTATCTTTGAAGATGGAACCTAGTAAGATAGTTTCGACTAAAATAGCATCGCTGAGATCTACACCTGTTAGATTAGCTTGATCTATCATTCCATAAGATAGATCGGCTCCGTGCAAATTTACTTTAGTCATGACTGAGCCACTAAAAACTGTCCCGCGCAAGTCAGCATCGCCAAAGTTAGTGAATTGCAAATTAGAATTGGCAAACTCAGCACCCACTAATATTTGACGGGAAAAGTCTTTCCCTGTCAATTCTGCGTTACTGTAGGATAGGGGAGGCGGGTAGTTCGATGCTAATGCTGGCAAGGGAAACCAAAGTGCGATCGCGAATATGCTCGTCCAGATGAATGCTGTTATTCGGGTAAGAAGCATAAAATTTAATTATTAACCTCCGTTATTGTCCCATATTGGGTGCAATTGTGGCAAATTTAATTTTGTTATACTTGGGATCGCAATCGATTGTCTCAACCCACGATTTTTTGGAGAAACCGGGTTTCTGAGCGTATGTCTTGAAGTAGTCTGTATCGCTCTGGAAGTGGGGTGATTCCCGAAGCGCTACGGCTTCTTCACCAACAACCTGAGTTCGGTGTTAGGAGTTAGGTGTTAGCAGATAGAGGCGAAATCGAGCTTTTTGATCCAGAATCTCTAAAAGGCAGGGTGCGAGTTGCCCGATCGCGCTCGTCAACCAGTTAAACTAAGAAATAAAACCACTGTAAACCGCCTTCCCCGATATGGCTAACTCCTCATCTCTTATTGTTGGCTCAATTTTAGAAAACCGCTACCGCATCGTGCGAGAATTGGGATGTGGCGGTTTTGGACGGACTTACTTAGCAGAAGATATCCAACAGCACAAGGAACGTTTGGCGATTAAAGGATTCGATCCCCAAGTTAAAAATAAGGAAGAATTGCGCAAAGCTAAGGAATTATTTGCCAGGGAAGCCGGAATGCTTTCTGCACTCGAACATCCGCAAATTCCCCGCTGCCGAGAATTACTTTGGGTAGAGATTAACGGGAAAGATACTTTATTTATTGTCCAAGATTATATTGAAGGGCAAACCTATTGGCAGTTACTGGAGTCGAAAGGGCGACTTAGTGAAGTGGAAGTTACCCAACTGCTGCAACAGATTCTACCAGTTTTGGAATATATCCACGGCAAAAATATTATTCACCGCGATATCTCTCCCGATAATATAATTCTACGCAATTCTGACAAACTTCCCGTTTTAATTGACTTCGGTAGCGTCAAACAAATAACCGCCAATGCCATATCTCAGTTTACTGGATTACCCGGTACAGTTATTGGCAAACCTGGTTACTCCCCAGAGGAACAAATGCGACAGGGAAAAGCTTCTGTGGCGGGTGATTTGTATGCTTTAGCCGCGACGGTAGTCGTGTTGCTGACAGGGAAAGATCCGCGAGACTTATACGATATTCATAATGCCAAGTGGATTTGGGATAAACAGGTGAAAGTTAGTCCAAATTTGAGCAAGGTATTAAATAAAATGTTAGCGCACCGGATGAGCGATCGCTACCAATCTGCAAAAGATGTATTACTCGCACTCCCGAAACCCGCCACATCTCAAATTACGAATAATCCCTGTCAAATTGGTACTGTAGCTAGCCCAGCTCAACCAGCCAACCAACCTGCTAATCCTCCTAAAAATAAGAATAATCTCTCCCAAATAGGCACAGTTGTTGTCGCGCCCAATCAGAATTCACCAAAGCAACCTGCGAATAACCCTCCACCTCCAGCACCTAATGTGCCCAAAGGTGGTACTTTCCTTTCCAGAATTGCTACTATTGTCGCCGCACCTCGTCAGAAATTACGCCAAAAGGTGAACTCTTTTATTGCCAAACGAGAGGAAGCAAATCGAAAGGAATTGAAAGTAATTGCGATCGCAGTTGGTGCGGGTTTATTATTGGTAATTGGTAGTGTGGCTGTTGCTAAAGTAGTTAAATCTGTTTTTAAACCTCCCTCGTTTCCGATTGGTATTTCTGGTAATAAACCAGATATATCTCTCCCCAAAGTTGAAGTAACTCGACTCGAAAAAATTCTCCAGCGCCGCGATGCTTTGAAAATTAATCATGTAGACTTTAATAAGAAAGTTGATGAATTATTTCATCAACAACACCCAGAATTAAAGGGACGAGTATTGACAAATAAGTCAGAAGATGCTGCTTTGCGGGATGATTGGAGCGAGATTGCTGAGAAGTTATTAGCTAAATTGGAGAAGGGGCAAAGGTGAAATAACATCTTACCCATTCATAAGAGGGCGGTTAAAACCGCGTCTACACAAACAAAACCCGCCTGCGCGGGTTTTAAAATCTTTGATTTTTATTAGCGAAAGTGAGGATATTAATTCAGATAGAGCGGTTATTATTTGAAGGTAACAGGGTGTTTTTTAACGCAAAGGTACGCAAAGGTAAGCGCAAAGGTACGCAAAGAAGCGAGAGGAGCGTAATTTTACAATAGACGAAACTGAGTTTGCCAGGGCTTAAACAACTATCAATCTTGACAGAAATTTCTCACATACTCTCGAAAAACAGGAGATAAATTAAATGAAATTTTCTCTCCTTCTATTGGTTTGAGTAAATACCGCTTACTTAAAGATTGTAAGCCATTAATCAATTCCATTGAGGATAAGGATAAGGATTGTCTTAAATCTTCTCTTGACAGAGGTTGATTAGATTTACTCACTTCTAAAACAATCTGTTGTTCGATTGGTGATAGTCGTTGAAATAATTCATTGCACCAAGATTTTAGATCTTCCGTCAGCAGTAAACCATCTTCCCTTAAAAACTCAGATACTTTCCCCAAAAATATCCTTCTAATTAAACTAGCAATATTTTTTAGATAAACTGGATTGCCTTCATATAACTGAATCAGCTTTAACCAGCTTGACTCGTCTTTTAATCCTAGCTTACTCAGAAGTTCGGTATTCTCTACCCCTTCTAATTCTAAGCATTTTATAGGATACAATTCTTCATCTAAGGATATCATCTCTTGGCATTGTTCCTGACTGATTAATATTAAACTACTTTGATGTTCGATTTCTGTCATCCTTGTGAAAAATGTTTTATAGTCTTTGGATTCATTTTTATATTGTCCGGCAAGTTGTCTGGTGGTAAATATTTCTTGGACATCATCAAGGATAATTAAACATCTTTGCTGACGGAAAAGATTGAATAATTCAGTTAATTTATTATCAGTTTGAATAGATTCTGGATTAATGGCTGTTAAGATTTGAGTAATAATTGTATCTAAAGACTGAGTTAGTTTGATGCTTTTCCAGACTATTACATCAAATTGTTGTAGATTTAGGTCAATGAAGTGTTTGACTAGGGTGGTTTTGCCTATTCCGCTTACTCCTAAGATTGAGATGAGGCGAGTGTTTTGGTGGGTTAGCCAGTGGGATAGGGTTTGGAGTTGGGTTTTGCGATCGTAGAAATGGGTGATTTTGGGGGCTAGGGTTAAGTCGTGATATATCGTGTTTTTAGTGGTTTTCTCTTCATCAGGTATAGATTGATTTGTATCTGCTTGAGGATAAAAGGGGCAATAGGTAATATTAGTGTTTACACCAACAAACTGAAAATTTATAACTCTTTCTAATGTCCAACAAAAATTATATTTATTAACATCTTCCCCCAGCTCTTCAGATAAAGTTTTAAATAACTTACGGCTAACATCGCCAATATAGTTTTTGCTGTCATACCCACATTCATCAGCAATTTCACTATAAGTTTTACCTTGCCAAATTCCTTTAACCACAGTTTTTTCTAAATCGTCTAGGTGTTTTCCTGTTTGTTTCTCGACTAACTGATCTACAAGTTGTAAAATTTCTGTAACACTCATAGAACTAAGGTGTGGTATGCGTTTTAGCCATTATAGCTTAGTTCAAGCCTATAAAATCAGGTTTTTTCGTATCTTTACTTAATATTTCTTAATAAAAATGCGATAAAATCAGTTTTTTTTCAGTTGGCGGTGTTTGGAATAGGGAGTTTAGCATAGGAGAAAGGTCATTTTACTAGTTAGATAAAGTTCTACTTTTTTAACTAAAACAGGACTTACGCAACGCATCTATCTGTAGGGTGCGTTATCCTCTGCTAACGCACCATTACCACTATATGTAGTGTCACTCCGTAAGTTCTATAAAACACCGCAAGCGGGAGAGATGATAGGAAAAATGAAGTTAATCCGTAAAATTGCCGCAGTTGGCACAATATGCCTAGTTTTTGCGGGATCTGCTTGGCAAGTAGCGCAAGGACAACAGCGTACTACTTCACTGTTTTCAAGTGGTTGCGTTACCCGTGGAAGTATGGGAGACAGTCAGCGGGATATCTCTATAGGTAGACAGGTATTTACCGAAATTTTTTATATGACTGACTTGGACTCATTAATTACCTGTAGGATTAGACCTGCTGGATCTCAACCCAAGTTTAAAACTCTTCGTTTAGCTTTTGGTATTGCTGATAATAGAAGTGCTAACAAGCCTGTAGATGTCAACGTTTATCTTGATGGAAATCTGGCTGATTCTAGATCCCTGTCTGTAAGTGAAGCATCCCTTATAATATTGGATGTCAGTAAGGTGAGCAGTGTTGCCATAGAAATTCCTAATAATAACGATCATCGGGGTACAAGAGTTTCATTCATACAAGCCCTTCTTGAACCTATTTCCTCAACTCCAGGTCGAAGATAGTAATATGAGTATCAACAGACGTAAATTTACTCAGTTAGCTATTTTAGGTGGCGCTTCTCTGGCAACTACCTCTGGTATATTTTTCCCCAAACCAGCAGAAGCGTTTATTTTCGGCTTGCTACTGAGAGGATTATCATCCCGTGCAATTTTTGGTAGCCTATTGCGGTTTGCTGCTGGCAGAGTTATTGGAAGTTTGTCCGACTCATTTGGTCCTTCTGAAGAAGAACTTTTGGCAATTCAACTGGCGGATCGAGATTTCGTTGAACGTCAATTTACAGCAAACAAAACGGAACTTGCACGCGCTCAAACTAGCATTTTTTGGGGGCAACAAAGACAAGATAACTGGGGACCAAATGTAGGTTTTGGCTTTGTGCAGAAGTATCAAAGTGAAATTAGCACCGCTAAAATTACTGGACCAACAATGACAGGCATTCACGTTGCTACTCAAGTGCTAGCCAAACAAGGACTTTCTCCTAATCAGGTTGCGGATTCACTTTTACCCGTACTTTCTCAATTTGATGATTGGTGTAGCTGGGAAGGGGATAGTTTTCCTGGTGCAACTGGGAACCAAAATATATGTTTTGCAAACTATCGCACAACCTTGGGTGAAGTTACTTCTCGCTATGAGTTAATTGAACCTGGTGCAGGGGGACGTGGTAATGTAGAGTTGATTGTTGAAGCTGGTGGTCAACCTCGCCGAAATATCATTGTTGAAGTTAAATTTGCCTAATTTTTTAGCGATGAGGACACCTGATTAACGCCGTTCCTCAATGATAGTTTCAGAAACAGGCTTTCCCTCAACCTGAATTAATTTTCTCTCAGGAATCATCTGATATGGAGGATGCTTAATCTGCTTTACTAAACCAGAATTAATCAAAGTTTGGTGAAATGATGCTTTATTGAGAGTTTCTTCTCGATTAATCAGATATTTTTGAATTGTTTGATTAAGCTGTTGAATTTCTTCTATTTCAAGTGTTTCAAGCTGTTTAATTATTTGGTTCAGCGTTGTTAGTGCCATATTTTTTGCACCAAGTAATTGTATTATATTGAAATTCTTTTAGAAGGTAAAGGAATTTGCTTTTTCCCACTATAGTAAACAGTTTCGATCCATAAATCTCTCGCTTCATTAATATTTTCCAGTGCTTCTTCTAAGGTTTCTCCCTGACTCATACAACCTGGTAAATCCGGAATCATCACTGTATATCCTCCATCATCTTCCGGGTAAATGGACATAGGATATTTTAAAGAGAGATAATCTTCTAAAGATTGATGTTCGATTTGAGAGTTAGTTTTCATCTTTCCAGTTTGCTAAATCTAGTAATCTAATAGTTTCTTCAATATAAGTTCGTTTGACTTTCTTCCCTCCTTTTTTCGGGATAATAATTACTTCTCCTTCCTCGTTCTCAAAAGCGTGATGACTTCCCCGCGATCTAATTTCTTGATACCCAAAAGCTTCTAGCACATAACTGATATCTTCAAATCTGGCTTCAGGAGGACGAGAAAGAAGATATTTAATTAATTTACTTAGTTTACTCATTTACCGAATCATAGCATTTTTGAGAATATGGGGTTTTGTACGGTATTGAAAATGATCTGTGTTTTGTCTAGTCCTAAATTACCGTAGCTCGAAATTATTCAAAATTCAACCAAAGCTAAATCTATCCAATCCCATCTACATCATCAATCATATCCAGAGTGTCACCCATCTGTTCCCCATTATGGTAAGCTGCCAAAAGAACTTGACTGCATTTGCCCCACGCGATCGCACCTGTGCGATCTATAGAAATAGCAGCAAAATCTCGCTCATTCCGCCGCGCTTCAATAAATGAACGCTCCATCGCTTCCTGCAACGATAAACCATCCGTCACCCGGACAACAACCTTCGCAGCCAGACATTCTTCAATAATGTCTTCACCAATACCCGTACAACTAACCCCGGCATGGCGATTAGCATAATTTCCCGCTGGCATGGCAGAATCACTGACACGTCCAATTCTTTCAAATCCCTTACCACCTGTGGAGGTACCTACAGCCAAAGCTCCCTGATTATCCAGAGCAACTACACCAATCGTACCCCGTCTTGCTTCAGATGCCGTCACCAATTCTCGTTCGGCAACCACGGATGCCATTGTTCTGTTAAAATTACCTTGGCGTTCTAGCATCCATTCTTCTAACCGTAAATCAGTTAGGGGATTGTAAACTGGGGCATTCATTTCTCGCAGTAATTCCATTGAGCCATGATCTGATAAAACCCGATCCGGGGAATCTTGCAGAACATTCGCCAAGTCGATCGGATTTTTGACTCGTGAGACATTAATCACCCCACTAAACCGCATCGCCTTCCCATCCATTAAAGAAGCACTCATCCGGATTTGTCCATCGGATTGCAATACTGAACCGGTTCCCGCATTAAACCCAGGATCGTCTTCTAGCATTTGACACCCCCGGATTACTGCTTCCCGAGCATTAGCACCCCGTAACAATTTTTCATACACGTCCTCTATTATTTTATAGAGAGACTTCCGAACCGCATCTGCCCCCCCTTTACCATTGAGAGAACTGCCCGCACCGCCGTGGATAATAAGTTTTGGTTGCATCTGTAATTTAGTGACACCGAAAACATAACATCATAATTCAGATGGTATATTATGTCAAGTTAAGAAAGTATAAAGCAGGGGCAAGGGGCTAGAGTCTGGGGAGAAATCAAAAAAATCAAAAAAACCGCTCCTGGGGGGTTGCGCAAAAATATTTTTTTTGTTAAAATTAGATAATGGAAATCTGTGCAAAAATTTTATTTAAGTCACCACTCCCATTATCTCATAATACCACGAACAAGTCAAAAAAGGAACAGAGAGAGCTAAAAATCTTGAGTCTGATCTGACAAGCTTGGCGATACCTATTCCGAGCTGAAAAGCGCGGTTAGCTTTGCCGCTGCCCTGGGCAATCCCATGTCAAGCTCCTGAGAGGGGAGCTTACCCCTCACGGCACTTCCAGTTTCCCATTTTTACGTCGGCGACAGCGCTCTGAGCAAAATTTGACATCATCCCAACATTTTGCCCATTTTTTGCGCCAGCTAAAGGAGAATCCGCAAACGGGGCAAATTTTTTGGGGCAGGTCAGACTTAGAACGCGCTCGTGTCATACTGGCTAAATTAGGGATAAATCAACAACAAATAACCAACAACCAACAACCAACAACCAACAACCAACAACCAACAACGAATGACATTGGAACGGGTACGGATTATCTTAGTAGAGCCTGCTGGACCATTGAATGTGGGTTCAGTTGCCCGTGTAATGAAAAATATGGGATTGCATCAGCTATGGTTAGTGAATCCCAAGTGCGATCGCTTCTCAAAAGAAGCACGACTCATGGCAGTCCACGGTGGAGATATATTAGAATCAGCCCAGGAAGTAGCCACATTACCTGAAGCCTTAGTCGGATGTCATAGAGCGATCGCAACAACAGCCCGAAGGCGGGATCTCCCCATTAAACTAGAACCCCCCAGAGTAGCACTCCCCTGGTTATTGGAAGAGGGCGTAACCTCTGCCTTAATTTTCGGTCCAGAAGACAGAGGATTAAATAACATAGAACTCAATTACGCCCAAAGATTTATCGGTATTCCCTCTAGTCCAGAATATCCAGCCTTAAACTTGGCACAAGCAGTTGCCATTTGCTGTTACGAACTATATCAGTTTACCATAAGTAGGGAAGAGTCCAGAGGAGAGATGTTAGAGATAACAG
>NZ_JAMZMM010000699.1 GCF_024178385.1 Limnofasciculus baicalensis BBK-W-15 | reverse complement strand
GGACAAGGGGGACAAGGGGGACAAGGGGGACAAGGGGGACAAGGGAGAGTTTTAACTCAAAACTCAAAACTCAAAACTCAAAACTCAAAACGGCAATTTCACTTACAGCAACTTTGGGAATAGAATTTTGAGTTGCTTTAACTAACTTAATCAAATCTGGCTCAAATCCATAGCCAGAGTAGAGAATCAGTTTAGCTTGTTCTATGGCTTTGCGATCGCTAGGTTTGGGTTGGTAAACGTGAGGATCTGTCCCCGCAGGAATCAAACAGGTAAGATCGATGGTATTTTGGGCTATTTCTTGGGTGATATCGCAGATGACACTAGTGGTGGCGACAATTTTTGGTTTGGTAGTAACTGCCGTAGTTGGTGAGGCGGTGGCTCTTGTGTTGGGGGTTTCAATTGCGGTTGGTTGGGGGGAAGTACAAGCACTAACTCCGAGGGCTAAGGCTAAAAAAAGTATGTAGATTGAATTTAACCTCATCGGGGTGTTTAAATAGTGCCACAGGCGGGATGCCTGTGCTACGGGTGAGGAATTTATGAACATGGGCCGGATGTGGGATTGATGCCTTTTAGCAGAGGATAAACTAAAATGAGAATCATTATCATTCACGCTGTTCATGTTAGAAGTTAAAAATTTATCTGTCAACTACCGAGGGGTTAACGCCTTAATCAACGTCAGTTTCTGCTTGGCATCAGGGCTGCTAGTGGGGGTAATTGGTCCCAATGGTGCGGGCAAAAGTACAATGATTAAAGCCATGCTGGGCTTAATTCCTACCGCTTCGGGGATTGTGAAGTTTAGGGGACAGATGCTAAAACAACAACGTAGGTATTGTGCCTACGTGCCGCAGCGCTCGCAAATTGACTGGGATTATCCAGCAACGGTATGGACTGTAGTAATGATGGCGCGTACTATACACACAGGATGGTTTCGTAGTACATCCCGTCAATCTGAAGAAATTGTTGCCGATGCCTTGCGACGAGTGGGGATGTGGGAATTGCGCCACCGTCAGATTGGGGAACTTTCCGGTGGGCAGCAGCAACGGGTTTTTTTAGCCCGCGCTTTGGCACAGGAAGCAGAAATGTTCTTTTTTGATGAACCTCTGGCGGGAATTGATAAGAAGACGGAAGCAATTATTTTCGATATTTTTAGTCAACTTAAGGCAGAAGGAAAAATTCTATTAGTCTCTTCTCACGAATGGGGAAAATCTTTGCATCATTACGATCGATTGCTACTATTGAACCAAAAGTTAATTGCCCACGGTTTCCCTGAAGATGTAATGACTATTGAAAATATTCAACATGCCTATGGGCAAGGATTAAAGTCTCAATTACTCCACGAGCCTGGAGAAGCCATGTATTTTTGTTGAATGTAAGGGGAG
>NZ_JAMZMM010000698.1 GCF_024178385.1 Limnofasciculus baicalensis BBK-W-15 | reverse complement strand
TCCGCCCCGGGGCGGGGGGGGGGGGGGCATGGCGGGCCGGGTCGGCGTTTCGTGGGGGGTCGGGTAGTTCGACTTTTCCGCCGGGGGGGACGAGGGGCCCGGGCCGTCGAACTCGGGGGTGATGCCATCCCGCCTGATCCCATCGGCGACGGCTTCGGGGGCGGAGGGGCCGTCGCGATCCGCCAAGGGGCGCGCGGCGTCCATGAGTTGGCCGAGGCGACGCTGGATGAGGGCGCAGAGTTTGAAACGCCCGCCGGCCTTGGCGACAATCTCGTCGGTCTTGAGTGCTTCGATCATGCCTGTCGTGCTCCGCTGGCCGGTCGGTTGGCCTGTGGTCGTGGAGGCGAGGCGTCCCGGGTGGGTGCCATGCTCCGGTAATCAAACCAACCCCCGCAAATCGCGGGTCTTGGGCCCTTTCCTTTGAAAGTGTGGGCGGGAAATGCTATGCTGCGCCGGTCGTGGGGACAATGGGCACTGCGGAAGCGGGCTTGAGGCGGGTTTTCCTGCTGTAATGGGCTCGAAGGCCTTGATCTACTCCATGATGCTCATGGATGCTCCTGATCGCCCTCACGGGCGGATCCGGGGCTCGATTTGCAAAAAAGCGATATGCCTTGAGCACCGAGTAGCCCCGGTCGGGGTGGTGCTGGCTGTGGTCGAGTACGCACAATGATGACGAAGAAATGGTCCAAGGGTGAGCGTGTGATCCACGCCACGAAGCCCGAATGGGGGCACGGGGAAGTCCTCGAAGCGCAGTCTGCCCAGCAGGATGGCAAGCCTTGCCAGCGCCTGGTGGTCAAGTTCACACGCGCGGGCACCAAGACCGTGTCGACGGCGTTTGCGGACCTGCGCACGGCGGAAGAGAGCCCGTTCCTGGCGGCGGCGGCACGAGAGGCCGCGGAAGAAGCGAGCCGAGCAGTGACCGGTGCGACCAACGGGAAAGTTCGCGAAGAGAGTGGAGAGGACATGCTGGATACGGCGTTGGATGCGGCGTTGCGAGATCCGATCGAGATGATGACGCGATTGCCGGACTCGGTGACGGATCCGTGCCTTTCGCTGCGCAAGCGGGCCCAGGCTGCGGTGTCACTGTATAAGTTTGGAGAGTCGCCCGCGGGGCTCCTGGATTGGGCCGCGGTGCAGACGGGGCTCAAGGACCCGATGTCCAAGTTCAACCGCCACCAGTTAGAGGACTTCTTTGTGCGGCTCAATATCGTGCGCGATGCGCACCTGAAGAAGTTATTGAAGGACGTCCGGAAACAAGAGCCCGCGGTCATCAATGAACGCATCGCGACCGCGTCGCTCGCCGGTCAACAGGCGATGCGCCGCGCTGACATCGGACGTTGAGACTTCGCCACACCCCGCACGTACGGCCCGCCGCCTGGG
>NZ_JAMZMM010000265.1 GCF_024178385.1 Limnofasciculus baicalensis BBK-W-15 | reverse complement strand
TATGCCATCATCCCGGCTGCTATCTATGCCATCATCCCGGCTGCTATCTATGCCAATTATCCGGCTACTATCTATCCCATCATCCCAACGGGAATCTATCTCAATTACCCGGCTGCTATCTATCTCAATTACCCGGCTGCTATCAGTCCCGATAACCGGGCTAGCATCTACCGAATGCCCTTTATCTTCAACGTGGAAGTCCTGATTAACCGCATCCACATCAATAATAGTATGTCCCTCATCAAGCAACGCCTCCATCACCGCCTCACGGTAACAAGACATTGTGACATTAATCCTCGTCGCCATCTTTGCCCAAGTAATCAGACTCTCTTGCTGAAAAACTCCCTCATTATCTAGGTCATCATAACCAGCCGTTTGGAGAAGCTGAATATTTGCCGAAGTCAGCTTATGTACAGAAGCAAGCAAACTCTTAACCGAAGTGGACCCATTCCCAATCCTGCCTAACCCGCGTTGCGCTGCCCAGATATGACGCGGCACATCAGGACGTACCCGTGCCAGGGACTGGAGAAAAGACCAAACCGAACAAATCCCGTGGGTGATACCCCAGACCGAAGTAAAATGATCTTTGATATCAATCGATACCCCAGTCTCAATCGACGGGCTAGCAATTACGATATCGTACTCTAAAAGAATCTGATTCAGCTTAGAGATACAGCAGTAAGCCGGATGGGTGGGGTCAGAGACGGACTCAGAATCAATCCGTAGTATCCGTTTATCAGGAAAATGTTTTTGCAAAAAACACTCCAGTGTGGTAGTAGACCACTTGGATTTGCGTTTCTGTCCAGAGACACAGACAAAAGGCTTACCCCCTTTCTTGATATGACTCTTAAGACTGGCCATCAAGCTGGCGGGATTCCTGCCACCGTATCGATAAACAGACCACCCAGGATGGACCCAATCATTCTGGATGATATATGGAGGAATATCCACCCCGGCGAGTTGCTTGATATACTCGATTGAGAGATTCGAGAGGTTGGCATCTGAGACAATGACTTGCCCGTAATCGCTGGTTAAGGCGTTCTTAATCAGGGTCTTAAATGACTTTAAGATGGGAACGCGCTCTTTTTGGCAAGTGCTGCTGTTCAACATGTGCCAGAGAACCTGTTCGGCTTCATCCAAAATGACTAACCCATCTGACCAATCTTCTGCCTTAAACCTAGCCTGACTTTCCGGATGGAGACTATCTACACAAAGACCGTAACCTAATAAGCTACCTATCTCGCTGTCTCTCAATTCAGTGACATAGGGAACGCCAAACCGCTGACAGAGGGCTTCTCCTAATTGGATGCGGTGTGTGAGTACTAAGACCCACTGACCCTTGTGGAGGGCTTCGGCAACCCATTGTGCGATGAGTTCTGTTTTCCCTGTCCCTTTGGCGGATTTGAGACCAACTAGCTTCGCGTCTTTGGGTAAGGGGATATTCTTGTCAAGATAGCGAGAGTTGACTTGGAGACTTGGCTCGTAGGTGAGGCAGCTAAGTTGCTTCGCTTTCCAGATAGCCAGGGATTTAGCGGCGAGGTAGGCAGCGTCAAAAACTTCTATCCCGTGATTTACGATTAGATCGTCAACTCCTTTACCGAGTTGAGGTTTCCATTCAATCACCTGGACTTGACAGCCTTGCTGTTCTAACAAGGAACCTGTGAAGCTAATGGCTTTACGCACGTTGGCAATGGTTCTGGGTTTTTTGTCAGAGTCAAAGCCAAAGGAGATAATTCGCCCTGGGGTGGCAAATCGAGCCAGTTCCGGGATTAAGCTGGGGTTTCCCATTGGATTTCCCATCGCGTCTTTTGGCTGGCGATATCCGTTAAAGATACCAGGGACTGCGATGCCCACGTAGCCTTTGGTGATTAAGATGGCGGCTTTTTTTACACCTTCTGTGATTATGACGGGGATGTTGTGCTTGATGACCCATTTCCAGAAAAGTTCATAGAGTTTCTCTCTTGTGTATAAGAACAAATACTTGGGCATTGGGACTTTGTAACGTTTGGCAATACGTTTCCACAATTTCAGCGTGACTTTGAGGAGAAATAGTCCGGTGGCTACTTTGGGGGGATGTTCGTATTTGATGGGTTTTTTGTTGTCCCGGTTGCGCCGGGGTTGGTTGGGTTTGAAGCATCCCCATAGAGAATCGGATAGTGTGCCGCAGTACCAACCGCCATGTTCGAGGTGGCGGTATTTTTTGAGCCAGTGGTCTGTTAAGCGTCCGTCGTTACGGCGGGGGATGGTTTCTGAGTAGATTAGGTATTCATAAGCTGTAGCGCCTGTGAGGGATTGGACGTTAAGGGCGGTGAGGTTGGGGTCGATACCGCTCTCGATTGTCCATTCTTGCCAATGTGCTGATTTGATGTGGTTTGGTCTTTCCATTGCCGTTTCCTTTTGATGTGGTGGGTGTTGAGGAACGGGGGAAGAGATTTTTTGCCACTTGTTGTAGTTGTGGGAAAAGTTCTGCTATCATAATAAATGACAGACTTTTGCAGAACGTTACCAAACCTTTGATAATTCTTTCAATGCTTTCTGGCGTTCAAAACATTTGGCATTGTTTGAGTGTGGTTAATGTTTCTCTTAAGACCCGTTAGACCCGTTCTCGAGTTATTTATTTAATTGTCAAGGAGATTTGAGAAAATCTCCTCATAGACCAGTCTATAGGATCTTTCGTCAGAAATTTTATTATAGGCTGGTCTTGTCTTTGGGGACTCAATCATCACATCCGTACTTCTCCTTTTGAGACTGTAAAAAAGTTTACCATGAATAGCTGACTAAATACGGAAGAACCCAGATTCCGCAGAACCGAGATTTTCCCACTTTGTTGCTCATTGAATCAACCTCTCCAGTCTCCAATTCCATCCCATATAATGTCGATCTCGCGATGTAGTGTATTATTGGAGATCAGGGTGGCGATCGCGTATTGAAGTTCTTTCAGAGATTGTAGTATCAGCATTGTTCCTGTCGAGATATGCTCTTTTCCCGACAGGAGATAGCATGGAAAGTGCGGACACTGCTCCTAGTATTTGTTCGGGTTTTACTTCCAGGTATCTTTGTAGTTGTTCCAGATTACGGTGGCCTGATATTTCTTGTATTACGCGCAATGGTATTCCAGCGTTACTAAGTTGAGTTAGTGCTGTTCGTCTAAAGCTGTGGGTGCTGGCTCCCCGAATACCGACTTCCTGGCAAGCTTTTCTCAGTACTCTGGCGGCTGAGTCGGGATTGATGTGGCCTGTGCCATCTAATCCTGGAAAGAGAAACCAGGTGCTCTTAGAGGGGTAGTATTCTTTGAGTAAGAGCCGCAAATCCTCAATCACTGGGATGCAGCGGGTGGCTAATTTTCCTTTGGTATTACCTTTGCGAAAGACGATTTCTGGCATCACAATGCCTTTACACTCGTATACGTCGGTGGTTCTGAGCAGACAACACTCGCGTATTCGGCAAGCGGTGTAGAGGCAGATGCCAAAGAGGGCGCGGTAGAAGTTGCTGTTTAATCCTCTGTTAAATAGAATGTCGATTTCAGAAAGGGTCAGTATTTTTGCCTGACCGTGGCGGTCAATTTTCACGGCAGCACACCCGATACAATAGTTAAATTGAATCGCGATTTGGGGTCACAGTCAATCTATCTCCCCACGTTGATGTAGTCTATGGACTATCATCATCGCTGACTATAAACTTAATGCGGAGGCATATCCAGATGAAGCAATTGTCCAACGCTGCGTTGCCCAAAGAAGTTGTTGATGGGAAAAGATTACAGGCTAGTCTAACTCATCTGAGCCTCTACCAGAACTCTGTTCTCCGGAAGGCGATTCCAACCCATTTGAGGCCACATATTGACTCGCAACAGATGTAAATGCCTCCATTGATTGGATTGTCACCGTCTGCACAAGAAGAGTTCCTAGAACCTCAAGATCCTCTATCTTCCTAATTAGCACCCTCAATTGCGGTGGAATCTCTGAAAACCTCACTTCAAGGATACGAATAATATCTTCTTGTCCTTTCGTTATCTGACCCTGCTGTAGCCCCTCCTGTAACCCCTGTACGCGCCCTTTTTCTTGCCAATCGGTAACAAATTGCATCACACGCTCCTTTGTTTCTAGTCCCATCGACTCAACTGCTTGTTGAAACTGCTCTTCTTCAGCTTCATTTAAACGTAAATACGTCCCAATAAATCCAGAGATTAACTCCATTTTCGCTTGGTCTACTTTAAGCGTAGCAAGTAACCGTAAACATTCGGCTTTGACTTGAGGACGTTCCGAGGGAGTCATCCTCATCTTAGCCATGAGAGCCGATGCGACAGGATTCTCTCGTTTGAGGAAGTCTCGCCAGTTGAGCCGATTAAGTTGAATACTAACAAAACTAAAGTCTAAAACCTGGCGGTCTGGAAAACTAACTACATATCTATTATCCTGTTCTTGGAATGGTTCGTCAAAGGTAAAGAGGGCGATGGGATAGACGGGGAGGCGGAATTTTTCATGCAAACGGGCAAAGTAATGAAACATCCGCCACCGAAATTCCTCTTGGGTATAAGCACTCGACTGAGATTCTACATGAACTAAGAAACAAGCTGCTTTGTCTCGAAAGGTGAGACGTGCAACGACATCGGCGATTTTCTTTTTTCCTTGTCCTATCGGACTAAATACTTCACGAACTGTTTCTGTTGGTTCTAAGGTAAATTCGCTTGGCTGAGAGTATTCCAAAACTTGAGGGACAAAAAGTTCGATAAAATCTAGGAAGAAGGTGGAAATTAGCTCTTTGAAAATTGCGTCATGGTCGATGGGGGGTGTCACTACAAGTACCACAGTAAATTTTTACAACTGATATTTGACAAATATTTCCGGTAGTCTCTCACCTCTGCTAACTCAACTCAACTCAACTCAACTCAACTAATTTAGGCAACAGGTTGTTGCAGAATATGATTTTGTTAACATGGCATCTCGGTAGCAATGGAACTGAGATGCCAACGCCAAGGAGGAAAGCTATAAAGTAGTTCTGACTTCATTGCCTCCAGATATCATTATCAGCAGCTCGGCTCATCGGTGCTTTCATCAGAACTTTGCTCTTTTCTAGCTAATTCCAATTCATCGGGGGTAACATATTGACTCGCCACTTCAAGAAATGCTTCTACCGATTGGAGTGTTACTACCTGAACCAGAAGAGTTCCTAGTACTTCTTGATCCTTGATGAAGCCAATTAACGTCCTCAATTGAGGTGGAATATTTTTCAACCTCACTTCAAGGATACGAATAATATCTTCCTGTCCTTTTGTTATCTGTCCCTGCTCTAATCCCTGCTCTAATCCTTTCCTGATTCCAATCCGTTCCACACTGGTAATATAAGGCATTTTTCTCTCCTCTTCTAATGAAAGTATCTCTTGCCACAGTCGCTCTTCTTCCTGAGATGGTAAACTGATAAACCAATCGATCGGAATAATTGGACTATATCTTCTCGACCATATCCGCGCGAGTACAAACTTTTAATTAGGGATAGCTTTTTCTCATAGCCAACTCCCACATTTTTGCCTGCAATTTGTGCGGTTCTGTGTGCCTGGACTATCGGAGCTAATGGACTGCGACTTGCATTAAGTTCCTCTATAGTATAGTCTAGCAATTTTACTACTGTCCATTCAAGTACTGCCCGACAGCCCCATAGTTCGCGGGAATATCTATTGGATCGCCAACTTTTTTGCTCGTCTCCTAGTATGGCTAGACTGACTACGCTCTGACGATATCTATCAAATATCCGGTTGTGGTAAATGTACATTCGTTCGGAGAATTCGGTTTGACTTTGGGATTGCACTTCTACATGGATGAGAACCCACTGTTCGTCGCCACTGCGTCGCCATACTTTGACTAATCTATCGGCTTCTTTTCTGCCTGTTTCACTTTCTCTCTTAATTTTTTGTAGTTCTGTGTCTAAAAATTCAAAGCCTCGTTCCCATTCTATGTCGGCTTCTATTGATGGATAGAAAAAACGCAAAAATTCCCGAAAATATACGGAAATGCCCTCTTTCCAGGGGGAATCATATTCGCTCATTTCATCACTCCTAATTGTTAATCTTTGCCCTGATTCAAGTTGATTTATTGTGAGCCAAGCTCACTTCACTGTTGATTTAAGCTGTGGAGCACTTAATTTAGATATAGCAGTCCTAAATCAGTCGCAAAATTGATCGAGACCAGAATCCTTGCAGTATGAGCATCTTGCTCGCGTACAATGCAATAAAATCATTTAGGATTGCTATACCTCCACAAAAAAAAACCCCCCTACACTCCCAAAATTTAATATCCAATTTAGATGCTCCCGCAGCTTACCTAACTCTCTCTACATAAGCTGAGAGAGGAGCTAAAATTGATAGTAGAGATAGGGAACTCTTAATGGGGAACTCTTAATGGTTTACAGATTATTTTACCCCATTATTTTACCCCTCGCTCAACAACTAAGTGTATTAGCAGAGAATAGTATCAGGCTTATTGCTTGTACTTACGCTCACTTTTTATATCTCGACAAACTTTGATAGGGAAAGGCTTGAGATTCCCATCAGCAAGCCCTATCTAATTTAAAATCGGCATCGCTCCTCTCGACTCTTGCTTGCAGTTCGCTTATGGCTATTTGCTATTTTGCTATCTAGATAGTAGACTGCCTAACTGGTTAATATAGGATTAACCAGTAATTAGCAATACTTACAGCCTTGAAATCCCCGCCGAACCACATTGCTAGTTTGATAGCAGTATATCACGCTATTGGGGGCTTGCCGTACTTACTAAATAGGTCGTTGACTGCCTCAATCAGCAAATCGTGGACAGGTTTCCCTAAGTCTGTGGCTAGATGTTTAAGTTGTTTCCAAGCACCGATAGAGAGGCGTAATGTCTGACCTTTTCGTTGTTCGGTGGGTTTATCTTCATTAGATGATACTGATGGAACTGCCGCGACTGGTGTATTACTTTTTTTGAGGGCTACCGTAGCTAAAGAGGGTGTTTTTTTTGCCATGTTTAATTTTCTCCATTAGAGAAGGAAATATTCATCAAAGGTGGTGGAAGGTGTTTTTTGCCATGTTTAATTTTCTCTATTAGGTCAGGAAATATTCAGCCAAGGTGGTGGAAAAGAGGGTGCTTTTTTTGCCATGCTTAATTTTCGACTGTAAGTTGTTTTAATAACCACTGCCAAGTTTGACGAATTTCTATTGCGGCTTTTCCTTTACGCTCAATTTCACTAGCGACGCTACCGTCAATCATGGCGCGACAAAAGATGAGACGATTGAAAATAGGTATTGGACAAATGGGTAGACCATAATTAGTTAGGGCTGTTTTGGCTTCCGAAGTAATGGTTGAGCCGGGGGGTGCTTGGTTGAGGACAATCACCGCAGGTTTATTAATCCCGGAGGCTAGTTCAATACTGGCGCTGATGGATTCTAAGTCTAGGACCGAGGGGCGTACCGGGATTACTACTAGGTCAGAAACTCTGGCGGCGTGAACGGCGAGATTGTTAATGTCGGGTACGGTGTCAACGATGACGAAATTTATCCCGTCGGTACGACAGGATTCAATGTGGTCGAAGATGGTTTTGGTGTTGGACTGGATTAGGAGTGGTGTTTCTGCTTCTCGTTTGTTGTACCAGGAGGAGCAGGAACCTTGGGGGTCAGTGTCGATGAGGACTACTCGGTTCCCTTGGGTTTTCTGGGCTTCGACACCCCAGTGAACTGTGAGGGTTGATTTGCCGGAACCTCCCTTACGGGATAACAGGCTGATGATTTTCATTTGTCTTCCCCCTTGGAGATTCCCGCCATAGCACCATGAGGCTAGGCGGTGGGTTGTTTATTTGCTAGTTTGATAGCATACTATCTTAGTAGTATAGCTTAATGCTTGGTAAAAATCGTTATTTTGTATGGGGTTATGGATATTTAGTTAGTTAGATGTTTTGCTAGTTTGATAGCAAAGTGTCATGGGGGGATTGGCTAGAGCCATCAGGGTGAGTGATGGAGTCGGGGGGCGAAGCGAGCGCACGCATTTAAGATGATTGGTTGTCTTAGTAATTCTGTACTAGATTGTTGGGGGATGGTGTGAAGCCTGAAATCTATAGGCAGTAAGCTTTTTAGGCTTAACGGCACTTTCGGCACACTTGCTACTCAAACACCATGAAGCACTCATCCAACCTTACTCAGGACATTCGTCTTGTCAGTCGTTGTTCGTGTACTCACGGTTGTCAATAGGGGACGCTCAAAAAGAATATGACGAGGTGATGGTCCGGTTTCCTGTGCCATACAGATGTAATATTTTGCCCCTGGTGACAGCTTCCGTAACACGATCGCTATACAGGTCAATAGTTTCAAGCCCTGGTTGCACCAACCTTCTATTTTGGCCAAGAGAGATGTCAGCTTCAATTCTTGGGTGGAGGGGGTGGTGATTTCTCTGGCGGAATGCTTTCGCGAACTGTATTTTCGATCGCGTCTTTGCTCTCTTTCCCTGTGAGGGGAGTATCGCGACCACCTGCTGCTCGAACGCTGGCTAATTCTTCAACAGGTAGGTCAAAAATGGCATCTAGGATGTGGGGACGGGTGTCGCACCAAAGCGCGATCGCATTGGAACCCACATTCCGCACCCTCAACTGTCACAAGGGAGAGTCAAACCAGAAAAAGG
>NZ_JAMZMM010000697.1 GCF_024178385.1 Limnofasciculus baicalensis BBK-W-15 | reverse complement strand
CACAAAGACCGATCAATCAAGCGGCACCGATTCCGGTTCCCGGACGGTCCACGTAAGAGACTGGATCGACCGAGAACGCCATGGCGGTTGAGGACCAGTCCACGAAAATCGTGAGAGTTTGCGGACGTTCAAGCACTTCGGCGTTCCTTGCGCGGCAGCGCAACAAGGGTCGCGCCGTTTTTGCGCGATTGCGGCCCGGGACCGAAGTTCGTTCGCCGCTTCCTACAGTGCATCGATGCCTGACACGACTCCAGATTCGTCCCGCCCCGCAGGCGCTCCTTCACCGGACGCACTCTCTCGCACGCTTGCCCGCCACCCACGACCCCTCGGCGGCGATCCGCTCAAGCGGGTGGACGCACCGATCCTCAGCCTCTCCAATATGGTGCTCAACAACGCGGGCGAGTCCAAGCAGCAGTTGTCGCTCAAAAAGAAGCCGGCATGGCTGCGCGCGAAGGTTCCGGGCGGGCCGGGCTACACGCGCCTCAAGTCCATCCTCTCCGAGAACAAGGTCTACACCGTCTGTGAAGAGGCCAACTGCCCGAACATGGGCGAGTGCTGGTCGCGGGGCGTTGCGACAATCATGATTTTGGGCGACACGTGCACGCGCTCGTGTGGCTTATGCAACGTCAAGACGGGGCGACCCGCGATGCTTGATAAGGATGAGCCGAGCCGCGTGGCCGAGTCGCTGCATCTCATGTGGCAGGGCGCGGGCCTCAAGCACATCGTGATCACGAGCGTCAACCGCGATGAACTGTCCGACGGCGGGGCGGGGATTTGGGCCGAGACGATCATCCGCTCGCGCGAGGCGTGCCCGGGGATGAGCATCGAGGTTTTGATCCCCGACTTTGAGGGCAACTGGCCCGCGCTGCAGATGGTGATCGATGCGAAGCCACACATCATCAATCACAATCTCGAAACGGTCCGCCGCATGTACCCGGCGGTGCGCCCGAGTGCGAAGTTTGACCGCTCGGTCGAACTACTCCGGCGCGTGAAGGAACAAGGCGGCGTTGCGAAGACCGGCATCATGGTCGGCATCGGCGAGAAGGACGAGGAAGTCCTCGCGCTGATGGATGAGGTGCAAAATGGGGCGCGGACGAAGAAGGCATCGGGCATTGGGCGTCAGGCATCAGGCGAACAAGAGAACACTGAAGACTCTGCCGACATTTTGACGATCGGCCAATACTTGCAGCCGACACGGAACCATCTGCCGATCGATCGCTGGGTCACGCCCGAACAGTTCGTGTTCTTCAAGGAACAGGGTCTCGCGCGCGGGTTCAAGGTCGTCGAGTCCGGCGCGCTGGTGCGGAGCAGTTACCACGCGGACCACCAGGCGGACGTCCTGAGCGAGGTCGGCGCGGAGCGGGCGAAGCACGCGGCAAGGTAA
>NZ_JAMZMM010000264.1 GCF_024178385.1 Limnofasciculus baicalensis BBK-W-15 | reverse complement strand
GGCTTGCCAAAGCCCAAATCTGACCAGACTCAGTACCGAAGGGTACTACGTTAGAGGCAAGGGTTTAAGAACATACCAGAGAATGCGCAGCCAGTTCTCTGCTCTATAACCAAACAGTTAAGCATCTGTACAAGGGTTAAGGAAGTGCTGTTTGGATAGTTACCGACCTCTAACATTGTCAAGGCTAACATTACCCCATTCATGGGAGGCTCAATGGAGCAAAACCATTATGCGTACAGGGTTGTGGAACTTGAAATGGAAATTGTCCCATTGAAAGTGCATTACAAAAGTACACCGAGTCGAGCAACTCCAAGGCGGTAATGGGTAGAACAGACCAGAAGATGACAATTTCCACTATTTTGACGGCGACTCAAGTCGCAGCCGCGTTCCTCCCCGTGTCTAAAAGCCAGGGGTTTCCCTCTCGTTTTTCGGTGAAAGTCCGTTGCTCCAAAACTCGATAGCTCAAGTCTGATTCACTTGATAGCGGTGAATTTGTCAAGAGGCAACTCTATGCTTAGTCCACATTTTAGGATAGCTTGCCAGGGGAGCGATCGTCCTCCCAGGTAAGCAAGGATGCCTGTGACTGGTGCCATTGCCCTGGAAACGATGGTGTCAAGAAGCTGAATTCTCCAGGCATCTGGTTAATCTAACTGAGTTAGTTATCTTTAAGCTGGGGGTTTTTGACCTCTTTGAGTGTAACGGAACACAATCGATACAGTCGGCAAATTGTTGGTGCCGTTCATGGCAAAGTCTATTGACACCAAAGTCACAAAGGGGCTGTTTATGGCGAAGGCTATCGGCACCAAAGTCACAAGGGTGGCGTTTATGGCGAAAGCTATCGGCATCAAAGCCACAAATAGTTGAGGCAATGAATGCACACCCTCCAATGGAGGCTCTCGAAGAGAGTTCTCCAGGGTATTGTCACCAACGCATCAGCGCATTGTTAAAAGGGCACGAGCAGCAAAATAAGGATCGGACAAAAAGGATTGTTGGATGGAATTTTCAATCGCTACATTACTTTCCAATTTCACAGATGACAAATTAGTCGCTCCCAAAGTTTTGGAGAAGAAACTGGGTTGTCAGAATAAAGCCGATATCCAAAAACTTCAGATTGCACTAGATGCTCTGGAAAGAATCGGCATTTTGATAAAAGATCGAGGTCGATATCGTCGGGTTTATGAGGAGGATGTGGTTGAAGCAAAACTGCGCTGTTCGAGTAAAGGATTTTGCTTTGCCATCCAAGAAGTTGAGGGTGCAGATGATATTTATATTCAGAAGAGCCATTTGAGTACGGCTTGGAATGGCGATCGCGTTTTAGTTAAAATTACCAAAGAAGGGAGCCGACGGCGGAGTCCTGAAGGACAGGTAAGGTTAATTCTCGAACGAGCAAATCCTTCTGTCCTCGCGCGAGTCAAGCACACTGAAGAAGGTTACCGTGCTATTCCCCTAGATGACCGCCTCCTCTTTGAACTCGACCTAAAACAGAATAGCATTCCCCTGCAAGAGGCTGTAGATCATCTGGTTCATGTAGAGGTTCTCCGTTATCCCCTCGGTCCAAAACCCCCACTGGGTAAAGTTGCCAGCATTTTAGGTTCTGATGCTGAAGACGCAGAAGATACTGATATTGTCTGTTGCAAGCACGATTTGCGCCGCGAGTTTATCGGGGAAGTGCTAAAAGCTGTCGAGTCAATACCCAAACAGTTACGCAAAACTGATTTCAAAAAACGCCTCGATTTGCGACATCTACTAACAATCAGTATTGAAGGTAGTGCCCCAACGGATCCTAATGTTGAAAATGCTTTCACCCTGGTAAAAACTAAAGATGGACATTGGCAACTAGGTATCCATACAACAGATGTAGCTTTTTGGATACCACCAGGTTCGCCTTTGGATAAAGAAGCCAGAAAGCGAGGTACAACTGTTTATCTGGGGGACTTAGTTCTTCCTTTATTACCAGAGATGGCTATGTCGATCTTCTCCCTAATACCTGGTGAAGATCGATTGACTATTTCTGTATTACTTACCCTTGATGAAACAGGTGAATTGATAGAATTTGAGATTCACCCCACCATTATTCAGGTCAATAGCCAATTCACAATCGAAGAGGCACAATCCCTTTTAGTTGGTAATAAAGATGTTGAACCAGAATTAGCACCAACAGTTGATATGCTTAATTTGCTGTTTTTCACATTGAGTCCGGCAATACGGGCAAGAAGACAGCAACGGGGGTCTTTTGAACTGAATTTATCAGAGAGCAAAGAGGCAATTACTCGCGTTCGTCCTCCTTATAAAGATGAAGGGCGAGTGGGTGCAATTATTGTGTCCTCATCCCAACCTCTATTGTCCCTATTGACAGAATTAATAATCTTAGCAAATCAAGCAGTAGCTGCCCATTTGCAAGCCCTATCAGTCCCAGCAATTTACTGCGTACAGTCAGCACCAGATGTCGATCAATTAGAGGATACAATCAAGTTAGCAAACAATCTGGAAATCGACTTGCATGGACCTGAAGGTAGTTCATTTTTTGGAGCGCCAACATTCTCACAAACTCCCCAACGGATAGTAGAAGAAATTACTTCCCAGGATTATCAGCATTTTACTCAGGTATTTACCAAGTCCATAGCCCCCAAAGTCTTGACCTATTTATTGCAATCAACCTTAAAACCTGTAAGTTACAGTTCTAAACCCGGAATGCACTTTGGTTTGGCATTGGATACACCCTATACCCACTGCACATCACCAATATGGCGCTATGGAGATTTGTTCGTCCAACAAATATTGATGTTAATCTTTGAGGAAGGACGCGATCGCCGTACTACCCGTTCTAAAGAGCGCGTTAATCTCAACCATAGCAGTTGCAAAGGTAATATTAACTGGAATATTTTACCTACTGAAATGCACCAAGAGTTGGAATCAACCATTAGTTTATTAATTCCTCATCTCAACGATCGCGAAAAAATTACTGAGGATGCTGAGTTAGATTTGCAAGGCTTAAAGAAAGCTGAACAAATGAAAGATCGTACAGGAGAAATATTCAGTGGTTTAATTACTGGCGTTCAATCCTACGGTTTCTTTGTTGAAATCGAAGAATTGTTAGTTGAAGGATTAGTTCATGTTAGCTCTCTTAAAGATGACTGGTACGAGTATCGCTCTCGCCATTCCTGTTTGGTTGGTCGCAAAAATCGCACCGCTTATCGCCTGGGCGACAAGGTAGAAGTCCAAGTTAAAAGTGTTGATTACTATCGCCAACAAATTGATTTAGTAACTGTCAGTGGTGGTAGTATCGCTAGTTCTGAAGATTTAGAAGATTAGTTATTGGTTATTTGTTGTTGGTTGTTGGTTATTATTTGTAGGACAGGTGTCTCGCCTGTCATATTTATTATTTACTTTTGGGAATAACTATTTAACAAACCACTAAGACACTAAGACACGAAGGAGGAGATAGATCATCTTCTGGCTCTTCAGTACTTGCAGTTACTTGAGTTGATGCGATTGAACCACCTTCAACTTTGTAGAAACTCTGGGCATGTGCTGCTTCATAATCTGCTTGCAAGACAGAGAAATTATCATTACACAATAGAATAGCGATCGCCACATCTTTGATACTTTTTGCAGCCTGCAATTCTTGTCCCAGGTAGATGTGCCAAGAAACCTCCATCTCACTATTAAAGAGTGGTTTTTCAATCTCAGTTACCACGCCCGATTGTTTCGGATAAATCGAATAGGCGCTGTACTTCCATTCTTGCCGAGGCTTGAGGTTGATCTTCGGAGTATCTCCCATTTGCAATTGCAGGTGAATTTCTTGCAATCGAACCCCTTGATAACTATAGAACATTTTGGAAACAACTCCCCCTGGTGGACGGGATGCTATTTCCATCAATACAGGTTCTTCTGTTCCCTCCTGAAGAAAGAAGTCGATATTGAGTACCCCAGATTGAGGATATCCACCCTCTAAACTTTTTAGTATATCTAATGAAAATTGTTGGAGTTTATTGAATTCTGGATCTTCTTCTCGGACAACAATGTTGCCAATGGGATAACCATAGAGAAATTCATCATTCGGTCGATAATGTTTGCAAGCGGCAAAATAACAAATCTCTCCGTCTTTGATAACAACGCTTGTATTATAGAGTTGACCAGTGATAAACTCGTTTAACTCAAATTCCTCGCTCGCATCCACATGAGTATCACACCAAACTTTTAGCTCATCCAGGTTATAAATTCTTGGGTTTTTTTCGCTTCCAGCTCCAATAACTGGTTTAACAAAAATTGGGAAGCCTAATTTCTCGATCGCAGTGGCTAAGTAGGTTTCTGGTGCTTTGCGGTATTGCTCTGGAGCGAAAATTAAATATTTAGGAAGTCGGATTTGTGAATTCTTCAAAGCCAACTTGAGAGCGTTTTTGTTTGTAAATGGATGAATCGTAGTTGGGCGATCGCCTTCTATATTTAGCTCTTGGCGCATCTGAGCTGCTAGAAATACCGAATACTCATCATTGGTGACAATTTGACAATTTTCATCCTCAAGTCCAAAGGCTACTTTAATTTGTTGATAGACTTGGAGGAGATTTTCCAGGTTGTATGGTTCAACAATTTTAACGAGGTCGAGATATTCATACTGAGATGGGACAACCTTGCTCAATCCTTCCCGACTACAAAGGAGTACCAAATTGCGACTCGCAGTTGCAATATGTGAGAGATCTGCTTTTATCGGTAGAGTATCATTCAGGATAAAAATCGTTTGTTTTTGAGCATCTATATCCTGATTCGTAAAAGGAATTGAGCTACTATCTTCCCGTAGCATTTCTTCCACGCGCCGCACAATTTCTGTTGAACATCCCCAAGATAAAGTTACCCCTGAACCACCATGACCATAGTTATAGAATACTCGCGTGTCTGGCACTCTTTCAATACATACATTTTTTTCTGTTAAGGGGCGCAATCCTGTTCTCACAGGCTCGTTTTCATCCAGGGGCAGATCTCTTAACTCCTGTAAAAATTGGAGACAACCATCATACATCTGCCGAATTATGGGCATGTCAAGGGAGAGATTGGTATCCCATTGGTTTTGTTGAGCTAACCCTCCTAAAACTACGATATTATCTTTGCCTCTTGGCACAATGAAGATAATATCTTGCTCGTTATTTGAGGAGTCATCGTGGGCAATACAATGAGCATCACTAATAATTCCGTTCAGGTTTTTCACTCTGACAAGCGCACCCCTCAAAGGATACATTGATGGGTCACCTGTTGTGACAATTGAGCCAAGTCCAGCACAATTGACGATCGCCTTTGCCCCAAAGCGATTTAGAAGTTCCTGTTCGTGTTGCAAAATATTAACAGTAATTTGATCCTGAATAATTTCGCAGCCAATATCTTTGACGTATTGGAGGAGCCATTTCATGTATATATCCGTGTCAACCATGGGAGCCATATGCTTATAAGCATCTTTAATCCCTCCTTGGAACCCTAGATCGATCGTGTCTCGAACAATGTGTAAACCTCGTTCAAAGCCATCTACTTTATCCTTCAACTCATTTATTTTCTTAAGATCAGTAGGTCGATTTTCGATGGTATCTTTGAAGTAAAAATAGGCATCCCTTAGATAAATTCCCGTTTGTTCGGAGCCATAGTCTGCTTGAATTTGTTTAAATTTTTCATAAGCAACCATGCACCAGATTTTAGAGCGCTCCAGAGAGCGAGGCGTGCCATGCTTGCCACAAACTGCTGGAGGCCACTCCCATAATGCTCCCGCCACAATCGAAGTCAGATTTGGCGTAAAACGATCTGCTACAATTACAACTCGAAAACCCGATTCTCTCAAACAAATTGCGGTTGTCAGGCCACTTACACCTGCGCCTATAACTAATACTGTAGACTCCTTATATTGTTCTAAATCGCTCGCTTTGTTGTTTTGGATATTTCTCATGATTTTATTATCTATTTGTTTAAGGGATAGTTTAGAGGGCTATTGGCAGATTTTTCTCTAATCAAAGAATTATTTAATATACTCCCCGATCGGGATTAATAAAATTTAATGATTGACAGGATTGTTTACCTCACTCCCCACTCCCTACTCCCCATCCTTACATCCGCTGTTCCACTCCCTACTTGCAAATAATAACTGTCAGAGGATATGGTACAGTAAAGCAATTTATAGTCTGAGTAAAAAGTGAAGACGCTACATGAGTAACCATTCCCCTGAAGATTCTGCGGTTGCGCCAAATGAATATGAATCCCCACCCCAAAAGCTGAGTTTCAGCACCAAACTCGCTTACGGTGCTGGTGATATGGGTGCTGGGATTACCTCTACCCTATTAGCTTTTTCCTTATTGATTTTTCTGACGAATGTTGCTGGGTTGAACCCGAAACTAGCGGGTACGGTACTATTAATTGGGAAGGTTTGGGATGCGGTAAACGATCCGATAGTTGGGGTGTTAAGCGATCGAACTCGTTCTCGTTGGGGTCGTCGTCACTCTTGGATGATCTTATCAGCTATTCCTTTTGGAATTTTCTTTTTTCTCCAGTGGATTGTGCCTCACTTTTCCGATAACAGTGAAACAAATCAGTGGCTTTTGTTTTGGTACTACGCGATTGTTAGTATTTTATTCAACATGGCGTTTACTGGTGTAAATTTACCCTATACTGCACTAACACCAGAATTAACTCAAGATTACAACGAACGGACTAGTTTAAACAGTTTTCGCTTTGCTTTTTCCATTGGCGGTAGTATTTTCTCGTTAGCATTAGGTCAAGTTATTTTTCAATTTATTCCTAACGATGGGGAACGCTATTTAATTTTAGCACTTATTTGTACACTTTTCTCGGTATTGCCAACTTACTGGTGTGTTTGGGGCACTCAAGATCCCACTGCTGTTGGCGGATCTCGTTATGTGGAAATTGACGAGAATAACGATATTTCTCAAAATACAGAGGAATCGATTCCATTTTTCGAGCAATTAAAAATTGTTCTCACTAATAAACCCTTTCTTTATGTTATCGGTATTTATCTATTTTCCTGGCTGGCTTTCCAGTTAACTGCTGCGATTATTCCCTATTTTTTGATTAACTGGATGCGCCAAGATTCCTATTTCACTGCTGCGATAGTTGTGCAAGGTGTGGCGTTAGTCATGCTGTTTGTCTGGAATTTCGTTAGTCGGCGAATTGGCAAACGTGGGGTTTATTTTATGGGAATGAGTTTGTGGATTATCGCGGAAGCAGGGCTATTCTTTTTACAGCGAGATCAAGTTGGTTTGATGTACCTGTTATTTGTGATGGCTGGGTTTGGTGTTGCGACAGCTTATCTAGTTCCTTGGTCAATGTTACCAGATGTGATTGAATTAGATGAATTAAATACAGGTCAACGGCGGGAAGGTATTTTCTATGCTTTTATGGTACTATTACAAAAAATTGGATTAGCAGTTGGTTTGTGGTTAGTGGGAGTATCTCTCGATCAAGCTGGATTCATTGCTCAAAAAGCGGGTCAACCTATACCAGAACAACCGGAATCAGCACTCTTTGCTATTCGTTTTGCGGTAGGTCCTCTCCCAACTTTTTTCTTAATTTGCGGTTTAATTCTCGCCTATTTCTATCCGATTACTCGTGAAGTTCATGCGGAAATTCTTTTGAAGTTGAGGGAACGTAAGTTGAGCGCAATAATGAGGAAAAATAGGGCAGACTGAACAAATTTATCACAGACATGACTTGCGCAGAAATACTACTTCTGGAGATGTCTATTGTAGTATGATAAAACTTCATTAAGTTTCTAGTCAAATATAATCAGATCTGCTATTCTTTAGTAATGGAAATACTGGTAATTGGCAGTTCCAATACTGATATGGTGGTTCAAGCTCCACGTCTTCCCGTTCCCGGAGAAACCGTGATAGGAGGACGCTTTGTGGTCAGAAACCCCACGCCTAAAGGCGGGGGCTTGCCAAAGCCCAAATCTGACCAGACTCAGTACCGAAGGGTACTACGTTAGAGGCAAGGGTTTAAGAACATACCAGAGAATGCGCAGCCAGTTCTCTGCTCTATAACCAAACAGTTAAGCATCTGTACAAGGGTTAAGGAAGTGCTGTTTGGATAGTTACCGACCTCTAAGTTATCCCGTCGAGGCGGTGGATACGACGGCGGCGGGCGATACTTTCAATGGGGCTTTAGCAGTAGCACTCTCAGAAGGAAAAGGACTTGATGAGGCGATCGCCTTTGCCAATCAAGCTGCCTCAGTTACTGTGACTCGTTTATTGGTCAAAAAAAACCAACAGGGACACGGCAACATTAATATATCAGCAACTACTCTGATTATTAATGTCGCCGTGCCCCTGCTCAATAGGAATGGGCTAGTCGCCTCCTCCCTAGTAAGATAGACCCATACTGCGGGTAGTTTCTGCCCCTAGATATACTCGAATACTCAAGAAATCAGTAGGACAGGCAGTTTCGCAACGCTTGCAACCGACGCAATCTTCAGTGCGAGGAGAGGAGGCAATCTGACCAGCTTTGCAGCCATCCCAGGGCACCATCTCTAACACATCTAAAGGGCAAGCCCGGACGCATTGAGTGCAGCCAATGCAGGTATCGTAGATTTTGACGGCATGAGACATAGAATAACGGCTCCAAACGAGTGTTCTCGATTAGTGATACTCAGGATCAAGGCTTAGTTTACCGCAGACCATTCATCTCCTCGATCAAAAGGTTACAGAAGTTTAGAAAAATTAAATTT
>NZ_JAMZMM010000696.1 GCF_024178385.1 Limnofasciculus baicalensis BBK-W-15 | reverse complement strand
AAATTTGCATTTTTATGATAAACAAAAAAGCGAAATTTATAAGCAAAAATTATATAATACCATTATTCTATCTGGGCAATCATCTTCACGTTAACGTTAAACTACATCAGAAGAAAAATAAATGGTTTTTCTTCTGATGTAGAATTAAAATAATAGATCCCTTTGCACCATGAGCGTTAAAAAAACTAAAATATGCTGATGCCAAACAAATTCAATATGAGATAATGATTCTCAAAATCCCTCTCCCCTGGTTGCAACTGACATATAAGAAGATGCGTTTCCTAGTTGCACTGATGGGGATTGGCTTTGCCGTAATGCTAATGTTCTTACAACTAGGGTTACGGGATGCCCTATTTGATAGTGCCGTGCGCCTTCACAAAAGTTTACAAGGTGACATTATCTTGCTGAGTCCCCTATCCACCGCGTCGATTAGCATGGAAAGTTTTTCCCAACGTCATTTATATAAAGCTTTGGGATTTGAAGGGGTAGAATCTGTCACGCCATTGTATGTAGAATTTGCTGTTTGGAAAAATCTCAAAACTCGCCGCGCCCGTCTTATATTTGTAATTGGCTTAAACCCCACACAGGAAGTATTGAATTTAGCAGGAGTTAAAGAAAATATAGATAAAATCAAACTGGATGATGTGGCTTTATTCGATCGCACTTCTCGACCAGAATTTGGTCCAATACCAGAAGAATACAATCATGGCAAAACTATTATAGCCGAAGTTAACGGGCATCAAGTTAAAATCAGTGGACTATTTCAATTAGGCACTTCCTTTGGCACTGATGGAAGCTTAATTCTCAGTGATGATACTTTTTTTCAGGTGTTTCATAATCGAGATCGAGGATTAATTGATATTGGTTTAATTAAACTCCAACCAGAAGCCAATGCTAGAATAGTGCTAGAAAACATGAAAAATGGTTTATCTGAAGGAGTTACAGTATTATCTAAGCAAGAGTATATTGATTTTGAGAAAAATTATTGGAATACCAGTACAGCTATTGGCTTTATTTTCTATCTTGGGGCAATTGTCGGGTTTACAGTTGGCACTATAATTGTCTATCAAATTCTTTATGCTGATGTTTCGGAACATTTGTCTGAATATGCCACTCTCAAAGCTATAGGCTATACAAATAATTACTTATTAGGTGTGGTATTTCAAGAATCTCTGATTTTGGCAAGTTTTGGTTATATCCCTGGAATTTCTATTTCTTTGACTCTATATACTATAGTCAAACAGGTTACTCTCTTACCTATTTATATGAGTTGGAGTAGAGCTTTATTGATCTTGATATTAACAATTTCAATGTGTATAGTTTCCGGTGCAATCGCTATTCAGAAACTGCGAGATGCCGATCCGGTTGATGTTTTCTAAGAGGAGAGTGGGGAG
>NZ_JAMZMM010000263.1 GCF_024178385.1 Limnofasciculus baicalensis BBK-W-15 | reverse complement strand
GGGCTGGGGGGGTGAAAAGGGGGGCAAAAAACGAGTATCTTTGCCAAAGTGGGATACTCCCTGGCAAAAGTTTAGTTGACCTATCTTAGACTTGAGGAAAATAGAAACTATGACACTAACACTTCCCCCATCTGAGAAAAATATCACCAACCATCTCAAACCAATAAAAATAGAATGGTTCCACCACCAACTGACAACTTGGGCACTTCAAGAATTCCGAGACTTTCCCTGGCGTAACACTACCAATCCCTACGCTATTTTCATTGCTGAATTCTTACTCCAAAAAACCGGAGCTTCTACAGCCGCTCCCATTTATGAAACATTTATCTCTCGCTATCCCACCTTAACAACTTTAGCCGCAGCATCAGTAGAAGAAATAGCTACCCTTTTACAACCTTTAGGCTTGCACTTCCGAGCCAAGCGACTCTGCCAATCCGCAGAGCTTATCGTCAAAAACTATAATGGAAAAATACCCGCCACAGAAACAGAATTACTCGCACTCCCCGGTATTGGCAAGTACACTGCGCGTTCCATTTGTGCCAACGCCTTCTCAATTCCCCTCGCCATCCTCGATACCAATGTCGCTCGTATTTTAGAACGCTTTTTCGGAATTTCTGGCGGGAGAGTAAAATCACGCTGCAAGTTACTTTGGCAAGGAGCAGAAGAAGTCGCTCCCCATACAGATGTCAGCAGATGGAATCTGACACTCCTTGACTTTGGCGCTATTATCTGCACGGCAAAAAACCCCCGCTGCACCGAATGTCCACTGCGCTTTCAGTGCAGTTATAGTATTTCAATCAATGCTAAGGTTATACTGTGTGACGAATAGTGGCTAATATTAATCTTGCTTTTAATTACCAAACAGAGTATTATTACATTTTGTTAAAAACATCCCTGTCATGTCTCCCTTTCCTGGTATTAATACTAAGTTATGTATCAATTCTGATGTAATGGGTGAGAGGTAAGAGGTCTTTTTCTTCCTTTTACCCCTTACCTCTTACCCCTTACCTCTCAAAGCAAGTGATGATACAACGAATTATTGGTGGATTATTAATCTATAGCACAGCAGCTATACTATTGAATCTCGTAGGAAGAGCTGCGACGAAACCAGAGACAGCTCAACTGCTACAGTGGCAGAATGCGTCTTTATTTACTCTACCAAAACCAGATCCAGTGGCGGAGGCAGTTATGCAGCAATATCTGAAAGCTTGGCAGACAAAAGGGGCAATACCAGCCAATCAGGGTATCTGGATACAGACTTCATCAGGGTTAAATTTACTAGCAGAGCATCAGGGGACAATTCCCCTTCCAGCCGCTTCTTTAACTAAAATTGCGACAACTTTAGCATCGCTAAATAAATGGGGGCCAGATTATCACTTTGAGACGATAGTGAGTGCCACTGGACTGATAAATAATGGAGTATTGCAGGGAGATTTGGTAGTTACAGGTAGTGGAGATCCTTTGTTTGTTTGGGAAGAAGGAATTGCTGTCGGTAATAGTCTGAATCAGTTAGGGATTCGCCAAGTAACTGGCAGTTTAATAGTAGTTGGAGATTTTTATATGAATTTCCAACAGAATACCGCGATGGCTGGTGCATTTTTTAAACAAGGCATCAATGCTAAAAGTTGGTCTCGAAATTTTACTTTCAAACATGCGACAATGGCAAAAGGAACGCCCAAACCCGAAATTGCGATCGCAGGTACTGTAAAATTAGCCCCAACTCCCCCTCCTGATGCCTATTTCTTATTGCGTCACCAATCTCCCCGCCTCACTCAAATTCTTCGGGAAATGAATATTCACAGCAATAATGATATGGCTGATATGTTGGGTAAATCTGTCGGAGGTGCGCCAGCAGTAATCCAAGAAGTAATAAAATCTACTGGTATTTCTCAGAATGAAATACAACTGATTAATACTTCTGGATTGGGGATGGAAAATAAAATATCTCCCCACTGTGTTACGAGTATGCTAATCGCAATCGAACGATATTTAGCGCCATACCAACTAAATATTGCTGATGTATTTCCCCTCTCTGGACGAGATAAGGATGGTACGATGCACAACAGAAAAATGCCTCTAGGTACTGCCATGAAAACCGGAACATTACGGGAGGTGAGTGCCTTAGCTGGAGTAATACCAACTCGCGATCGCGGTTTGGTTTGGTTTGCTATTATTAATCGAGGTAATGATATTCCCAGGTTTCGTGCCGAGCAGGATCAAATACTCGCAAAATTAGCCGAACAATGGGGTGACTTACCTACTTTTAACCCTAATCTAAGTCAACCCCCCGGAATTATGGGCGATTCCGAAAGAATTCAACAATAAAGAGGTTAAGCTGCTACGCATTTAAACTGTATATTTTCAAGTTAGGAAAAAAGTCATCAAACCCTCTCCCCTGCTCCCCTGCCCCCTGCTCTCAAAACAGACAAATTAAATGCGTGACAGCTTAGAGGGGGAGTTGCCACCCTCACCCCCAACCCCTCTCCATCAAAAGAAAGTAATTAACATAATTTAACAAAAGAAAGTTCTTCACATAACTTAATAAATTGCTAAACGGCTGAAAGCCTCTTAAAATCGTTGATTTTTATTGAGATTAATTCTTAATACTTGACGAGATTGCGTCATTTCAGCGATTGTGGGATAATAATCCAAAGGAGGGCTACTAACCTTTTTGGGATTTTCCACTTTTCTGGTATAGATGATTCCAGCCCGCCATATTTCCAGATGTTAGTTGTAAATACACCAGAGAGTAGCGCGTCATGCTTACAACTGGGGATTGGCATTATGCCAAAATATTCTGACTCACAATCGGGAATACCCATTGGAAAAGTTAAAGTTTCCCACAGCCATTGACTTACATAAACTCTTGGTGGCAATGGTGAAATCAGAAAAGCCTTGGTACTATAGTTTAAGGTAAAACCAGGGAAATTTGCTCAAGGATTAGCCGCCGTAGCGACTTTGAGAAAGGAGAATGGTCAGATTAAAAGCCGTACTGGTTACATTAATAAGACTGGTGATTTTGTCATTGCCCCGCAGTTTGACTCAAGCTTTAGCGGTTTTTTTGACAATGGTTTGGCCATCGTGAGTATCGGTGAGAAGGAAGGTCTGATCGATAAACAGGGTCGATTTGTCCTCCCACCTAAATTCTACTCGATCTCCGACTTTGTTGAAGGAGTGGCAACAGCAAGATTGGCAAAGACGGAATCTGTATATTACTACATCAATAGCTCAGGTCAAGTCTTACCCGAATACAAAAATCTAAGCGACGATTTTTCCGAAGGATTAGTGCCAGTCATAGTTAAAGTTTCTCCTAGTGGTAGTCGGGAGTAAGGTGAGTTGCTCAACTCTGTGTCTCATTCCTGATTTAATTATTAAAATATTCCTGAAAATATTCTGGCTATAACTGACAATTTGGTATTAATTTATCCCCTACTCTCTTAACTAATTCTATACTATATTTTGACAATTTTCCTTGTCATCTTCCCCATTCCCTTTAAGGCGATTGATTTGCCACCCATTTTAACCATTGAATAAAAGAATTGATAAAATTTAATCGCTTAATTCCCGGTGCTTTAGTTTCCGCAATCCCATCCACGCTACATAAAGCTGAATACTGCAAGCCCAGAAAGCTATCCACCGCAGCTTGAGATCCCCCCAAAGTAATCGCCCCAGCCGCATAGATTCGCCCTCGCGATTGGCGCATCTCTACTAATTCAAAGTCATTACTTACCGTTAATCTACCTAAAAAATTCAACGGTAATTTATAATGATTTACCAAGTCATCCAGTAGGGGAGAAGCAGTTACATTGGCATCCAATCCAGTTGCATCAATAATAAAATCTGCCTCTAGACGCATTTGCCCTTTGAATTCTTTATTTTTAATATAAGTAACAATACAATTCCCTTCCTTATCAACTCTTTCCACATCTCCAAACTCAACACTGTACCAACCCAAACGGATTCCTTCGTCTACAATATGTCGCCAATCTTTGCGATCAGCAGTTGTTGTCCCTCCCCAATCACTTAACAAATGCTTTCTTTCTTCAGGGTTAGCTTTTTCCAACATTTCTCTTAATTCTCCACCCCAACAAGCCTTTGGCCAATTAAAAGGTTGAAATTCATAATGGTTTTCCACAATACGTTGAGCTTTCCCGAATTTATTACCTTGGGGCTTAGGGGATCTCATTAAATGAATTAACCTAATTTGGGGATTCCGCAATCGTGCTTGATAGACTCGCTGCACAACTCTTGAAGCCACAATCCCTCTACCGCGAATCATCACAGTGCCACCATTCCGTTCTAACTTTTGGTAAATTCGATCGTGGGGTTCATAAGCATTTACCACCGATTCAAAATCATTCGTTTTTTCCCGATATCCTTGTAAATCTGGCAGAAACTTAATTGCCGGATAGCCAGTTGCTATGTGAAGGTAACGCGCCAATAAAAAAGCATGATCCCGCTTTCCAGTAGTAGTACGAGAATATGCGATCGCATATCGTCCATCATCAGTGGCACGAATCGCCCGCACACTGCCATAGCGAAAGATTTTTGACCAACTAATTCGCGCCATTTCCCTATCTAAGGAATTAAATACATTTTCAGCGCGAGGGGTATAGGTTTGAGCAAAAGTTGGTTCAGCAAAAACCTGCCATAGATAGCCTAAAGATGCCCCCAAATGTCCCCTAAATAGATTGTGCCATGCTTCTCGTAAAGCATAACTAGGCCAACCCCAAATATTATCGGGACAAGAATCAGAATTTGAGCGCAATCTTTCGTGAAGGGGAATTTGCGAATTCAGACAAAGCTGCTTGTAACGACTGTAGGGCTTTTCGTCGATTCCCAATGCCGCAATGCGATCGCATTTTACCCCAGAAATCCTCAAGAAATCTGTCCAAATAAAACTACCTAAACCTCCACCAATTGTCGCATAATCTACTTCTTCTACTGCTAACCCTGTAGCGTGAATATCTTGTACTGCTACCTGCTGTTGTTGAAAGATTGGTGGTGGAAAAGTTCCTTGATTACTTGGAATTACCCCAGCAACAGGTGTTGCTGGTTGAGGTTGAGGTGGTGTTTGATTTGGCTCTGGTAATCCTGTATTTTGATTAAAGGAAATCTGAGAATTAATCGATGGAGTACTTTGGATTCTAACACCCAAGCCTATTGTAATAGTATAAGGACCAATTTGTAGCGTATCGCCATTAGCGATGATACTGCGAGTTTGGCGGCTACCGTTAATAAATGTCCCGTTACGGCTATTTTGGTCAATGACTACTACGTTACCGCTATCGGTATCAATTAAGGTGTGAAAGCGAGATACCTCAAGACTATTGAGAACAATTCGGGCAACTCGATTCCCTTGAAATTCTTGGGGCATTCCATTAAAATCTCGTCCCAGAGCAATCGGGAGATTTAATAATGGTTCTCGCCTATCTCCTGTGGCTGGATCTTCCCAACTTAACTGAATTTGCAAGGGGACAGAATTCATATAATTTTTGTTAGTTATTCTTTGTGAGTTAGCTAGTTATTCTTTGCTATTTATTGTTGTTTGTTATTAGTTGTTTATTTGTAATCAAAATACCTCTTGCCTAAATCATTAAAACCCCACCATAACCCTCACCTTGGCAAGAGGATAGAGCCTGATTTTTCTTGCTTCCCCCCTTGATAAGGGGGGACTGAGGGGGGTAAGTTTTTGACTTTTGCAAGAGATCTAATAAAAATGACCAACAACTAACAAATAACACCCCCTTAACCTGTAATTAAAACACTGGCAGCGGATGCTAAAGAAGTACCGCACCACTGACAGCCGAACCCCATCCGTTCATAAGGAGAAATGCGATGGCAATGAGGACATTCTAATCCATAAGATGCAATATTATGAATAGGTAGATTAATTGGTTTTGGTGGTAGTATAATAGTCTGTTGGATAGGATTATTGGGTGGAGCTAGAGAAACTGCCAAAACCGTTACGATAACTTGTCCTAAATAAATAGTACTACCTTGACTTAGTGGTATTTCCCCGTGGATAACTTGTCGTCCATCTACAGTAGGGGGATTGGTATCCCGCAGATTTCGCAAAACAAAGGTATGGGTAGCGTTATCAAAGAAAATTTCCACATGGAGACCTGATACAGTGAGATCGGAAATTACCAAATCGCACTTTACTGGATCTCTACCAATCCTGACGCTTCCCGGATTTGTACTGGGTTGTCCATCGCGAATAGTAGCCATTCGCTTTTGATGAGCTTCTTGCCATTCTAATATTAGTTCGTGCATTCTTCCGAGTTTGAGCTGGGGAATGGGGAATGGGAAATGGGGAGTGGGGAATGGGGAGTAGCTGGAATAATGCCCCTAGCCCCTTACCTGTTAATGTAAATCTGCTTCCCAAATACCAATATAAATGCGATCGCCCTTTTGACGTTCGATCACACCTTTAAGATAATTTAACTGAAAGGAGAAGCGCCCAGTCTGTTGCTGCCGTACTTTTTGTAATCCTTGTTGGATTTGCTCGTTTAGCTTGCAGCCTAACATGCCATTTAAAGTGATTAAGACTGTCTGAGAATCAACCGCAGAGGTAAATGATGCTTCTGTTTGGCGAATTCGTTCAGAATTTCTATCAAAGAGAAAGCCTAAACTCACCTGTTCTGGTATTAAATCGTAATATACAGCACGAGTATTGGGCCAGTAGCCTTGTGCTGTGCCACTGGGGACACCAAGCATTTGTAGCACATCACTTTTAGAGATTCCTGGCTGAAAACCTGGAACACCAACACCAGTGGGAACACCTCGACATTGAGTTTCAATCAGTTCCCCTAAAGCAGGCGGAAATATTACCATGGATTCCAATGGGAATGTACTCGGCTTTGAGGAAACTAAGGGAGTTGCTTGTCTCTCTGTCAAGTCTGGGGAGAGGGGAGTCGCCAAGGAAACTTGGACAAAACCAGCTATGAGGTAACTGGCAATAATTAATATACGCATTATACTTTGCTGTTTCATTTTATTAAATCACCATCATCGGCGCTCGGTTTTAGTTAGGTTATGTATCTTGTTTAAATTTAAAATTGATCCGCCTGACATATGCCATTGAAATTATTTATATTTCAAATTGACAATAGCCTATACTTTCTCAATTTGATTTGATTAGTCAATTTATGTACTTGTCTAACCTCTCCGCATTGATGCCCTGAGTCTACCTTTCCTTGAGATAAGGCGATAATCCCCCCAGCCTGACGTTTGCTAATTCCGAATGTTTCCTGTAAGTAAGTATTCCATTTAGCTTTGTCAAACTTCCTATCGAGCATGAGTAAATGGTTGACCGTAGCGCAGCGGCACGTTAGCGTAGCTCGGCGAAGCCCAGTGCGGAGAGGGGAGTAAGACTCCCCCTTCCCTTCAAAGAAGAGTAAGACTCCCCCCTTCCCTCGCTCTTAAGGGGGCTGGGGGGTTAGGTTTTTTTGAATCGGTCTTCTAGAAGTACTGCCTACCGACACATGACAAATTACCAATGACCAATGACAAATAACTAATTACTAATTAATATTTTAAGAATTTACAGAGCTTTTGTCCTTAAGATAAGCAAACACCGACTTATCCCCAATATCGGGTGGAATGGGTTGAATCACCTTACGCAAAGCAAACACGATAAACAAAACCGTCCAAATCCCAAGCAAAACCCGTTCCCCAGCTATCGGCAATATACCAGTCAAGTGTCCCAGGAGGAGCATCGGGACTAAGGGTGTGAGAAACTTGGTTTCCAGACGGTTGAAGCAAAATGCTTCCTTGAAATAAACCCCGGTTAACGCCACAAAGGTAAAACCGATACCGAAAAGTGTCGTTGGGCGATCGTAAATAGATAGAAGAAGAGGCTCACTGCTAGAAAAGCCGATGACAATTGCCGCAATAGCACCAATTCCCCAAAACAGTTGCAGTAATCGGTGCAGAGATTCCATATAAATGTGAATCGCCACCAAGCTAACCCCCAGCGCCAGACAAAACAAGGCGTAGAGGGGAGTGAGTAGGGTTAAAAATGTTGGATTATCACCCTGTAATAAAACTATTGCGCTACCCATCGCAAAGCTCAATGCTGCTAGCACTAAGCCACTGCGGTATACAATTACGCCAGTGCGATCGCTTGTCGTAATCGTAAATTCCCCAAATTGCCCCTGATAAACCTCTGATTCCCACTGCTGTTGTAACGTCATAATCGATCCTCTGCCTCTACATACCTGAATGTTAGCTAACATTTTTAAGGGTACGGCTACAAGGACGAAGCCGAAAAGAGTTCCCAGACTTTACTATTTATTATTTTTCAAATTGACCCTTTTGATTATAGGGAGAGTACCACTTCTATAAGTGTCCCCATCGCTGCGATTAGGGAGTGGGGAGTGGGGGAAGAGAGTTTTGAGTTTTGAGTTTTGAGTTTTGAGTTTTGAGTTATAGCTAGGGACTAGGGGCTTTCTTGCTAGGGGCTAGGGAAGAAAGTCGTAAAATCAATGGTTTCAGGAACTGAGAATGTCTTAACCGCCCTGGCGGTTGCTATAAAAACTCAAAACTCAAAACTCAAAACTCAAAACTCTCTTTCCCTACTCCCCACTCCCTAACTGAGAGTAGCAAAAGCTAAAGGTTCTTTGGTTACTGGGCTTTTACCTTCAATAGTTTCTACAGATGGTTTATTATAAGAAAATAGCCTGAAAACCCCGTGACTTGAGTCCGGGGATGAAAGG
>NZ_JAMZMM010000262.1 GCF_024178385.1 Limnofasciculus baicalensis BBK-W-15 | reverse complement strand
GGGGTAACGGATGTAACGGATGGGGCAACGGATGGGGTAACGGATGTAACGGATGGGGCAACGGATGGGGTAACGGATGTAACGGATGAGCAATTAGCGATTAGTAATGCTTATACGGAATCGGGAATTATGGTTAATTCTGGTTCTTTTGATGGGATGGTTTCTACTGAGGGGAAAGGGGCGATTATTGAGTATGCTGAAAAAGAGGGTTGGGGTAAGGGAAGGGTACAGTATCGGTTGCGGGATTGGTTGATTTCTCGACAGCGTTATTGGGGTGCGCCTATTCCGGTAATTCATTGTCCTAATTGTGGTATTGTTCCTGTGCCGGAAGCGGATTTGCCTGTAACTTTGCCGGAGGATGTTGATTTTACGGGTGGGCGTGTTTCTTCTTTGGCTCAAGTAAAAGGTTGGGCTGATGTATCTTGTCCGAGTTGCGGTACTCCTGCCAAGCGGGAAACGGATACGATGGATACTTTTATTGATTCTTCTTGGTATTTTTTGCGCTTTACTGATGCTAAGAATGAGTCTCAGGTTTTCGATCCTAGCAAGACTAATGATTGGATGCCTGTGGATCAATATGTGGGGGGAATTGAACACGCAATTTTACATTTATTGTATTCCCGATTCTTTACTAAAGTATTGCGAGACAGGGGTTTGCTCAATTTTGATGAGCCTTTCCAACGTTTGTTGACTCAGGGGATGGTACAGGGGTTAACTTATATTAATCCGACAACTGGGAAATATATTCCTTCTAGTTTAGTAGATCCTGCGGAGCCGAAAGATCCGGAAACAGGGGAAAAGTTGGAAGTTTCCTATAAAACTATGTCGAAGTCGAAGTATAACGGTGTTGCGCCAGAGGCTGCTATTAATAAGTATGGGGCAGATACGGCACGGATGTTTGTTTTGTTCAAAGCACCGCCAGAGAAAGATTTGGAATGGGATGAGGCGGATGTGGAAGGACAATTTCGCTTCCTCAATCGGGTTTGGCGTTTAGTTACTGAATTTGCTGAAATATCGAATCGTGCCAAGAAAATTACTGCCCAATTCAGTAAGGTGGAAAAGGATTTGCGGCGGGCAATTCATACGGCAATTAAGGAAGTTACAGAGGATATGGATGATGAATATCAATTCAATACCGCTGTATCGGAATTGATGAAATTAAGCAATGCTTTAACCGATGCCCTTTGTAAAGATTCTTCTGTTTATACAGAGGGAATTCAAACTTTAATTCGGCTGTTAGCACCCTTTGCCCCTCATATTGCTGAAGAATTATGGCAAATGACGGGAAATACTGATTCCGTACATATTCAAGATTGGCCGAAATTAGATTCATCTGCTTTAGTTGTCGATGAAATTACCCTCGTTATCCAAATTATGGGTAAAACTCGCGGCACAATTCAAGTGCCTGCTGATGCAGATAAAGCCGCTTTAGAAAAGTATGCGCGTGAGTCGGAAGTAGCGCAGCGGCATATTGAGGGTAAGGAGGTGAAAAAGGTGATTGTTGTGCCTGGAAAGTTGGTGAATTTTGTAGTGGGTTAATCAGAATTACCCTATTCTTGGTAATAGTATTATTACTTCATTTTTACTGGAAGAATAGGGGGTTTTTCACCACTAAGACACTAAGGCACTAAGGAAGAGAATAAGATGATCGTCTTATAGAGGGATAGGAGCTAGGAACCATGATTAAGAACGAACACCAATATCGTGTTAGTCAAGATTTGGCAGATAAATTTGAACGCTGCATAGCATCTCTAGAGCAAAACGAAAAAAAGAAATATAACGATCCAGAGGAGTGGGAATTTATTCAAGAGTCTTATCAAAGTCAGCTTAATACTCTTAGGCAAGAAATCGCTGAATATGAAACTATAACCAACCACGATCCCAAGGAGTTAGTAAATTTAACAATTGCTGATATTGAAGAACTATCAGACATTTTGATCAAGGCTAGAATTGCTTTAAAAATTAGCGAAAAAGAACTCGCTGACTTATCGGAACTTACCGAATCTGAAATTAAAAGTTATGAAGAAAATGACTATCAAAACGCAAAATTTGTTGATGCGATGGCTGTCATTAATGCCCTAGGAATTAGAATCAACAAATGCGAATGTGTAGCCGAATTGTCTGATTTTTATCAAGAGAGACTCGCTGAAATTCGAGAACCGTCGTTTCTGCTGCCATAAATATCTTAGAAAAGCGATTTAGTCGTGACACTTTGTTTAGTTTCAATCTGGCGAGCTTCCTGAAATTGTGCCAATATTTCATCAATAACTGGTTGTGCGTCTACGCCTTCACCACAATCTAGCTCTGAAATGCCTATAGCAACCTTTTGACGGGTTTCTTCTAACCAGGTAAAGTAGGATTGAGCATCTTCACTCATCAAGAGTTTTAGCGCAGCTTCAAGTACAGCATTAGCATCAGGAAAACGTCCGTTTTGAATCTGAGTTTGAATAAGTTGCTCGTGTTCAGGTTTGAGGGTGATAGCCATGGTGGTGGAGTCAGTTGACTTATGTCTATTGTAGCGAAGAGGATCGTCTATTGGGAGTCACCTTATACAATAGCTCATGTCTGCTAGCATTGCGATCGCAGGTTTTGCTTATCTATATTATACAGTCTAAAAATATATAATCATTAAACGGAAGTTACCCCTCCTTTAATGGGAAACCCGATTTCTTAAAGAAACCGGGTTTATATGTATAGTAACCGCAATCGTCAGTTAATAATGACTCCCTGATTTACGATGATGCACCGCAGTTATTCCTGTAGACTGTAGCATTTTTCCATTATTAACTAGGGCATAAACTAACCAATGATCGCCGCATTCCATTCGACTTTTAACCGTGCATTCTAGATAAGCTAAACTGTCGGTAATAATAGGAGAACCGTTTTCCGATTCTGCTACATTTAATCCTGCAAAACGATCTTCTCCTGGAGCAAAAGGCTTGAGAAAATGTCGTCGAATAGTTTTGCCTTCTTGTAATATATTGAGGACAAATTTATCGCCAGTATGAGATAAAGATTCTACTGCTCTATCTTTTGCGATCGCAACTGTCACCCCTGGAGGATTAAAACTTGCCTGTGTTACCCAAGATGCTAACATGGCACTACTGATATTTTCCCGTTTGGCAGATAAGACGCAGAGGGAACCAACTACTCTGCCGACGGCTTGCTCAGTGCGATCGATTTGTGAGGTACTGACAGCTTGCCAAGGGGCGCGAACTTTCTTGGATTTTTTCAATTCTTGGGCAAAATCTGTCCCGGTTTCTTTGCACTGTTGCAGGGTAATATCGTTGGGTTTGAATTTGACTCGAATGGGTTCAAATCCTATGCGATATCCCGCATCTTTGAGTTTAGTTTCTATTTCATCAACTGCTTCTCCACTCCAACCATAAGAACCGAAAACTCCAGCTAATTTAGTTTTTGTAGCTGTTGAGAGGACAATGCCTAAAGCAGTTTGGACTTGGGTTGGTATATGTCCGCCAAGAGTAGGAGAACCGATAATAAATCCATCGCATTTTTGTACGGCTGCTTCAATTTCTGCTGTATCTGCAAATTCGCAGTTAATCGATTCAACTGCCACACCTGCTTTGGTAATACCTTTAGCTAGTGCTTGTGCTAAGGTGGCTGTATTCCCGTAAGCTGAAGCATAAATTAGGGCGACTTTTAATTCTTGGTCTTTTTGCTCTTGACTCCAGTTGCGATAGTCGTGAGTTAGTCTGCTCAGACTATAGCGTATAATTGAACCATGACCTGGTGCATAAAATTTAGGAGAAATTGAGGCAAATTTATCCAGTGCTAGTTCTATTTGTCGTGCTTGGGCTGCGTGGAGGCAATCATAATAATAGCGTCGATCTTCGTCTAATTGTTTCCAGTTTTCATCAAAAACTTCATCGCCGCAAACATGGGAACCAAAGAGTTTATCGGTGAATAAAATCCGAGATTTTGAGTCGTAGGTACAAAGTCCATCAGGCCAACGAGGAGTAGGAATGGCAATGAATTGAAGTTGATGCTCTTTCCCTAAATCTAAGGTGTCTTCAGCGCGAGGAACCCAGATTTTTAACTCTTGTTCTGTAAATGCTGTCCGCAAAGCCACTGCGCCAGGTTTAGAGCAGATTAAGGTAACATTTGGAGCTAATTCTAATAAGGCTTTGAGAGTGAAAATTCGGTTGGGGTTGACATGACCTAGGATAATGTAATCCAATTGCTGAAGATCGATCAATTCTTGCAATTTAGCGAGGAAAATCTCGGTGAATGATTCACCAGGAGGATCGATTAGGGCTGTTTTTTCCCCTTGGATTAGGTAAGAATTGGCAGTTGTGCCTTTTTGGAGGGAGTATTCTACTTCAAATTTTAGTCTATCCCAAGTGCGCGATCGCAATACTGTTGTATCTGTTGTGCTAATTGCGGTAATTTGAACGTCACGGGGTTTGATTTCTGTCATGGTTGTTGGGCAACGGATGTGGTAACGGATGTAACGGATGTGGTAACGGATGAATAATTAGCGATTAGCGATTAGCTATTAGCTATTAGCTATTATGAATTGTTTCTAACTGATAAGCGTTTTTCAGGGTCAATTCCTTTGAATGTTGGTGGCAGCCAAACTCTTACAATCAGGAGTGCGCCCATTACTAATAAGAATAAACAGGCGGATAAAATTTGAACCCAGGATGTTTCTAATACTCCCCTCACAATGACTTCTCGCAAAACTGATACAATAGATACTTCCACAGCAACTCCAATTGATACCCTTTGTTCTTGTAAGTAAATAATTAGTAGTCGGAATAACTCTACTAAAATTAGCAAGAATAGGATATCTGAGGTGACTGTTGGGAAATCTAAAGGAGGGAGTAGAGATAAAAACATGGCTCGCAATTCGATTGCCATGAATGCGAATAATCCAATACAGAGGGAAATGATAAAGAAGTCTTGAATTGTTTCTAAAACACGTACAATACGATTGCGCTTAAACGACTCGTAGCTGTTAGTTGGTGGGTTATTTAAAGAATTTTGCATCCGAGTTTCCTGTCGCCTGTGTCTATAAAATCTAGTTTACATCCTATTTGCTTATTGAACAAGGTATTTTTTATCATTTTTACCTATAGTATTTATCAAAATTAACAGTAAGCTTCTTTCCTATAAGCTGTGTCTATCGATTGCTTGGGCATAACTTATAGGAGTTTTCAGTTGCCTGAAGTGCATCAGACTCAGATCTTGCACCAGTTTCAATAACGGTAGGGTGGGCACTCCCCACTAACGTAATCATCAGCTTTTCAACTTCTCCAGGGGAGTGCCCACCCTACAAAAAACAGCTAGTTGAGAATGGTGCAAGATCTCAATCAGAGAAACCCGGTAACTTCGGCGAAACCCGGTTTCTCTCTGTATCTGACTCGTTAGACAATGGCTCTATTGAGGTGTGGAACTAATTATTACCCTGTCAGCGTCTATTTTTACATCTACTATTAGTGAAAGCCATGGAGTATCAAATTCCTCTATGGCAACTATTTTTCTTGGAATTTTAGCTAAAGTTGGCGATTAAACCTGTAAACAAAAAGTATTATATGAACCAGTATCAGCGAATTTTGAATGCCTTGATTTTGACTGCAATAGTGTCTGTTACTTGTGGGTTAAGTAGCATAAAAAATAATGGAGTTGCCGCTACAGATACTCTGTCATTAACAATGTCAAAAGACTCCCGTAAACCAGTCAGGAATTCCTCCATCAACTTAAATGAACGTCTCAGGAATATCATTTTAGAATCTGCTTCTCAACTTACAGGATTAGCTAAGTCTGAACTCCGGATTGCTAAGGTGGAACGCTTAATCGCAAATACCTGTTTAAATTTACCACGTCCTGGAGAAAATTGTAATAATAACAATAGTTTAATCGCATTGAAAGTAACTGTAGAAGGAAAAAATCAACGCTTAGTTTTTCATGCTTACCAGGATGGAAGTGAGATGAGATTCAATGAAGCTGCGAGTCAAATATCCTTACCAAATCAAGTGGCTGATATTGTTTTACGAAATGCGTCTCAGGTATCGGGAATATCAAGAAGGGCATTGAATATTGTATCCTATAAACGGAGGGAATGGGCTTATGGTTGCGAACAGCCTACCTTTCCTCATCCTTGCGATCCTGTTGTGACATCTGGATGGGAAGTTATTGTAGGAAAGGGGGATAAGCGTTGGGTTTATTTGACTGATAATACGGGTTCTCTAATCAAATTGTCTCCAGAATCTGAGCGATCTGATTTACCTAAATCTCTGGCTGATATTGTCTTGAAAGATGCGTCTGAATGGTCACTTTTACCAATAGAAATGCTACAAATTGTTGATACAAAACGGCAAAGATGGGAAAATTCTTGTCGATTTATGTTTGGTTTGGGTTGTGCTGCTATTGTCCAGCCTATCTCAGGCTGGGAGGTAAGGGTAAATAGTGGGACGCAACTTTGGACTTATAATGTTGATGACAAGGGAAAATCAGTCATATTAGATCGATCCCTAAGTCTGGAGCCAAAGGCGGTTGAAGTTATCAAAAAAGATGCGGCTAAGTTTACATCAGCACCTCAACTCCGGATTATTTCAATCGATCTTTTCGATGATTGGAATGGTATCTGTAGTAATATTCCCCGTTGCACTCGCCCCATTTCTCCTGGTGCAAAAGCAACTGTATCGGATGGGCAAAATATCTTCGTTTATCGCGTGAAAGAAGATGGTTCCCAATTTGAGTTTCAAGCTATAGAGAGTTTACCAAAATCACTGGTTAATGCTGTTTTAACAGATGCGGCGCAAAGAGCAAAAACTAAGGTGGCGGTGGGTATTAATAATATTGTGAAAGCTGAAAAGGTGACATGGAATGATGGTTGTATGGGTTTGAGGGGTGGTGTTTGTACTCAAGCTGAAATTCCGGGTTGGCGGTTAACTGTGGGGATAGCTAATCAAGTTTTTGTCTACCATACTGATAATAATAGTATCGTGAAGTTCAATGAAGCTGCTAGTCGGATGCGTCGGTGAAATTATTTGATATAGCTTATGAATAGAATATTAAAGCTTCAATCCCCAATATTAACTTTGAACCCCCCCAGCTCCCCTTATTAAGGGGGGAGAGAATAAAATATTGAAATCTTAAAAGTCCCCCTTAACAAGGGGGATTTAGGGGGTTCGTTTTCTGAACAAATAACTTGATGCTGGCTATATAGAATTACCCCTTAATTTCAAGTTCCTTTAATTTCCCCCGAATAGTTTCAATCCGTTGACGATTCACGCCCAAGTCAGACTCTCCCAGACGCGAAGCGGAACGAATTTCAATTACATTAGCACTTTCATCGAGAAAAAATTCCACATCATCGACAAACCCCATCAGCTTACTGGTGAATTCTGCATAGAGATAATTATCGGTTTGGGTAATAATTTTTGTCCTCTCCATATTCTCAATTGTGGTTTTGAGATTAGCCATAGCTTCTGCCAGGGAACTTGTGTAAGTTAAAGGCTCAATTTTATGTTCAGCATCTTGACTTTGACTACTCACACAGTTAGGTGAAGTGGGGCAAGGTGCGAGTTTTCCTGACTCAATACCAATATTTGTAGGTGTTGCCCCGGCAAAAATTGCTTTCCCTGATAGGGCAAGAGTTACAGCTAGAGAAGAGGCGACAACAACAATGAGGCAGACACAGACAATCAGTGCTATTTTGAAATACGATCGCTTTTGAACTTCGACAGTCATAGATATTTAGGAGTAGTTTATTTTGAGTTTACCATGCCCTAGGGATTATTAGGGGTTGATATTCCTGCAATTTTTGACTAAAGTCCAACTATGAACTACAGAATTTGTCCCATTACCAATCCCCATTACTCCTATACTATTCCATTAACTTCTTCTACTGACAATCCCAACGCTTCAGCAACCTGCTCAACACTCAATCCCATACCTAATAACCGAGGAATTGCATCTCGTCTCGCTTGCTCTGCTTCTTCTGCACGTTGTCGTTGTTCATCGGCACTTTGCTGTACTTCCTCTAAACGCTGACTAATTTCTAAATAACTCAAAAAAGGCTCACCATCGGGGCGAAAAATATCTAAATTATCCGCCGACAATCCAAAGCGAATCCCTAATCTAGGGCTAACCCAATCTACCATATTGAGAATAACATCTAAGCCCTCTTCACCTCGTAACCAACCTTGCAAGTGATTGCTGTCTGGATTGTAAATATAATACTCTTCTACACCATAACGTTCGTAAAAGAGTAACTTTCTGTCCATCTCATTCTGAGTATTACCAGGAGAAAGAATTTCAAACACTACCTGCGGTGCTATTCCTGCCTCATTCCATTGCTGGTAAGAACCGCGATCGCCTTTTGGTCTACCAAATACTACCATGACATCTGGTGCATTGACGATGTTTCGCTTTCCTTCCACCGGATACCAAAACAAATCCCCCGCCACAAATACATTTGGATTGTCAGCAAACAGCCAATCTAAATTTTGCTGAATTACTAAAATCCAGCGAAACTGCGTCGTATTATTTGCCATGGGTTTTCCGTCGCTCTCTGGGTAGATAACCTCTGAGTAGGTAGGCGATTGCAGTTGAGATACCATAACCCTAAATCTCAGTAATTTTGTTAAGACAATCCTTTTATACTACCATGAAATTTCGATGGAACAGATGAAGGATGAAGTAAGAGAGTTTTGAGTTTTGAGTTTTGAGTTTTGAGTTTTAATTCAAAAACCCCATTC
>NZ_JAMZMM010000027.1:5941-30658 GCF_024178385.1 Limnofasciculus baicalensis BBK-W-15 | reverse complement strand
CTCCCCACTCCCTCTAAGATATTCTTTCTGAGGTAATATTTCTTTGATCTACTCGTAGAAGGATTTTATTGTGACACTACAAGAGTTTGGTTTGTTAGTGATTTCAATTTTGGTTAGCGCATCGGGGCAATTTCTGCTCAAGGCGGGCGCTTTGAAGTTGGGAAAAGTTACTGCTGGTAATTTGGCTAGTCATGTGCTTAGTATTGTGATGACTCCGGAGTTGTTGGCGGGTTTGTTTTGTTATGGATTGGGTGCGATTACTTATATTTTACTTTTAACTCGTGTCAAACTTAGTGTGGCTGGTCCTTCAACGGCTTTAATGTATATTTTTTCGGTTTTATTTGGTTATTTTGCTTTTCATGAGTCTATTCCGGGAACTCGTCTATTTGGTTTGGGGTTTATTGTTTTTGGGGTGGTTTTGGTTGCTTGGCAGAGGTGATATGGTTTTTTTTTTACCCAGAAACCGGGTTTCTTATATCTAAGCGGCTCCGCATTTAAACTGTATATTTTCAATTTAGGGAAAAAGTCATCAAACCTTCTCCGCTGCTCCCTTCTCCCCTGCTCCCCTGATGCCAACACAGACAAATTAAAAGCGTGACAGCTTATGGCGATAGCTAAATTTTAAAGAATTGTTAGATAAGTATCAACTGATTCGTCAGGTAATACTTTTAGGGTTTGATTGCGTAAATCTGGTTCTAAACCTAGGGCTTCTAAGGGAATTACGCCTAAAAGTGCGTCTCTACCTCCTGGTAATTCTAAACATTCAAAGGTTCCTTCTCTTCCGCATAGTAAAATCGTGGCATCCCGAAAGATTCTGGCTTTACTTAGTCCAGTTGCTGTGGTGACACTAACTTCTTTTAAAAGTTCTAGTCCCAGATTTGCGATCGCGTCTGGAGGTAGGCACAAGGTTGTTGCGCCTGTGTCTACTAGGACGTTCGGTTTTAACCGACTTAAGCTATTAGACAGTGGTTTGAACCACTGTCGGGTTATTGCGACTTCTGCAAGTTATCAATTAAAGGTAGTTTGATAAAACTTCAACAGTTGCTTTTCCAGTTTTCTCCCAACTAAATTGATTGGCTCTGGCTAGACTAAGATGTGAAAGGCGCGATCGCAAATTATTATCTGTTGCTATTCCTGCCATAGCTTCGGTAATTTCTGAGGTATTGTAAGGATTAATTAAAATAGCTGCATCTCCAGCTACTTCGGGCAGGGAGGAAATGTTGGAGGTAATGACAGGAGTACCGCAAGCCATGGCTTCTAAAACCGGGAAACCGAAACCTTCCCAAAGACTGGGGAATACAACTGCGATCGCGCCGTTTATAATTATTGGTAGTTCTTCGTAGGGAACGTAATCTAGAAATTTGATTTGATTAGTCAGACTTAATTCCTCAACTTTTGCTTGGAGAATTGGGGTATAACGTGGATCGGATGATCCTGCAATCCAAAGTTCATAATTGCGGCAATTAGGAATAGCAGCAAAAGCGTCAATTAGGCGGTGAATATTCTTGTAAGGATCGTGCCTACCCACATATAAGAAATAAGGAGATTTTCCCACCATCGCATCTCCTCCACACTCCCTACTCCCTACTCCCCATTCCCGAAAATGATTGTTATAGCCGAGGAGAATTGGGGTGATTTTACTAGCTGGGATATTGTAAAAATCAATAATATCTCTGGCGGTGGAGGTAGAGTTGCAGAGGATATGTTGAGATTGAGATAATACTTGGGGAATGTAGTAGCGGAAGTAGGGTGTTAGGGGTGAGAAGCGTTTGGGAAAACGAAGGGGAATTAAATCGTGAACCATTACCACGTAGCGACAATTAGTATAGATTGGTGCTTCGGGGATGGGGGAAAATAGGAGGGATGATTTGAGATTATGGTGGATATGTGGGAGTTTAAATTGTGTCCAGAGTAAGCGGCGAAAATGTCCTTTTGTTCCTTGGGCGGGGGTTAAATCTCCAGGAATTGGATAGCAGGGAAATTCGGAGGCGAGAGGGAAGTGTTTTGAGGCGATGGGGGAAATCAGGAGGGTGGGATTGAGGGGTTGTAAATGGGGGAAAAGATTGGCGGCGTAGGTGGCTATGCCTGTGGGTTGGGAAAATAGGATAGGGAGGTTTACTATCAGTTGATTTGACAATTCTGAATGATTTACTTTAGAGTTCATTGCTCGATTGATTTATGTTTTAAGTAGTATACTTAAGAAGGGAAATAAATAGTAGGGTGGGGAATCCCCACCCATCAAGATTTTTAACGAACAGAATTATCCACCCTCCCCAACAATTCCTCAACTGATAATTGAGCTAACTGCGACAGCAATAAACCTAAATCCTCTGGAGATAAAGTCAGTAGACTTGGAATAACATTAGTCAATCGTTCATCCCATTGACTAAAACGGAGCCTCAAAATACTTTCCGCAAGTAATCTTTTGGCTTCTAGAACACCATTATCATCGACAGAAACTGTCGCTAATTGCACCAACAGCATGGTAAATTCCACCGCTGGTAAAGCCGATACTGGGGCAATAAGAGCTTGGAAAACTGGATCTAAATCTCTCAATCGCACCCGGAGAAAGTTTTCTAATATATAACGATGTTCTTCAATTTTTCCGCGTTCAATACCCTGCTGAATACCTTTTTGTTCAGCCGCTGCTAATTGTTCTTGAAATAAAGGAGCAATTGCCATAATCAACTTATCATCCTCCAATGTTTCTGATTCTGACTTTTCTGACCGATTAACATTCAAATTCAATTGTAATTGATAAACTGATTCTAATGCACCTAAGCGCCAAGGATTATCCAGAGGTAAGGCAGCCAGAGACGCGAGTGCATCCTCTTGCACTTTCCCCCTACCTAAAATTCGTAACCACAGGGTTTCCGGAGTTTTCGGCAACTGATGAATAACTACAATTCCGGTTCGGAAATGTTCTCCCAGGAAATAGATTCCCCTCCCCCAATTATCTTCTGATATTGTTGTATTAAACCCATTTAATAAAGTCTCTGAAGCTGTGGGAGTTAAAATCCACAACCAAGGTGCTTCATTGGAGATAGTATTTTCTCGTTTAGCTTGCCTTGCTAAATCTGCTTTTACATCCAACAACTTGCTCAAACAACTGAAAACTTTTTCAGTTGTGATCGGATTTCTAAAGGGTTCAAATAATGCTGGGGTTTCCGCCATCTTTCCCAATAAACCTAGTTTTTCTCTATATTCAGAATAGCCGGAATTTTCTGGATTTGGCGTGAAGTAAATATCAATTTCACGGACTTCGGAAGCGACGGGTTTAGCCGGATTTACACCACCGATGTAACTGAGGGGTTTCGTCTAATATGTCTACTGAATAAACCCCATTGTGAAAAAACTATCGTAGACATTGCTGGGTACTGCTAGGTATAAAACTCGGTCAGTTTCTTGTTGTTCTAAAGCTGCTCGATAACTAATGAATTGTCCTAAAGCTGTATAAAATTGGGAGATTTTGGATGAGCCAATAAAGCTTTTGATTTCAACGGCGATTTTCTGTCCATCTTTTTGAGCCGCAACCACCTTTTCTGCACCCAAGTCGATGTAAAGCTCTAGGGTTCCTGCTTGTAAATTGTATGGATCGTGAGTAATCTGCCATCCATCTTTCTGGAGAGCAATTTTAACGACTTCGTGAAAGGCATCTTTAGCAGCCATGGCTGTTTGACTGGTTGTGTTTAATATCTTAGATAGTTGTATTTCAAGTATATACGCTATTCATCTGAAAGTCTTGGTCTCTAGTTTAATTCAATCTTGTCTAATTTACGATTAAGGTATAAAATAAACTCCGGGTGACTCAAATATTATCGCTGACTAATGACGCAATTCCCTCACGATCAATTTGCCAAAGATTATCTCGCTGAATTATTAGCGCCGATTGGCGAGGTAAAAACTAGTCATAATGTGGCTTCAGAAGTCCGTGAAATTGATCTATTGTTTACACCATCTACTCTGATAGTCTCCTACATAAAAAAGTTGGGATTGTTAGGAAAATTGGCGACAACGCCTGCGGTATTTGAACCATTTAGAAATGCGGTTACTCCCCAGCAAATCCGTAGTTGTATGGGAAAGGTATTTGATATTCATGCTGAGTGGGAAAGGCGGGCAAAGCGAGAAAGGAGGCGGATTAATTCAGCCAAATTACCACGATTATGGATTTTGACACCGACGGCTTCTCCTGCTTTATTGGATAGTTTTGATTTTCGGGGGATTAATCGCAAAGGTTACCCACTGGGAGTCTATGTATTGGGGGCTGGTTTATTTACGGGATTGGTGGCGATTCATCAGTTACCCCATACGGAAGAGACGCTGTGGTTGCGGATTTTGGGGAAGGGAGGGGTGCAGCAGGAGGCGATTAAGGAGTTGGCGGGATTGGCGGTGGACGATCGACTGCGAGATAGTGCGCTAGAATTGTTGTATGATTTGCAGACTAATTTGCAAGCGAATAATCGGGAATTAAAAGTAGAGGATAGGGAGTTGATTATGGCATTGGCACCTCTTTATCGACAACAGATTGAGGCGGCTAGGGAAGAGGGTATTGAACAGGGTATTGAACGGGGGATTGAACGGGGGATTGAACGGGGGATTGAACGTGGGATTGAAAGGGGTAGGCAAGAGGAGAATCGGGCGATACTGGAAAATTTACTGCGGATGCGGTTTGGAGAGTTAGATGAGATTTTTACTGTTTTCCTGACTCCGGTATCGGCTTTGTCTGCGGTGGATTTGACGAGGTTGTTAGTGGAATTATCAACGTTAATTGTTGATGATAATGGTGTTAAACAGGCTCAAGTTTTACTGGCTCAATCTGTTTTGAAAATGCGGTTTGGGGAATTAGATGAGCGGATTGGGAATATGATACCAGGTTTAGTGGGATTGTCTCCGGAGAATTTGGGGTTATTGCTGTCAGAGTTACCGGAATTGTCGGTTCATGAGTTGTTGGTTCGATTGGAAGCAGCGATTTAGGTTATGTCACAGGCAAGATGCCTGTGCTACGGATGATGAATTTATTATTTGGGAGGTAATAAAGGATCAAATGTTATGAGGTACAGTAGCAGTAATTTTCAGGTATGTGAGGTGCAGAGAAACCGGGTTTCTGAGGTGTACTTCATAAACCCGCAATCTCCTGTATCAATCCTCAATATCAGGATGCTTGATAAGCTGCTGTGAATCTAAATTGTATATTGAAATTTTTGAAAGGGTTTTTTGTTTTTTGGTGTGGGGTGATTAAAACTTAATATCTCTCCAGGTTTTAGTGACAGTCGCAGGCAAGATGCCTGCTCTACGGATGATGAATTTATCGCTTTTAAGTTAGTAATGATTTGTAGGCTTTGATGGTTTCTTTGGCTGTTCTTTCCCATGAGAATAGTTTAGCTCTTTCTTTCCCTTTTTCAATGAGTTGTTGGCGAAGTTGGGAGTCGCTGATGACTTTTAAAATGGCTTCGGCTAGGTGCATTTGGTCATCGGGATTGATGAGTAAAGCTGCATCTCCTGTAACTTCTGGGAGGGAGGAGGTATTGGAGGTAATGACGGGTGCGCCTAATGTCATTGCTTCTAAGACGGGAAGACCAAATCCTTCGTAGTGGGAGGGATAGACGAAGACATCTGCTTTTGCATAGAATAGGGCAACTACTTCGTCGGATAGGTAGTCGAGGTGGTGGATATGGTGTTTGTAGGGGGAGTTTTCTATGGCGGTGAATATGGGTTGGTAGTGCCATCCTTTTTGTCCGATGAGGATGAGTTGATGGTCGATTTTATGGGTTTGTTTTAGGTAGTTGAAGGCGGAGATTAGGGTGGTAATGTTTTTTCTGGGTTCGATGGTGCTGACGAATAGGATATAGGGTTGGGAGAAGTTGTAGTTGATTGAATTAGTGGGTGGAATGACTCGGATATCGGGATGGTAGCGGCTGGCTAGGGGGGTGACGTGGATGCGATTTGGATCTATGTTTAGGTATTCAATAATGTCTCTTTTTGAACTTTCTGATATGGTTAAGATTAGGTCAGTCCACTGAAGGCATTTTTTGATGCGGTGGGAGTAAGTTTTTACTACTGAATCGATATAGTTGGGATATTTAATAAAGGTGAGGTCGTAAATTGTTAATACTTTTCGGCTGTTTTGATAGGGGTAAACGGTGTAGTTAGTGCCGTGGATGATATCGGGGTTATCTAGGTAATGTTCGAGGTAAAGTGGGAATAATTTGGGAAAGTTATCGAGGAGGAAGTTGGTAATTCTGACGGGAAAGGGGAGGAGGTAACGGTGGGAATAGGGGGTGAGAGAATTGGGAAATTCTAGGCTACGGCGTAGCCAGTTTTTGAGTCCGGGTTGGTAGGTAATTCCTAGTTGGAAGTTTTCTTGAGTTTGGAGGGAATTTAGGGAATGAATTAGGTTGGCGACATATAAGCCAACTCCGCTGGGTTTGGGGGATATGGGGGTGGCGTCAACGGTTATTTTTAGCATGGAAATTTTTATTCAATTTTATGTAATCAAAAACCACGATCTGGAATTTTTCCTTATAGCTCTATTCTTTGTTTACAGGTCGAATCATAAATTTTGTAAAAGAAATGGACATTTGTCTGGGATCATTTGGCGCAAATGACACGGGTTTATTGTTCCAATATTTATAGCGAAAAACAATTTGATTTCTTCCTTTGACAGCCGGGATTTTTAGAATCTGATCGATCTTCTCATTTTTTCTAATATTGGTAATTTCTTTTACGGTAGATCCGTTGACCTCTACTATTACATCTTGACCCTCAATAGGATTGTCAAAGCTAAAAAGTAGGTTTAATTCCTGAGATGTAAGAAGTTCAAATACTAGGCTAGTTTCAGATCCTAATGCCCATCGCCAGTTATTAGGTGTACTTCCTTCAATAGTGCTAATACCAGTAACAGCAATGCCATGAGGTGACTCATTCTCTAACAAGTTAGATTCAGCTAAGTCCAAAATAGACTTAAATTTAAGACTAACGCCCAAGGCTGAATTAACTTGCTTTCTTAACTCAGGGGGTTTCGGAATAAACTTTACCTGACCAGCTCCAGCAACTAGCGTTTCTACAACAGGTTTACCGAAACGTTGGTAGAATTCTTCAACACAATCCTCTGGCAATAAATCAACGTAAAGATTGATACCAGCAAAATTATTTAACTGATAAAATTTTTCAAAAAAAGACCATTCATCTGTTTTAAAACATCGTTTTTGACGAGTTGCTGTATCGTCAGGAAAAAGCAGTTTGTCCCAACCAGCTTGTAAATATTGCTCCATTTGTGAAGGATGTAAACGACCAGAATATTGACCCATAACTTTTTTGTGATGAAATCTTCTGAGCGTGAAAACAGAATTATTGCGCTCATAGAACGGACACAACTCTTTTAGACCCATCCCGTTTCCTCCTACCACACAAAATGGCCAGTCTAAAACTGCTTCGCCTGGTTGCTTTTTGACATAATTCATGTAAGTAAAAAAAGTCTTATCGAATAAAAAAGGCTGATAGTTAATCCAGGGTAAGTAAGCTGTATAAACTTCGGTACAAGCTAGACAAATCATCAGAGATAGCAGCAACTGTCTCTTAGTCCGACGGATCGCACTAAAGTTAATTTCTAGAGAGAAAAGACAAAGAATAACTGGATAGATCGCAGTGCTGCGACCGGCAACACGATAAAATGAAAACCAAGGAAATATTTTGAGTATGGGAAAATGTATAGGATGATACAAACTACAAAGTAGTAAAATGGTGATTAATGGTATAAAAATGATGATACGTTTGCGGGTTTGCCACAAACCTACTGCTCCAATAATTAGTAAGAACCAACCAATACTTCCACTCCCTAACATTTCTGGGGAATCTTGGAATATTTTTTGCCAAAAAGCTTGTCTTGGGTCTAAGCCAGGTAAGTAGGGAATTATTGCCCTGAGAGGGTTAGCCCACCAAGCGCCGGTCGGCCATTTAGTGAAGTCAAAGCTTTTAGCTTCTCTGGCAATTTGAAGGGCTAAAGGGAAATAAGTATAGATGACGATAACATCGAATGTCAGTAAAGCTAAAGACTGGCGAGTATAAGTGAAAATTTCTTTTTTGTATATTCGTAATCTCTGAGCAACTAATTCTTTGATTGCCAGTTTTTCTCGTAAATACCTATAGGCAAGTATGACAGTTAGGAAAAGTAGAGAAACTGTAAGGGAGAGCAGAGCTAGAGCAGCTACATATCCTAAAGGTTGACCTAGGGACAGCGCAAGCAAGCCAATCCTCACTAGAATCAGTCTTAGAGGCAAATCTTGCCTTAAAGTAACTCTTTTAACAATCAGGAAATCGGCTACAAAGTTCAGAGTAGTCCAGTGATGCACGTTACCCAAATTTGGATAACTATTAAGTACATAAAAGTTGCCAACTGATACTATTAATCCGGCACCAATAGAGCGAGCAATACCATAATCCCAAACAAGCAGACTGTAGCTGCCAACTGCTGTTACTATTACAGTCAGAAGGTAGTATATCTGTAACCAAGAACCATCCCAGAACAATGAGTAAAGAGTAGCAAAGAAAATATCTCTTTCGATTGCCCAAGCTTGAAATACGCTATTCGTTCCGTAGGGATAAAAGACTTGATTGTTGACGAGATTTAAGGTGGGAAATGGTTGAAAGCTGAGATTTCTTGTGAAATAGAATCCTAAATATTCCCAAATGTTATAGTCACCACCTCCCCCTAAAGGGATAGAAAAGTCTTTAATAAACCAAATACTAAAACCTAAAGAAATTAACAAAAAAAGTAAAAAAGCTGCTCCTAGGGAAAGAAGCTTATAATTTGATCGGTCGCTCATTTTATTGTGTTTGGGTAAAATCATTAAGTTTTGACTTGAGACTCTGCTAAAAAATTGGCTAATAACTTTTTAAGCTAACTTACTTATCTACTGACTCCCATTTCATTTGAAACTTCTGCATCTTTGGATGAGAAACAACCAAATGCCAGATTACTGCTTGAAATGCTTCTGTCTGAGGTGTTACAGTCTCGTTATTTAGCGGTGGAATAATCACACAAGCATCTGCTACTTTTGCGGTATAGCCACCATCTCTACCTACTACTCCGAAAACTTTAGCACCAACTTCTTTGGCATATTTCAAAGAAGAGACGATATTGACACTGATGTTTTTTTCAGCATTTCCACCCCCGACTGAAAAGACAAAGATGCCGTCACGACTGTTAAGATGGCTTCCTTGTAACCAATTAACAAATGCCGATTCCCATCCATCATCATTAATCCGGGCAGTTAACTCGGATACATTATCGGTAGGGGTGTAAGATTCAATTCCCGCAATTTTCCGAAAATCATTGACCGCATGGCTAGCGTGCCCTGCACCACCGCCTACACCAATAAAAAACAGCCGTCCATTGTTGGCTCTAATTTCAGCAATTTCTTCAACCATTTTTTCGATTATCGAGACATCAATGGTATCAATAATCGATTTTGCTTCCGCTAAATACTCGGTGATGTAACTCATTATACTTGTCTCCTTTGTCTATCAAATTGAGAATTATATCTGTAGCCTCTAACACGCTCAATGCCTGAAAATCAGCTACTGTGTCCCTGTTGTAGGGTCGCTCAATCAAAATTGTTTGGCATCCCGCTTCTGTGCCTGCTGCCATATCTTTCCAGGAATCACCCACCATAAAAGAACGGTTCAGATCAATTTGCCATTGGGCTGCCAAAGAAATTAGCATACCAGACTTTGGCTTGCGACAAGCACATCGATCGCTATCATCATGGGGACAGACCAAAAGATCATCTATGGGCAAGGATTGACGAATCGTTTCTGATATCTGTGCCAAAATTATCGCGTCTAGTTTTTTTCTGGCGATGTCTGGCTGGTTGGTAACGACAAAGACATAAAAACAAGCGGCTTTTAATCGTTTTACAGCCTCTGTAATCCCCTCCCCCCAAATAAATTCGTCTAAGCTACGGGGAGAAGCTGGTTTACCATTACGGAAGACAACTTTGTTGACTACGCCATCTCTGTCGAGAAAGACAGCAGGTTTAAGATTAGACATAAGCGATCGCATTTTCCTCCGCCGAACGATAAAGTGCATTTAGCATCCTCATCGCTGCTACCCCATCTTCAGGTGTGCCTAGATAGGGGCAGCCCGTTTCAATCGCCTTGACAAAATCTGCCCATTCCAGTTGCCAAGAAAGGTCCGGTTGATCGAAAACCATTTCTTCTATTTCTGGTACACCTCCTTCTGGGTTTCTGATTGCCAAAGTTAATCGTTCAACACCATAACTTTTACCCAATCCTTCAATCGTCAGAGAACCCTTTTGCCCATAAATTTCCAAAGAAAATAAATTCTTCCACTGCGTCCAACTGGTGTGAAAGCTGGCAACTGCACCATCGGCAAATCGAAATAGGCCAAAGCCATTATCTTCTAAAGGTTGAAGCGGCCAAACTGCTGTTTGTAGGTAGGCAAATGCTTCCGTTGGTAAGCCAGCAAACCAGTGAATCAAATCGGCAATATGAACACCTTGGTCAGTTAGTTCCCCGCCACCTGCTAGTTGGGGGTTGCCGCGCCACTCTTTTTCGTAGCCAGGGCGACCGCCATGCCCATATCGGGCGCGAATATTGATTATCTCTCCAATCATGCCTTCTTTGTAGAGATGATACGCTTTAGCAATGGCGGGATGGTAGCGGTGATTGAAACCAATTTTGAGTACCCGTTGAGCTGATGAAGCAGTTGCCGCCATTTTTAAGGCTTCTGCTAAATTTCGACCCATGGGCTTTTCTATAAGGACGTGCTTGCCGAATTCTAAGGCAGCGATCGCAATTTCCGCTAGCATCCCGTTATGGGTAGCAACAGCAACGGCATTTACCTCTGGATTAGCGATCGCTTCTCGCCAATCTGTGAGAGACTGACAATTATACTCACAGGCTAACGCTTCGGCGGCAGCTAGATTGATATCAGCCACTGCCAATAGTTGAGATTGGGGATGTTCACAGGCTTCCTGCGCTCTTCGTTTGCCAATTAGTCCACAGCCAATTACTGCTACTTTAATCATTGCCAGTCCATCCCGCGTTCTTTCGGTATGATACGTCTTAGGGTGAAAATATCCGTACTCTTTAACTCTTCCAGATGTTCTGGCCAATCTTTCCAGCCATCGTAGGGCGCAGCAACAAATTTTCCGGTAATGCCTTTGGCTTGATCTGAGATCAGAAAAGCGGCACTGCTTCCCCCTACGGATGCAGGCACACCTCCTTTTTCAATTTGAGCTTTTGTTGTCTCCAAAAACTGATCGCCTGCCAATTTTCCAGCCGCTAATGTCTGCTGATGCAGGCGCGTAATTACAAAACCTGGGGCGATGCAGTTAATTTCAATATTGTGGGGTGTCATTTCAATCGCGGTCGTTTCTGTCAAACGCACCACGCCTATCTTACTGCAAGCATATCCTGTATAGTTAGGGAAAGGACTTGCCGCACCACCACCGGAGAAAAGCGCGATTCTCCCCCCACCATTTTTTTTCAAGTACAGGCAACTTTGACGAAGCACCAGAAATGTACCAAAGAGATTGATTTCAATTGCTTTGAACCACTCTTGTGGGTTGACATCTGTAATTGTCCCAATTGGGCCGTAAATACCTGCTGCATGAATCACTGCATTGAGAGGTCCAAACTGAGATTCAACCTGATTTAAAGCAAGCTCTACTTCATTCTGTTTCGTAACATCTGCGGGAATGCCAACGATATTCTGATACCCTTCTGCCTTGAGGCGATTGACGGCAGCATCTAGTTCACTTTGATTTCGGGCACAGATTACCACACGTCCATTGGCTTGAAGACAAGCCTCAGCCGCAGCATAGCCCAGCCCCATGCTACCGCCTGTAATCAGAATATTTTTACTTGATAAATCTATCTGTTCAGACATGATGACCTTTCCTTAAAATTTACGAGGCACGACCGATACTTAGAACAGTAAAGCCAAGAGACTTGATTTCGGCAAACCGTTCTAATATAAAACTTTTTGTATCAAAAAAGATATTGCCTGTCATCCTTTTCCTGATTTCACTAAAATCTAAGCTTTTGAATTCCGGCCATTCTGTCAGCAGCACCACTAAGTTTGCCTCTGCAACTGCTTCATAGACATTGGTGAAAGTTTCAAAATTTCCTGGCAGATGAGCCTCGTTCCAATCGGCTTTTGGATCGTAAGCTCTAATAGAAGCACCTCGCTTAACCAAGTCATAGGCAACTTCTAAAGGCAAACTTCTTCTTAATGTACTGGTTCCTGGTTTGTAGGTCATGCCCAGCAGGGTAATTGTTTTTCCTTGCAGATTACCTAAAGCATCTTCAGCGACTTTTCCAACTACTTTGACTCGTGTCTTGTTGTATCGCCACATATCTCCAAATATGGGAGATTGGTTGCCGATTTGTTGATTGATGCCTTCCAATACTTGCAAATCTCGTCCTAGGGTTCCTCCTGAGAAACCGATTCCAGGACTAAGATAAGCGCGTTTACCAATGCGCGGATCGCACTTCATCGCTGCTGCAACTTGAGCAAAATCAGCCCCAACGGCGGCGCAAATATCAGACCATTGATTTGCTAGAGTAATGGAGGTAGCTAGAAATGAATTTATCCCGTGTTTTGTCATTTCGGCACTGGGCAAATTCATAAACAAGCATTCAGCTTGCATGGGGGAAAATAGTTCAGCAACAGCTTGGCAGGCTTGGGGTTCATCTGCTCCAATCACAATATGACCGGGGTTTAGGTAGCAATTAATTGCTTCACCCAATCGGAGGTTTTCTGGTGAGTAGACTACTTCTAAAGAAGAGTCAATGGCTTTGAGTTTTGTACGGAACAATCTTGCCGTACCGACTGGAAGTTGAGCGCTAACAATTAGGATTGTATTGGGGGCAAGATGAGCAGAGATCGCTTCTATTGCCTCCTCAAGTATGGAAAGATCTGAGGAATCGTCGTCTCTGACGGGTGTATCGTAGGCGAGAAATACAAAGCTACAATCTTTAAGATGTGTCGGGTTTTGCGAGAAAGACAATAAGCCTTTTTCTAAGCTTGCTTGAATCGTCTCTTGGAGTTCAGGCTCATAGATGGGAGGCTGACCTTTTGAGAGGTTACTGACATTAGTTTCATCAAAATCTATTCCTCGTACCACATGACCTAGCTTTGACCAAGTAGCTGCGATAACGCAACCTAGATGCCAAAGCCCGACAACTCCAATTTTCAGTTCAGACATAACTTAATTTATACAATACTTTTTGAGTGGAACATCATCGCTTCACTACTGGAGACATCAGCAGCAACTTTAGCACCTTCTGACTCAATGGTGTAGTGCAATCTCGGCATTTGTTGAGATTCCATAAACTTCTCTAGCTGTTTGTGGTTCTTGGTGCAGTAAAGCATCAAAAATCCTCCCCCACCAGCACCGATTATTTTACCACCAAGGACGTTGTAGTTTTGACGGACTTCCTCATAAATATGGTCTACTTTTGTCAGGCTAATCCTCGCAGACATTTTTTTCTTGTACTGCCAATGTTCCTCTAGCATTTGTCCCCAAGCATCAAAGTTTTCATCTTTAATGGCTTCGAGAATTCGGTAGCCTAAATCCTTAATTTGATGTAAGCTATTTGCCACTACATCATGCTTGGGTACAGATTGAGACTGCATGGCGGTATTTTGTTCGGAGAGAACATCAACAGCATCGCGGCGAAAGCCTGTATAATAAATATGAGTGTTAGCGACTAAATCTGCGATCGCACTACTTCCCATCCGAATTGGTTTCACCTCAACTTTGCCATCTTTGGCAATCTCCAAAACTGTTAAACCACCAAAGGCTGCCATGTACTGATCTTGCTTGCCAATCCCTTTTTTAAGGATGTTCAATTCAATATCGCAAGCTTCTTCCGCAAGCACCTTTAAGGAAACATAATCGCGACGGTAATGATGCAGTGCCAACAACAAGCCTATTAAGTAACAGCTAGACGAACCTACCCCGGTTCCGGCTGAGAGATCCGCCATTGAAGCGATTTCCATCTTTTCTTCAATGCCGTGATAGCGCAGTGCTTCTCTAGCTAACTCATGCTTCAATTCCGAAACATGAAACACGGTTTCGCTTTGGGTATAGTGTAGGCGGATCATCTTATCCATTGTGGGTGGATTGATCATCACATACATATATTTGTTGATGCCCATGGCAAAGATGAAGCCGCCATGCTTTTCGTAGTAAGAAGGTAAGTCCGTACCACCTCCACCCAAGGTAACTCTAAACGGTGTACGTGTGATGATCATGCCAGTTTTACCTTTCCAGTTTCAATTAAGGACATCGCTTTGGCATAGCTTTCTGGAGTATCCAGACCTAGACAATAGCCATCAATTAGATAGCCTTGAAGATAATAACCTGCCGCTAGCATCTGAGGGAAGAGGTGACGGGCAAAATCATAAAAAGTTTGTTTTGGAATCATTTTTAAAACCTCTGCTTCCAGGAGATAAACAGCAGCATTTACTAGAGTAGAGGGGCTAGTTTCCTCAGTACCAGCCATTTCAGTAAAGCTGGTAATTCTACCATTCTCATCTAAAATCACCCTACCACCTGCGATCGCGGTATGGTGATGAGTATTCTGGTCAAATAGAGCAATCGTTGCTACTGCCTCTGAACTTTGGTGTGCCGCCAAAAATTTAGCTAAATCAAAACATACCAGACTATCGCCATAAATTACTAAAGTCGTTCCCTGCCAATGTTGTTCTAGGTTTTTATACGCCCCTGCTGTGCCTAAAATTTCTGGTTCTAGGGAATAAGACACCTTCAGTCCCAGATTTTCACCAGTACCGATTACCTGTTGAATTTCTTCAGCTCGGTAGTGCAGATTAATCCATACAGACTCTATTGCAGAACTTACCAGCCAGCTAAGATTGCGTTCTAGAATACTTTTACCCTCAACTGGCAGCAATGGCTTAGGCAATCCACCTGATACAGGCTGAATCCTCGTACTTTTGCCAGCAGCAAGGACTAATACACCTAAGTCTTCTCTGTTCAATTTTTCAGTTTTTCTCAAGTTCATTTCTCATTAACTACCGTCAATCCAATACACAAATTCAGATTAATAATTGGGACTAAAAGTGGAAAAAAGGTACGATTAATAATTGAAAACTGCTTTTTATGTAATTCTCCTATAATTTCATGAGGTAGATTAATATGTTCGCAAGCAACGAACCAATCATAACTCTGTTTGTAACGCTTCTCAAAAATTCGACGTGCAGAAATATTACGAGCTAAACTATAAGCAAAACCACCTTCACAAGGAATAACAATAGAAAATAAACCATTGGGTTTCAATATCCGCTTAATTTCATCAAGTGCTTTGGGCAGGTTGGGCAGATGTTCTAAAACATGGATTGCTAAAACCCGGTCAAAATAGTTATCTGAAACTTCAATATGTTCTTGACAGTCACCTATCACTATCTCTACTGAAGGAAAATCAGCACGGATAGCAGCCGCCATTTCAGCTCGTAGCTCTAAGGCTGTATACTCTTGGCTGTTGAGGTTTTCATACCGCAAGTGTTCTCCCCTTCCCGATCCGATTTCCAGTGTTCTCTTGGTTGTAGGAGGCATCTTCCTTAACGGATAACCATGATTAAACTTTTCAACAATACCATAACGGTTAGGCAATACTTGATGCCAATAATTTACAAAGTCTTCGCGAATCCATTTCTGTTCTTCAGTCAGAGGAGGTAATACTTTGGGAAATTGAGATTTTACTTTATTCATGGGTGATTATTGAAATAGATGGTCTTTAATGTAATCAATTGACCGCTGTAACCCTTCTTCGAGGGAAACTTTTGGTTGCCAACCTAGATTTTTTGCCGCTGTAATGTCAGCCAATGTTACCTGCGCCTCACCCGGAAAATCTGGCTGATAAATTGGTTCAATATCAGTTTGCAAGATAGCAGAAATTGCCTCAAAAATCTCTCGTACCGAATAGCTAACCCCACTGCCGAGGTTGTAAACGTTTCCATCTGTATTGGGGTCATCCAGACATTGTAGGTGAAAATCGTTAATATCATCTACATAAACAAAATCTCGGCGTTTTTCTCCTGTGCCGTAAATTGTTGGTTGTTTACCTTGTAGCAGGTTGATAATAAAAGCACTCATCAGTGGTGGAATCGTGCGACGATAATCTTGCCTCGGACCATAGACACAGAAATAACGTAATGCCGTTGTCCGCATCCCATAAAACCGTCTATAAGCCTCAGCAAAAGCCATACCAGCTAACTTGCTAACAGCATAAAAACTCTGGGGATTAACTTCACTTTCTGGTGTGGGCAGGACTTCTGAACCTTCATAAAGTGCCGAAGATTCAGCATAAATTATTTTATCAACGCCACCCCGACGCGCCGCTTCAAAGACATTAACTGTACCAGTAACATTAATATCACTAGTTTCTAAAGGGTCATCCTGACAGTCGGTAATGCAGTTTTTTGCTGCTAAATGAAAGACAGCTTCAACTTGATTAAACAAGGGATAGATGTCAGGAGAACGGATATCAAGTTTGTGAAACTCAACTCCTTCTGGTACTTGTTCAATCACGCCATAAGCCAGATTATCAATACCAATCACCCGAAATCCTTGATTTATTAAATGATCTGCCAGGTTACTACCGATAAACCCAGCCACTCCAGTAATCAGAACAGTTCTTTTTGTAGGCACGATGGATATTATTGCTTAACAATCGATCTTGAATCCAGCTTTACAGGCATCATCGTAAAACATTTGTACGGTTTCGCGGGAAAGTTCACTTAAGTCTTTATCTCGCATCGAAAGTTTTTTCAGAATGTCCCCCGTTGCTGTAATAATGTCACAACCACAGATTTCAGCTTGATAGACATTAAGTACTTCCCTTGGCGATGCCCAAAGCAATTCCGCTTGGGATTCGGCTTTAAGCATCTGAGCTGCTTGTGCCATAATCGGCACAGGGTCAGATCCTGTATCAGCAATTCGTCCCGCAAAGACGGAGACGATCGCAGGAACATAGGGAGACAGTACATTATTGACAGCTTGTACCTGATCTAATGTGAGGATGGCGGTGACATTCAGTTTAATCCCATCCCCAACTAGCCTTTTAACCAATGCTACGGCTGACTCGCCTTTAGTATTGGTGATCGGTATTTTGACATAGACGTTCTCGCCCCAACTATTGATCTTATGTGCCTGTCGATACATAGTCTCGAAGTCATCGGCAAAGACTTCAAAAGAAATGGGGCGATCGCAAATCATCGTCAGAACTTCTCTGGCAAAGGCTTCGTAGTCAGTAATTCCAGCCTTTCTCATCAGGGTGGGGTTAGTTGTGAACCCCTGGACAATTCCACCATAATATGCAGCCAGCATATCATCCAGGTTAGCACCATCGGCAAATAGTTTGATTTTAAACATGGAGAGTGGTTATAATGCTGGCTGGGTTAAGGTCGCTAGGATACAGATGGACAGAGCGCCTCCTGTATCTCTCAACAGAGTTACCAAAAAGGAGTGTACTTTGTCAAGTCCTCCTGGCTACTTAATAATTGAGGATATAATTGAGGATTTTTTAGATGCAACTTCTAAGTTACTGGTTACCAAAAAACTATTGATCAAACTACCCCCAGCGAGAAGCGTTGAAAATTTCCCCCTTATTCTCCCGCTACATTGGCATCGGTGGCTTAGTGTTTGTCCTGAATGTTGGGACATTTCAATTATTGATTCTGGCTCAAGTTTATCGACCTCTGGCAACGACGATCGCCTATGTGCTAAGTGTAGCCTGCCACTTCATCCTCAACAAGTTCTTCAACTTCAGGAACTTTGAACGCTCAATCGCCCATCAACTGAAAAACTATGTAGTTGTGGTAATATTTTGCTGGCTTGTTACAGTACTGGTGATTGAAGTCTGTGTTCGTAGACTAGGACTTGCACCTTGGTTGGCACAACTGGTAGCAGTTGCCGTCAATATCCCTACTGGGTTTTTGGGTAATTACTACCTAACCTTCGGCGGCGGTGTCAAACCGCTGCTGCGAAAGTTGCAGCGATATTTCAGGAAGCTTTACTAAAATAAGTCAAGCCTTAAGGCAATATTGATTGGTGTGAGTTTGTGTAATGAGGAGGATGAGGAGTGAACGATTATCAGACTGAAATAGATTTAAGCATCATTATTCCCGCTTACAAAGAAGCTAAAAAAATCAAGCAAGATATCCAATCGGCTGCTGAATTTCTGGTGTCTCAGAGGCTATTTGGTGAAATTTTGTTAGTCGATGACGGTTCACCGGATGATACATTGGCAACGGCGAAGGCGCTAGAACTTGAGTTTCCGAATCTTAAAGTATTAAGCTATAAACCGAATCGAGGCAAAGGTTACGCCCTACGCTATGGGATAGCTCACTCGAAGGGCAAAAGCGTGATGTTTGCTGATGCAGGGCTTTGTGTACCATACGATATCGCAGCGATTGGGCTAACAATGCTGCGCTTGCGAATGTGTGATATGGCGATTGGTTCCCGCCGGATGCGAGGCAGTGTTCGACGTGAGCAACCTTTATACCGACGGCTGGGTTCTAAAGTTTACAGTTGGGTGATTCATACCTTCATGGGGATTCCTTCGTATATTTCAGATACCCAATGCGGCTTTAAGTTGTATCAGGGTAATGTGGCACGTTGCTTGTATGCTTCGGCATTCACAGATGGTTTCATGTTTGATATTGAAATCATCCTACGAGCTTTGGCAGATGGCTATCAGATTTTAGAATTTCCGGTTCTCTGGAGTAATGATGCTGATAGTCGTTTTAACCCCCTGCGGGGAACCTGGCGACTATTTCGAGAACTCGTAGCTATTCGGTGGGGCTTGGCTGCTGAACAATGGAAAAAGGTTAAAGTCAAGATTTGGGAAATGGGTTAGCGATAACTCAAACAGATATCCAATATAGCCTTTAGACATGGATCTAGAGGCTATATCAGCATATAGACTGAATATTTGAATTCCTCGATCGTGGTCTAGAGATAATTCTCTATCAACTCTCTTTATCTCTTCGTCTAAATTCTTGATATTATTGATGTATTTCATTGTTATTATTCCTCATCAAAATAATTATTTATCTTTATTTAAACATTTGACATTCATGATTAACTTTAAGTAAATTCAAATAATCCAACTCAATTTTCGACCAGATATAATTTTGCTCAACAAAAACCTTACCCTGCAACCCAAGTTGACTCCTAACTCTCTCATCCATCATATCTAAAGCCACCAAAAACTCATCCTTATTTATATACCACAGTCCCCCGTGCGATCGCCGACATTGACCCACCAATACATCACATTTCCCATTCACTAACACAGGCTTACCTACTGCCCAAGCTTCCAAGAGTACCATAGAAAGGCTCTCATAAGGTGAGGGCATAACTAAAAGTTCGCAAGCCGCCAAAGCATTCCACTTGGTTTGCTCATCTACAAAACCCAGAGGGATAATATCTGGGCAATCGGGAATCGGCATAGTTGGTTTTCCCAACAAAACCAATTTACTTATACCAGATTTTTGGCATCGCAACTCCATAAAATAGCGAAAAAGTTCTTCACACCCCTTAGATGGATCGACTCTGCCAATATACAACATAAATGGTTCATTGATGTTATACTCCTGGCGAAAATCTGCTGCACTGTAGACTTCCGGTGGTTGTACTGCTATCCCGGCAACAGGTCCTTCACAATTTACCTTTGGAAAACGTGCTTTGACAAAATCTCGTTCTTCTAAGGTATTAAAAATAAAACCACGAGGTTTAGCAAACAGTTTATCCCACATACCCATGTAAATAGGCCACTCGTTATGAGCTAAAGGTGCTAGATAAGCTTTTGATGCTACCAATGGCAAAACAAAATAAGTGGTAGCATATAAATAAGTAAAAAAGATAAAAGCATCATATTCATCTTGATACTTTTTCACATAATCTATTAAATCTAATGACCAGGGTCCCTGAGCAACCATCCAAGCTTCCTGCTCGTCTATAGATGCTTCTTTAATCCGAGGATAAAGTTTTTCCGACAACTGATTGAACAACTCTATATCCCGCTGTTGAGCAACAGGAAAACGTCGTACTTTTACCCCAGAAACTTCTGCCATTCCTGGTGAATAATAATTTTGCCAAGTCATATAATCCAAGGCACAAGTTGTCAGGATTTCTGTATCCCAATACTGAGACATCCGCTGGGCAATTTTCAGACAGAGATATTCTGCTCCCCCATTCACCTCCAACCCACAGCGCTGCACGATAAAAGCTACTTTAGTCATTACTCTAACTCGTCTGCGGGATAACTTCTATACAAAAAAGCAGGTTTTTTCTTTCCTGCTTCTTTATTATTTAAGGCTCTCACAAAAATATATTGTCCTAAATCCTGTTCCCGATACTTCAAAAAAGGTTGTAATTCAGAAACTGCTGCATAATTATTTGCCTGATTTTCATGCACGTCAGCAGTAAACATGGCATCAATCGTGAATCCCAGGTAATCCAGCAGCAAAAACAATTCCTGCTTATTGTATTCACGGTTATGTCTGCCGTAGGGACCGTAACCTGAATAGGGATCGTAAATGTTTACCCCCGCAATCATTTTACTGACATTTTCCAATCTACTCACATTTGGTGTGGTTAGGACTAGCACTCCATCAGGCTTTAATATTCTCTTGATTTCCTTGAGAACAGCAACTGGATTCATCAGCAAATGCTCTACGATTTCACAGAATAAAACCACATCAAATTGAGCATCACTAAATGGAAATATCTCATTTTCGATATTAAAATGCCTCGATTCAAATTGAAGGGAGCAATTCTCTCCCGATTGCCAGTCTTTATAAGTTATCCCTTGTACTACTCTATCTTCATATTGGTCACCAAAGTAGTTTGCCAAGGTCAACTCCAGCTTGGTAAACTGTTTCAGTAACATGGTTGTAAAATATGGGTTCGCACCTAATTCCAAGCACTCCCCAGATAAATCGCTTACCAAACCATAGGTATAGACAAATCGTCTAAAGTCGTGTTGGCAGTAATTTACCATTTCTTGAGGGGGAGCATCTGCAACCAGAACTGATCCTAAAAAATCCCGTAGCTTACTTTCGGAAATTCCCTCTGGTAAGGGTAGTTGAGGTATTAAGGGAAATAAATCGCTAGGAGTTGATTTTAATCCAACCTGAACAGCCTGCTTCGCTTTGCCAAAAATTTTAGATAACTGAATCATAATTAATAGTTCTATCCTCTTCTAATATATGCCTCTGCCATTTTGGAGACAATAGAACTTAAATTAGCATTAACTACCGCTTGTGTAAACTCCTCTCGTCTTTGACGTTGAACCTTGATAACTGTTGATCGCAGTCGCCTATCTTTAACAAGGAGTTTCGCTAAAGCAGCCACATGAAGGAGATCATCCTTCCGAGTAAACATTATTCCCGCTTCACCCAAAGTTTCTGGGACGGCACTACTTTTGTAGGCAAGAATAGGAATATCAAACCACATAGCTTCCACAAGTGGCACGCAAAATCCTTCATGTTCGCTCATCGACCACAATAAGTGTGCAGTTCGGTAAAATGCTAACAATTGAGCATCATTAACTTGTCCTGGAATCAAGACATACTTAGTCAAATTCAATTTTTGAATAGTGTTAATGAGATGACAATAGTAAGGATCGTTGATATCTCCGCATCCTGCCAGAATCAGCCGTGCCTCCCGATCCATGGTAAGGTAATGAGCAAAAGCTTCTAGCAGATGATCTTGACATTTGTTTGGTGCTAGACGACCCACAAACAGTAAATTGGATTTGCCATCTTGCAACTGCTGCATCAAAGAATGATCCGCAGGAATATCCCATTTTTTAGGGTTTACAGCTATCGGAAATACCCCAGGTTCAGAAAATCCAACATCTGAAAGTTCTGCTGAATTGTAAGCAGAATCTCCCACTGATATGGGAAAATGTGGCGCAAGTTCGTGGAGTTCCGCTCTCCCCTGAGCTAGAAGTTTGGCAAACTCCGGTCTGTAAGGTGCAAAAAACTCAGCCGGGGTAATGTTATGATAAATCAGACATTTAGATCCGGAGTGAGCGATCGCATATTTGGTTACCTCAGATCCAATCGAATGGTGATAAATTAAGCCAACGCGATCGCTAAGGTATTTTGCTTCAAATAACTTAACTTCATGAGCAACGCGCTCATCCATATACTTAACCAAAATATCCGATTTATATCCACAACTGCGGAGATAATCTCGGATTGCCAGCGCGTGATTAGAGATAGCATCACCATAAGCAATATTGGGCAGAAGTTGATGAATTTCCTGAAGTTTTCCCAAACTAGATTGAGTTATAACAGATAAGGAATTCTCCCTCTTCCCTCCCACGGAAAAATTCTCCCCCTTCCCTTGCAGGAAAAAATTCTCCCCCTTCCCTTGCAGGGAAGGGGGTCGGGGGGTTAGGTTTAATGCCGTTTCATACCGTTCAATCACCTTATCCCACACAGCATTCTCATTTGCATAGGATTGACCATTTATACCATAAATAGAAAGCTGATCCTCACTCATCAAATCAACTTTTGCTAACAAATCTATCCATTCCGTTTTAGTTTCTGCCAGCCAACCCCCCTTAGCTGAATCAACAGCCATTGCCGTTGCCAAACAATCTCGATGTGCTGCAACAGGCTGTCCATAAAACCAAGCTTCCATAATCACGCGAGAGAAACTTTCATTAGTACTTGGCTGGAATAATGCTAAACAGTTAGCCAGTAATGCTTCTTTTTCTCTTTCTCCAACCAAACCAAAATCAATAACACCGGAGATATGATTGTGAAACGATATATTTCCAGTTCCAGCAATTACCAGCTTCAAACTAGAATTGGGATACTTTTCCTTAAAACTACCATAAGTCCTGACTAATAAATCTGTATTTTTTAGAGGATCTCGGCGACCTAAGTAAAGGACAAAACGCTCTTCTTTGACAAGAAAATCACCAATTTTGTCAATCGCATCATCATAATGCTCACCCGCCTCTACACCAGCCCCTGCTACCAAGCTTTTGCTAATAATTCCCGGACCATATAACTGTCTTGCTAGTTCAGCTTCCCCTTCGCTAATAAACAATAATCCCCTAGCTCCATGGAAAATATTAGCGACTTGGGGTAAATAAGCATAAACCTCATCGTGCAAACAAGGCTGTAAAAATGCACGATTGGCGACAATCGGTAATCCCTTAAGAATAAGACCGTAAAGATAGGGAATAAATATAAACGCCTGATATTGATCTTGGTGATTTTTTAAATAATTTAGTAATTGAGTTGAGTTAATATTTTCATCACAAAAAATAGCAGATTCCTGTAAACTGACCGGATTGACTCCCGGCTTGAGCTTTCCAGGTGGTATACTCAACATAAGTCCATTAACTCGGTCAAAGGCTTCGCGATCGCGCCTATCCACCGGAAAGCGGCGAATCTTTAACCCTTCTTGCCAACTTACACCAGCTTTGAGATGGTTAACTCCCCAATCTTCATGAAATGAACGACAGCAAGTGGTTAATACCTCAACTTGATGACCGCGTTGAGCAAGACGTGTCGCTACTTGCCATCCATGCTGTTCCGCACCTCCTTTTAATTCCTTCCCAAACCAAGGAATTACAATTGCTATCGATTTCATAACTTATATCCAACCACAGCATAATCTTGCGGACCATAGAAATATTCATTAAATCTCTCCGCCACCTCCGATCCACTTAATTGAAATGATTCTTCATAGGGATTTAGATTCATAATCTTGACTGAAGCAAACCCCATATTCTCCACCATAAACTTAGTCAAATTACTGGGTAAGGGATTGCGGTGAGTGGGATCAGTGTAAAAATTGTTAGCCCCTACTAAAATATTTTGAGGATTGGGAGTTTCAAAAATAGCCAATCCCCCTGGTTTTAGCACTCGATGAGTTTCGCTTAATAACTTAATCAACACTAAAAACGGTAAATGTTCGATAATGTGAAAACCAGTTACCATCCCCAGGCTAGCATCCGGTAATGATTTCAAGTAATCAATGACATCGAATTCGCTCACCTCCAAACCTCTAGCTTGGCACTGTTCTACCATTACCCGGTTATTATCGATACCCTTTACTGTGTATCCAGATTCCCGTAGCAATTCTAGCCATTCACCACGCCCACAACCAACATCTATAATTGGGGATAATTGGGTTCCTATCTTGGCTTCTTCTATCAGGGGCAAGTATACTTTTAGCCTGTCAATAATAACTTGACGACTACCGCGAAATTCTTCCTCAAAAGCTACATAAAAGGCATCTAGTAAATGTTCTTCTTGACTAACAATGGTTTGCAGTTGTTCGGAGTTGAATGGTTTTGGTAAACGTTGTCTTGCCTCTTCCAAAAACATAGTAATCAGACGTTTCTGTTGGGCTAAATCGTTCTTGAGAAAGCTATCATTTCTGATGTAATGCTCATCCATAGCAGCGAGGCAATCTTTTGTACTAATCAACTGTCCCTCTATGGTGGTTAACCGTCCCTCTATGTTGTTTAACCGTCCCTCTGTGTTGTTTAACCGTCCCTCTGTGGTGTTTAAACGTTCCTCTGTGGTGGTTAACCGTCCCTCGGTGGTGTTTAAACGTCCCTCTGTGTTGTTTAACCGTCCCTCTGTGTTGTTTAACCGTCCCTCTGTGTTGTTTAACCGTCCCTCTGTGT
>NZ_JAMZMM010000027.1:0-5841 GCF_024178385.1 Limnofasciculus baicalensis BBK-W-15 | reverse complement strand
TCCCTCTGTGTTGTTTAACCGTCCCTCTGTGGTGTTTAAACGTTCCTCTGTGGTGTTTAAACGTTCCTCTGTGGTGGTTAACCGTCCCTCGGTGGTGTTTAAACGTCCCTCTGTGTTGTTTAACCGTCCCTCTGTGTTGTTTAACCGTCCCTCTGTGTTGTTTAACCGTCCCTCTGTAGTAGCAACTTTTTCCTCCACAGCAGTTAAGCGATTACAGACTCCATTGAATTGTTCTTGGAGAGTGGCAACTTGCGCCATTAGCTGTTGGTTTAAGGCTAGAGATTCCCTCAGCGCTTGAATTAAAGCCACATTAACAGCCCGTTGCTTCTTAAAGATAAATCCATGTATCTTTAAGAAAAATTTCTGTAATGGCTGACTCAAATTCAAGGGAAAGCGATTAAATTTATCCGGCCATTTTGTGGCTACCTGAGAATTAAAATTAGCATCGTTTAGCAGCGCCTCTATATGGCTAATCTTCAAAGTGCTTATACCATTTGGAAGGCTGAATTTAGGATCTTCTTGAATAAGTATATTACTGCGGTTAGCTACCTCCTTTTTGATCTTTTCCATTAATTCGTCTACATTAATTTCTGGATTATTGATTTCTATCATATTTATATCTGCTTCTTTCTTTGATGGATTTTGATTTTTTATATTCAGAAAATCCATATCCATATTTCCTAATTATTCATGAGATAACTGAACTATAAAGTTGATGAATCTTGATCTGAGAATTCAAATCAACTAATCCATCACAAACTTGTTGATTAATCACTTCCAGTATCAGAATCTCATCCATCCAATCATAACTCATCCCTTCTTCAGAATGTATACCCACGGTTACTGTATAAACCCCCCTATTTAATGAGCAAGGTATTTCAAAGCTCACGCTCATTTCCTGACCAATATTCAGGATTGGCAACTTAATATTCATTAAATGAGTATTAGCGCCATAAATAACTACACCCATTAAATTTCTAATCGAAATACCAATCACTAAATCTGATATTTCCTCTTTAGCTTCCAAATTAATTACAATATTAAATATTGAGCCAGTTTCTATCTTTCCTGCTATTTCAATATTGTCTGAATCAGTAATTTTGACACTATTGATAACTATAAATTTATTGCCATGTCTATGTATATCTTTTTTTTGATGATTGACATTCTCGATCAAATCACTTTTAACTGGAATGGGATTAATATTTTCAGTTTCTGTAGTACTTGTGTCCGAACTTAATAAAGCAATATACCGATTAACCACATCCTTCGGATCGCCATCGGTTAGCATTTTCCCCTTGTTCAGTAACACAGCACGCTGACATAGCATCTTTACGCTTGAACTATCATGAGAAACAAAGAGTATTGTCACCCCCTGTTCTTTCAATTCACGAATCCTCTTCATACAACGGGCTTGAAACTTCGCATCCCCTACAGCCAAAGCTTCATCCACCACTAAAATTTTGGGATCTGTATTAGCAACGACAGCAAAGGCTAATCGAACAAACATCCCACTTGAGTAAGTTTTAACAGGCTGATCTATAAAATCTCCAATATCGGCAAACTTAGCAATATCATCAAACTTATATTCTATCTCTGATTGACTTAACCCTAAAATTTGACCATTAAAAAATACATTCTGCCTCCCTGTAAACTCCGGATTAAAACCACTACCAAGTTCCAGCAAAGCCGAAACTCGCCCATTCACCCATACATCACCCGTCGTCGGTGTCAATGTGCCAGCAATAATCTGCAATAGTGTACTTTTCCCCGAACCATTTTGGCCAACAATGCCCAGCGTTTGCCCCTTTAAAACCTCCAAATTAATATCCCGCAGTGCCCAAAACTCTTCTGCCCGACTCTTCCCCGGAAAAAATAACTCCTTGAGCCTATCCGCCGGATGGGGATACCGCTTAAAACACTTTGAAACATTCTTCAACGAAACCGCAATCTCACTCATCACCACACCAACGACCACGACTATGACAAATCAATCAGTCAATTAAACCTTACAGTACATCAGCAAACGCCGGACGCAAACGCCGATACACCGATAAACCAAAACAAAATACCACCAAAGACACCCCAGCCGCAACTCCCCACTCTCCCCAGTGAGTTACCTCTCCAGTTAGCACAATATCTCGATACACCTCAGAAATTGCCGCCAAAGGATTCAACCAAAATACCCAATCCCGCCACGCCTCCGGAATCACAGAAGCCGGATAAACAATCGGCGTAAAATAAAACCAAAGATTCAAAATTACTCCCAAAGTCTGAGGAATATCTCGCAAAAATACTGTCAACCCTGCTACTAAATACCCCAACCCTGCCGTTAACAATAACTGAGTCAACCAAACCAACGGCAAAAGTGCTAAAGTTCCATGCAATACTCCATAGAATATTGCCACAAAAACAATTAGCGCCGTCAACCCAAAAGCACTCTCAATAAATGCAGATAATATTGGGACGAGGGGCAATAATGCCAGAGGAAACACTACCTTCTTCACCAAATTTGGCTGCCCCACCACTGCACCCGCCGCCTGCGTCACCCCACTTGTAAAAGCAATCCAAGGTAACAAACCAGCAAACAACCAGAAGCCAAAAGCCAGCTTACTCTCATCCGGCAAACCCTTGAGACTCAGCTTCACATTCAGTACAATGGAAAAGACATAGGTATAAATCAGCAACTGAGATAACTGATTTAACAAAGGCCAAAAATTACCCAATACCGAACCCTTGTACCGCGCATCCAAATCCCGACGCACCAAAGTTCTCAGCAAATCGAACTTCGCCCACCACCCCTCAGAAAGGGGTAGAGTGCGCCTTAATCTGCCAGCCTTGCTAGTAACTCCTCGCATCAACCTCCACACCACACTCACACCTTTCAGCTTAACTATCCTGAAGCCCATCAAGCCCCTAAAGTTCCCTTCATTGAATTATGGCAGGATCGGGATAGAAACCCACTGGTGAAAAACCATTCCCTGAAGTGTATGGCAATTGAGGCGCGATCGCAACTGTATCGGAAAAAGGAATCGGGAGTGGGGAGTGGGGAATGGGGAGTGTCAAATTCAGATTATTTGTAGTAGGCACTTCAGTGCCTGAAGATGCTATCTTTACAAGCACTAAAGTGCTTACTACGAACAGAGCCTAACCCTTTCTCCCTTCCCCCCTCGTTATCAAGCCATTAAATCATCTGTCGCGGCTTCACCGGGGAAAAAGCGATCGCTCAAAACTTCTGCTAAGGTATAATTACAATCTTCCGGGAAAGTTTTTAGCGGTAAATTTGTTTCTTCCGCAGCTAATACCAATCCTTTCCTATAGGCTGTCTCAAGAGCTTCTTCTAAGTAAGATTTTAGACTGGGCTTTTCTTGTAGTAACTCTAAACTCCATATATAGTAGGGTGCGTTACATAACGCACCCTACAGATAGCATAACGACCTAAGTCCTGTCTTAGACAGAATCCAAATAGCAATCCACCACCCAATCAGCACTTCCCATCAATCGCAGCTTCCCCTTATCCAACCAAACCGCGCGATCGCAATATTGTCTGATAAAACTTAAATCGTGAGAAACTACCAAAACCGTAGCATTCCCATCCCAAAACTTCTCAATCCGCCGCTTACACTTATTTTTAAAGCTTTCGTCCCCCACCGACAACACTTCATCCAGAATCAGAATATCTGGTTGGACATCAGTTGCGATCGCAAAACCCAACCTTGCCACCATCCCCGAAGACAAACCCTTCACTGGCACTAACTGATAATCTTGTAACTCCGCAAACTCCAAAATTGACTCCGCTCTCTCCTTTATCTCCCGTCGCGAAAAACCCAATAATACCCCATAGAGTAAAATATTATCCATCACCGAGATTTCCGGATCGAACCCTGCACCCAATTCAATCAGCGGCGCAATTTGTCCCCGCACCCGTACCTTCCCACTAGTTGGCTGTAGAATACCACAAATAACCTTAAGTAAAGTAGATTTACCCGAACCATTTGCGCCAATAATCCCCACCTTTTCCCCAGACTCCACCACAAAATCAATCTCATTTAACACCAACTTCTTCACAGGTTTGCGATAATTACCCTCCAAAATAGATAGTACAGTTTTCTTCAAATCGTAAGAAAACTCTTCCTGGGTGCGTCGCCACAGAGAAACCCCATCTACCCTAATCACTTCCGCCATTTACAGCAAATCCATAAATTGACTGCGCCACCCATGAAAACATACCCAACCCATCACCAAAACTATCGCACTGCTTAACAAAGCTCCCCAAATTAGAGTTAAATCAGGTAAAGTTCCTGATAAAGCAATCTGACGAATACTTTCAATAATTGGCGATAACGGATTTAGGTTTAAGAAAAACTTCACTTTTTCTGGCACAATGGCAGCAGGATAGAATACAGGACTGCTAATCCAAAGGACAAATACAATTAACTCATAAAAATAAGGTAAATCTCTAAAGAAAACATACAATCCACACACAAAAAGGCCTACACCCGTACAGACCAAAGTTAACGCCAGCAAAGGTAAAAACAGTGCCAACATATTAATTAAACTATGAGACTTGACAAATGTCACAATCTCCAGTATAGGCAAGACCCCAACGACAAACTGAAACACATTTGCCCCAACCGTAGAGACAGGAAAAATACTCACGGGTAGGCGAATCTTATTTAAGAGCGCCCCATTCCCCACCACACTTGCCAAAGCTTGGGAAGTCGAAGCCGAAAAAAAGTTAATAATCACTAATCCCGTAAACGCCGCCATTACATAATTAATAATAGAGTTCTTGTAATAGCTAGCAAACACAGTCCCAAAAATTGCCGCGTATAACCCCGTCATCATCAACGGATTGAGCAAACTCCAATATACTCCTAGGAAAGAGCCGCGATAACGCACCTTGAGATTCCGCACCACCAGTACATAGAGTAATTCCGAGTAGTGCTGCACTTGCCACCACACAGAATTATCCTTAAGCGAAAGTATCATTTCTAAACACCACTGATTTTATAGCTAGAGGCTAGGGGCTAGAGGAAGAAGGGGTTCTAACTGACGACTGCAGTTGCTATATTCCTCAAAGAGGGCGAGTCGGAAGGGGCGATTGGTTACTGATAGAGATTCAAGAGGCGACTTGCCGCTACCCCTACTCCCCCCATATTCTATCTTCCCATCTCTCCGCTCCACTCATTCATCCCAACCTCCCCGCTGCAAAAATTTGGTCAGCCGTCAGATACAATTCTGGAAAAGTGGGAGAGAGAATACGCTCTCCACCTCGAAATTCTACCGCATCGTAAAAACCTTCTACCAAAGTGCATACTGCGATTAGCTCTCGGAGGGGATCAACTATCCAGTATTCAAGAATACCTAACAAAGCATATTCCGATCGCTTAGTGCGGTAATCTGATAGTTTGGTAGACTCGCTCACCACTTCCACCACCAAGATTGGTGGTGGCTCAGAAAGTTCGATGACTGCTTCCCTTTTGGCGAAAGCTTTCATTTGTTCTACAGGCAATACGGTTACATCTGGTATGCGGGATGTATCCCATCGAGGCATACCTTTTGTGAAACGCGGAGAACGAATTCCAATCTTCATATCCTTAGAAGTCGACGGTAAACCCAATCGAGATATTTCTGAACGGAAACTATCATTAAGAAACTCTGAAATTAATCCATGTTCGCCAGTACCGACACTCATAAGGCTGTCTCTTATACTAATCTGTCGCTGCCGACGAATTACTCTGTCTTGTTCTCGGTTGTCGCCCTGTCAGTAAAAAAAAAATTAAATTACTGATATTATACTAACGTGCATACATAACAGAGATCCTTTATCACGCAGTT
>NZ_JAMZMM010000261.1 GCF_024178385.1 Limnofasciculus baicalensis BBK-W-15 | reverse complement strand
GTTGTTTGTTGTTTGTTGTTTGTTGTTTGTTGTTTGTTGTTTGTTGTTTGTTATTGGTTGTTTGTTTTTTGTTGTAGGACATGCCAGACTCATGTGTTAGTTATTAATTGTTTGATCTACAACCAACAACCAATAACCAACAACCAACAACCAATAACTACTAACTCGATAAAGCACGAATTTCCGAAGAAAATGAAGCGGTAACTACACCTTTGCCGTCGCTAGTTTTGATTAAAGCAACTCGAAAGCGGAGATTGGGTGTAGTAAACCAGATTCTCTCCTCAGCCGCCGCGCGATCGTACTCTGTGAGTAAGATAAAAGTACCATCGTCAGCGAAGTGGTATTCTCCTGCTGCTGACATAGTTTCAGCATATCCGCGATCGCGCAATAATTTCCCCCGACTTGGATTTTCCGGATCGGGAATGGGAACAAGGATACAAGTGCCTTCCACCTTTTCAGCTTCATCCCAATCTGATTCCCCCTCCCAATTCATCCGAAAGGGATTAGTCGCATTAGATGGATCGATATTATACAACTTACAGATATCAATTACAGCAGGATCGTCTGTTGGCAGTGCAATAATATCAATAGTCGAGCGTACTTCTTCAAAGTGGCTGAAAGCTAAATTGTGCCCGCTACGTTGGGATCTCCACCTGCCTATCGAAAGTTTTACAAATTCACTAATATTCATTTAATTGGTAATTGTTAATTGCCTTTTAAATCTTGCCTCATGAGTAGCAAATACCATTGGTCATTTGCCATGATTAGACTAATGACTAATGACCAATGACTAATGACCAATAACTAACTAAGCAACTGTAATGCTGAGGATTTTACCGCCACTTTTCTGGATGTTTTGCACTCGCTGAGACAATTGGCTGTAGTCAACCAAATATTCCATATTACTCGTGCGAGTGGTCGGTCCGCAATTGGAGGCAGAAGCCGCAATCCGGTAACGCTTACTGGTTTGGCTAGGATTACCGCCACCAGAAACTGGGGCTTTAATTGCCGTGGGCAAATTACCTGCTACTGCGCTAATTAGCTTGGCTTTGTTGCTCTTATCGCTGGTAGCAGCACCACGCACTAAGGAGAATGTCCGGTTAAAGTTGACATTCTTAATTCCCACTTGGGAGTTAACTGTGCGGGCGTAAGGAACTACATTCTCACCAAAGCTTTGAATGTACTCGTCGCTATCGATGTAGGAATCGATTTCCGCGTCATAACCTGCTTCGTTGTAGGTGGCAACATGTACGGCAATTTCTGCTTGATCGAGGGGGGCACGACCTAGCAAATGCTTACAGTTTAGCTCGATAAAACGGTATTGAGATGAAGATTGAAAAAACAGCGATTTATACAAATCGGATTTGGCCACAACGTTGACAAATTGGCGGACGCTGATGTTACCGTTCCGAAGCTGGGATTCGGCGCTGGTTAGGCGTTCGCTTTCCATCAAATGTCCATTGCCCAAAACTTGCTTGTAAACAGCGCTAATCACCGTTTGCAAATCATCTTCTGTCCCATTCTGTCTCTGTTCTACCGGGGCGCTATCAACTGACCATAAAGCCATGGAATTTTCTCCTAAATTAAATTGATTTGATTGTTTTTATTTCATTAATTATTACTATCTAGTTCTTAGTTTGTGACTAATTAATAACTAATAATAACTAAAGTTTGCCAAATTGGATATGATGATGACCAACTCAAAACCCTAGCCAGATCGAGTCTGTCCTTTCAAACATATCAACACGCAGTTGACATGGGGGTTTGTTACTCATTCCTATTTGGCAACAAAATTATCTTTGCTGAAAATGGGGTCTAATTATGTTAATAAATATTAAGTCTTGTATCGGAAACTTAACTATAGCGCTTGTCAACCGAGTGAGGTAAAGAGAAACCCGGTTTCTTAAATAAACGCTAATGACCAATGACCAATGACTAATGACCGAAGAAGTGTAAAGTTAACTGAAAGCTCTGAGTTGGTTGATTAAACGATCGAAATAGGGGGTGAGACGATCTCGTTCATTCTCAGGTAAGCGCCGCAAACTAGCAGACTTCAGGTTTTCTAATCCCAGTACCATCGCATCCAGAGGCACTTGCAATTCCTGATACAACAGATTCATATACTGCAACCCCTCTGAACTTGTAAAATCTGTGCTACCGCCAGCAATCCCATAGGTGATGCAGCGGAGAAAGTGCCAAAAATCTCGCCAACAAGCTTCTGCCCTCTCAGGGGGATAAAGACCACCTCCAGGCTGAGTAATATCTGGATAGGTTAGCAAAACCTGTTCCCTCGCTTCAACCACAATTTCCGAAACGCGATCGCGCAGAAACCGAGCTATATTCAGTAATGAGGCAGTTTCAGGTGAAACAGCACCAATCTGCTCTAAATCCTCGTCCGTGAGATAGCGTCCTTCATCATCAGCAGTCTGAAAAAGCTGAATTACCTCTTTTGGATAAGATTGCTCCCAGCTAGCAAAGCTGACTATTCTTGATTTAGCAATTAATTCTTTAACGCGAGCGCTTAATTGAGTTGTCATAGCTCCTTTATACTGCCATAACCTATTACGTGCCTTTCCACACTATACTATTAAACGTTTGTTGCCGTTCCTTACTCCCTTTGCGGTAGAAGAAGATCTCTCTCTTCCTTAGTGTCTTAGTGTCTTAGTGTCTTAGTGGTTTATTAAACAGTTATTCCCAAGAGCGCAAAGGGAGTGAGTAGTGGGAATCTCTCTCAATCGGAACTCCCCACAACCCACTAATTAGAACACTGATTAAGTAATCCCAACAACCCTGTTTATTTGGGAGTGAGTACTGATGACCAAACTTTTTAAAAGCAATTTAAACGAATTTTCCTTTAGCAGTCTTCATTTCCAGGTTAACGATGGAGTTGATAGTGGAGCTATCAGCCATTTCCCTTTTCATCCCTACCACATTAGACCACATTAGATAGTGTTCTCCTGACGCGATTAACTTTAATCGTTATTCCATTCCTCTGAACCAATCAAGTCTCCGATTCTGTCTCTAAGCAAGAAGTCGCACTGTTCCAGTTCACATTCAACGCAAACCCATTCCCGAGCAGGAATGTACTGGCACAACACATAAATTGGCTGTTGACGGCTGACGTGTCCTTTTTCCACTAATTTACGGGCTTCTTCTTGGATCACCTCAATGGAGTATCGGACTGAGGGGGTAGATAGTACTGGGTTAGCAATCATAGGACTCATAGTAAGTAATCAGCCTGGTATAAATTCAGCTACTCTCTAACTATAATCTAAAAATGGCTAGCGTGAAAATTATTTTGATTCAGTATAGAAAGTTACAGTTTATCTGAGATCTATCATAAATTTTACTAAAGACTCAAATTTTCAGATCCTTACAGAAATCAACCCTAGCCAGTCTAGCGCGACTAGGGCATTAAAAGACTTATATTGGCTAGCTGAGATCTGCTTAACAAAACTTAAACGAATTCTGTCAAGCCACTTCTGAGAGCAGTTTGGGAAAATAATCGGTCCATTGCGAGAGATTGAGCCTCTGCCATCTGTCCATAAGAATACAGATATGGGTATGGGGTAGCCGGCGGCAATTCTCTCTGAAACTGCTCTAATACATATGGACTACCGTAAATCACCAGGACTTGTAGATCGTTAGTCTTTAACAATTTCTTAACCCAAATCTCAGCCCTTGTCATCATTTCAGCGGTTCCCCGAAATGGGTTGCCCCGAATGAACAGTTGTAACAGAGTTGGTTGGGAGCCGGGAAGATGGTTTGTATCATCTGCTCTTGGCAGAGTATCGCGGTCAACCCATTGTAGTTGGTAGCCTAACTGTTTGGGTATATTGATAGCTGGAGCATTTCGCCCCAAAAAGTCACAAGCTAGGACATCATCTACTAAGATCAGATTGCGTAGCTGGCGATTGCTATTGGTGGGTTGTGGTGCTAAAGGTAAAGAGCCACCTATTTTCAGGGAATCTCGGAGAATATTGTTAACGGTAGTGAAAGCGGCAGGTTGAGCAACTTGGGCGAGGAAGTTTTCAGTGGAGGATTTGAGATGAAAACTATCCATCACCTTACCTTTGGCTTGCCAAATCCGCTCTACCGATGAGAGAATTCTCTCCTGTGAGATACGTCCAGTTTTTACTGCCTCACATACTGCTGAAATCGCAGTTTCTGGATTAACAGGCATTAATAAAATATCTGCACCTGCTTCAACTGCCATAACTGCTGCTTCATCTGCACCATATCGATTTGCGATCGCGCCCATTACCAAGGCATCGGTTACAATTAGTCCATCAAAGCCTAACTCTTGTCGGAGTAAGTCAGTTAAAACTGGTTTTGATAAGGTAGCAGGATATTCCTCGTCTAACGTGGGAATCAATAGGTGAGCTGTCATGACTGTATCCACGCCAGCAGAAATGGCTGCTTGAAACGGGGGTAGCTCTATTTGATGGAGTCGTGAGAGTGAATGGGGTAAAATTGGTAAATCTAGATGGGAATCAGTTGCCGTATCCCCATGTCCCGGAAAATGTTTAGCTGTAGTTAATACGGGATAATCTTGGGTTCCCCGAATAAAGGCAGTGGCTAGTTGGCTGACTGTTTCCGGAGTTTCACCAAAGGCTCGGACATTAATTACTGGATTTTGGGGATTATTATTCACATCCACCACAGGAGCTAAAATCCAGTTTATCCCAATAGCCAAAGCTTCTTGAGCGGTAATATTGCCCATTTCCTGGGCATATTGTTGAGCTTTTGCCATATCTTTTAAAGCTACCGCGCCAATTGCCATGGGTGGGGGAAACCAAGTAGCACCAGAAAAGCGTTGCCCTACTCCTTCCTCAATATCAGCCGCAACGAGCAGAGGAATTTGTGCCCAACCTTGGAGTTGTTGCGATCGCAGTTTCAATTCTACGGCACTTCCTCCCAATAAAATTACCCCACCAACCCCCAAATCTTCAATCCAATGCTGTAACTTAGAAGTTGGGGGTTCCCAGATGGGATACTGAATTTGACGATCGAATAGGTAGCCAGAGGCACGGATTACTACCATTTGGGCTACTAGTGCTTCTAGGGAGAGGGAGTCGAGAGTGGGTAGTGAGATTGCGCTAGGATGGTTCGTCATAAATTAGAATTGTTTGTTTGGTAGGTGTGATGTAACTTATTGATTTTCGTTTTGTTAGCGTGTTTTTGGTCGATTATCTTACAGGAGTTGGTAACTCAATTTCAAGGATTTCTCTTACCAAGAAAAACCTTCAGGAATTCCAAAATTATCTTCTAGCTGTTTCATATATTGATTTAATTTTCTTAAAACATAATCAGCAAGATATCCGGGTGTATTGTCATTCGTATAACAAAACTCTAAGCAGCTAATTCTAGCTGATTAGGATTATTGTTTATCTTTTTTTTAGACATATTAAATTATCTCAAATGCTATCCGAAATTATTACAAATTTTAAGCCACAGCAAACTCAGTTAATTTGCGAGTTTCTGGATCGTGAAAAGCTAGAACAATATCCTCTTTTGGTACACCTTCCCTTAATAACTCAGTAGCAATACCTTCCTCTGTCCAATCTTCCTCAATATAAATTTTATCGTTTTTAATGCGAACATAAACAGAAATTGCCTTAACTCGTCTATCATTTTTCCAGCCAATATTAAACCAAAGATATTGACTTCTTTGATCGTCAAACATTAATACCTCATCTATATCAGGATCGGGAACTTGTCCTGAGATTCTTTCATATTTACTGAGGATTTGTTTGATTATATCTTGGTAATGAGTTAGCTTATCCATTTGACAATCTCCTCTTTTTTAAGATCGACAACTAATAGTAAGATTTGATATTTTTGTAAAATTAATTCAATTGCAATTTGTTGAAAAAACCTTCCATAAATATTATTGCCGACTGCCAAATAAACTTTACGATCTGGATGGGTAATAGAAAGAAACGTTTGATAAATGAGATATTGACCTAAAGCTGTTTCAAATTCACGCATCGGGGAACGACTGGTAAAACTTTTAATTTCAATGACTATTTTTTCTCCTTCTCTGCTAGCAGAAATCGTTTTTTCACCCGCTAAATCCGCAACTAATTTAATTTCTTCATATTTAATCGGATAAGGATCGGCTGTAATAGTCCACCCATCCTTAATTAAAGCATTTTTTACCACATCATGGTAAGTATCCTTTGCTGGCATCGTCCTCTTTATAAGATTAAGGTGAATCTATTATAGACTCACCTTAACATTATACTAAACCAAAGTCTCCTCAAGCTTAGGTATCTGATTCACAGGAATCACCCGCCGGAAATCATCAAGATCATCAATTTCATTGCAAGTATTAAAATTACGAGCAGCAGGACGATAATGTCCGATACTGGTCATACGTGAAGCAATATCGGACATCATTATCCACCTTATCCCCCGCACCTTCACTCATTAACTTCAGAATCCTCCGCTGCGGGAATAACTTCTTCTACTCCCTTACTCAGACGCTCTTGAGATAATTGATTCAGGAGTGTTAACATGCGATCGCCTCTTTCTAAACCTCGATCTTCAATAAACAACACCTCTGGCGTGCGGCGCAGGCGAACCCGTCTACCCAATTCTCGGCGGACAAAACTAGTCGCCGACTGTAATCCCTCCATGGTGGCTGCTCTTGCCTCCTCTGTGCCATAGATTGACACATAAATCTTAGCGTGCTGAAGATCTCCGGAAACATTCACATCAGTGACACTCACCATTCCTGCACCCACGCGATCGTCTTTGATTTCGCTGATTAACATTTGGCTGACTTCTTGCTGAATCAGCGAGGAAATTCTAGAAACACGGCGACTTGTTGACATAACGCCCCCTTTGTTATATTACGGGCTATTTTTGGTAAAGATGGTTAATTTACACCGAACTCAACCCTAGCATGGCTTGGAGGGTAAAGGTCAAAAACATAAAAGTCCCGACTACCAACCCAACTAATGCGATCGCGCTGACAGGGTTACTCACTAGTGGTTTGAAGCGCTCCCACAGGGCAAAGAAGATCCCTAAAGAGACGGTAATCAGGAAGCGGGGGAAACGAAGGAGGTTTTCAAAAAAATCTTTCATCTGTCTCTTATTTTAGAACTAGCTAGATATTTACACTAGTATGAGTCTCTTGATTTTACAACTACTCCTGTTATTTGCGATAGCGAAGCGCTGCTGCAAGCAGGTCGCAGTTTGCTTAGGCAATCTTGTTCCTGTGCGAGGAGGTGGCATCGATGGATTGGGAGTTTATCTATTTTTTAACTTGATAGCGCCATTAGCTTGCCTTGCTTTTCTGACAGCTATCATGAGCCATGGGAAGTGAATTAAACAAGAGAAACCCGGTTTATTTAATAAACCGGGTTTCTCTATACCTCACTCACCTACAAATCGCTGTATTGGCTAATTACTAATCGCTAAAGAAGACATAGAATTAGTTATTAGCCCTTGAAAAGGTAACAGAATGTGCTGAGTGGGTTAGTACTGAGTGGCAGAGTTACAAATTTTAATTGAAAACTCAAAACCCAAAACTATTTTATTCTCTTACCTCTTACCTCCTACCTCTTACCTGCAAAAACCCTATTCGCCACGCTTAATCGGTTTAGGAATCGGTGTGGTGCGTTTAGGAATCGGTGCTGATTTACCAGCTTGATCTCCCTTGGGAATGGGACGCTGATTGGTGAAGCCATTTCCGGAAGTCGGTCGTCTTTTCGGCGGGAAGTTACTATTCATTGGTCTCCTCATCGCGATTGCACCAATATCATTACCATCCTCCACCACGAGAGTATTCCCATGGAGTTGTAAGTGCAAATCCCAAAAATGACGAATAACTTTATCGCCAAGAAAACCATTGAGAGTTAACTTGAAAAATTTGATAGTTTCTGACTCTCTACGAGGAGATTGCTTGATTTTGACAATTATTTTTCCTTCTTCCTTCGACTGGTAAATTAATTGGCCGCGAATGGAAAAATAGCCCTCTTTAAGAGTCAGAGAAGTATCGATTTCAGATAATTCAGGAGATGCTTCTGGTGTTAGTTGCTCTGAGGATTCTTCACCCTCCGGCACTTCTGTTGAGACAGGGCGATGAAGTTTTTCGGGTTCCCACACACCGACAATTTGAACATGCAAATTGCCGTCCTCTAGTCTTGTCCGAGGATAAACAACCCAGAGATGGGGTTGAGCTAAGTCTAAATGATTTTTGACCAAGCTCATGACGCGCCCCAGCAAAACTGCATCAATTAAAGAACCATCCGATGATACGAGTGTCCCTCGTGTCAATTGGTCCGCAGAGGGCATGTATTGTCCTCTGATGAGTCCGATTGCTCGGTACTGCATGGGTTCGCTGGGCGGTGGAATGGGTTGTTGTCGCTGGACATTTTGTGGCATTATCCCGATTGAGTTACCTATAGCAACTGAGTTGGTATTGTTGGCAGAATCACTGGTTGACGTGGTAGCGTGCTGATTTGGCACACTCTTGGCTTCTTTTGACTTTTCGTCAGAAGATTTGGGTGAGTCGGTGGACCGATTCACAGAAAGACTCATACAACCTCCTAGCGGCGGAGACACATTCCCTTAACGGGTGTTAGACTTACTGGTTAAATTGTCCGGTTCTTCAAAACCATCAGTGCTACTCGTCCAGAGGCTGGAACGGCTCTCCTAAAACTCTGTCAAGTAACAAAATATGAACGCCAGACAATTCACTACCAGTTAGCCTATTGTACAAAAT
>NZ_JAMZMM010000695.1 GCF_024178385.1 Limnofasciculus baicalensis BBK-W-15 | reverse complement strand
CGAGGGTTGTAAAGGGTGCGGGAGGTGAGGCGTTGTGGCGCGCGATCAGGGATCGGGTGAAGGGGGGGACGGCGGGGTGAGGTTGGAGTAGCGGCGGCGACGGCTCGCGTAGAAGGCAGCAAGTGCTGGAAGCGTCAGGACCGCAGGCGCGGGGACTACTGCAACGAAGGCCTGTTCGGGGGAGAGGCCGTTGCGAGCGTTGCCCACGATGGTCCGACCGTCGGCGGAAACGCCGTTCACGATGCTCGCCGTCCATCCCTCGGGGAACGCGACGCCGAAGCGGTTCAGATAGGTGGTGAGCGTTTCGAAGCCGTGGTCGGGGGTCCAGATGGCGCCTTGGGGAAGGCTGGTTATGTCGTCCGGCATTGCAAGCTGGCCACCAACCACAGTTCCGTCGTCGTTAACGCACAGTGCGGCGCTGCCTTGCCACCCCGGCGACGTTCCCAGGTCCACAACCTGCGAGTTACGCCACATGGTTGCGGTGACCGCGTTTGCCCCACCACCACCAACAATGATGCGCCCATCAAAGTTGACCGCAAGAGCGGACGCATCGCCCGCCGATGGCAGCAAAGTCAACCCACCCGCCTGACTCCACGAATAGGCTCGGTAGGTGGTATCGACTCTGACATAACCCACGATAGTGCTTCCATCAGTGCTCACACCTCGCGCCGTGCTATTTCCTGATAGATCGAAGCCAAACGTCTGCGTCCCTTCCTCGCTGTTCCATCGGAACGAACGTGTGAGACTTCCAGGGCTGGGCGTACTGCCCCAGCCGACGATGACGTCACCGTTTCCGGAAACCGCCGTGGCATCGGATCTCGAATAGCCGGGGCCAATCCGACCGAGCGATTCAAACGTCCCTTGCCCTCGCCAGCGGAAGAAGTCCGGCCCGGTGGATCCCACGACCGTCGACCCGTCGGCCGAGATGGCATAGCCGTAGGTGTTCAAGTTCGATGCGCCAGGCTCGGCGCCGATGTCGTAAAGACCGGTGTTGGCACGCCAAATGAACGCTCGACTTCCTGAAGTGCCCACCACCGTGGACCCGTCGGCAGACACGCCGTTTGCCTGCGAGTAGGTCGAGCCGGGTCGAAAGCCGAGGAGGGTGACGGAAGGAGTCTGGGCGATCGCGATTGACGTCACAGCGGCCGCGACGGTCGCGGTGAGGGCAGTGACAAAGTTGAGGCCTTGGGCCTGCATTCTTCAGACATACACCATGGATGGCGGTGGTGCCAGCGGAATTTCGGGCTTGGGTGCGAATAACTGCGGGGTGGCTGAGACGACCCTTCAGGCCGCCGCGCGGCTGCACCAACAAAAACACTGACCTGCGGACAGGTCAGTGGCACGGGAATGCAATGCTGCTCAACGTACGTGGACTTACTTCGACTTTGCGACGCCCATGGGTTTGCGGAGGC
>NZ_JAMZMM010000694.1 GCF_024178385.1 Limnofasciculus baicalensis BBK-W-15 | reverse complement strand
ATTCACAACACCTCTCGCCCCAAATAAGGTTGCAAAACCTCCGGTATTCTCACTGTGCCATCTTCTTGCTGGTAATTCTCTAAAATCGCCGACATAGTGCGCCCTACAGCTAATCCGGAACCATTAAGAGTATGGACAAATTGAGTACCTTTTTTCCCAGGCTCCTTAAAACGAATACTCCCCCGTCGTGCCTGAAAATCACCGCAATTAGAGCAACTGGAAATCTCTCGATATTTCCCAGCCGAAGGTAACCAAACTTCCAAATCGTAAGTTTTAGTCGATGAAAAGCCCAAATCCCCTGTACACAATTGCAAAACTCGGTAAGGTAATTTTAATGCTTCTAAAATTGCTGCCGCATTCTGTACCATCCCTTGCAATTCTGCCTCGGATGTGCTGGGATGGACGAGTTTCACCAACTCAACCTTATTAAACTGGTGTAATCGAATCAGTCCCCGCGTATCTCTCCCATAAGCACCCGCTTCACGACGAAAGCAGGGAGTATAAGCACATTGATAGATAGGAAGGACAGAGGCATCTAAGATTTCATCTCGGTAAAGATTGGTAAGTGGCACTTCAGCAGTTGGTGTCAGCCACAAATCATCACTATCACACTTAAAGCTTTCTTCAGCAAATTTAGGGAGTTGACCTGTAGCTGTTAGAGACTGAGTATTAATTAAAATCGGTGGCATTATTTCCAAATAACCAGCCCTGATTTGCGTCTCAAGCATGAAGTTAATTAATGCCCTCTCCAAAGCAGCACCTGCCCCCACTAAGCAGACAAATCTACTTTGGGCTACTTTCACCGCCCGCTCAAAATTGAGAATACCGAGTTTTTCTCCAATTTGCCAATGGGGAAGAATTCCCTCGCGCTGAGTAATGTATTCGTCACCCCAGCGACGGACTTCCATATTCTCTAATTCATTCTTACCAACAGGCGTAGAATCACTAGGCAAATTGGGGAGAGTTAACAGGAGAGCATCCAATTCGGCTCTGAGTTCTCGCTCCTGCGGTTCTAGGGAGCCAAGAGTCGCCTTAACTTGGTTCCCCTCATCTCGTAATTCTTGAAGTTCTGGCGCGTCAGGGAGACTACCAGCTTTAATTTTTTGACCGATGAGTTTACCAATCTCGTTACTGCGGGCTTGTAACTTAGTACGGGATGTTTCCAATTCCCGCCCCTGCTGATTTAGCTCCAGAATCGGGGTAAGGTCATATTGACCAACACCACGTCGGTCTAGTAATTCTTGGATAACTTGGGGATTTTCGCGAATTTGCTTTAAGTCAAGCACAGATTTTATTTATAAATTAATTTTGGCGATTGAGTGCGATGCCTGCGGCGGGCTTCGCGATCGCGCCGATTACCAATACCAGACTACCGCAAGGGAGTGGGGAATGGGGAGCAGATGGGGGAGAGG
>NZ_JAMZMM010000260.1 GCF_024178385.1 Limnofasciculus baicalensis BBK-W-15 | reverse complement strand
CTCCCCACTCCCCACTCCCCACTCCCTCTCTTAGATGTTGCTGGTGATTGGATATCTCTAGGAGGTATAGATTTACAGATTAATGGGGCTTTGGGTTTGGCGTTTCCGGATTTGTCTGTGGGAGATGAGGAAAAGTTACTGGAAATTTGTCAGTTTTTATGGCAAAAAGGGGTTGATGGTTTTTTGCCTACTATAGTTACGACTTCTGTCGATAAGATTCAGGAGTCGCTTTCGGTTATTGCTGATTTTTTAGCTTCTGGATTAGTAGATAGAGACTGTGCTGAAATCTTGGGCGTTCATTTGGAAGGTCCGTTTTTAAATTATCACAAACGGGGGGCACATCCTCCTGAATACTTACTACCACTAACTATTGAAAATATTAAGAGAGTCTTGGGAGATTATGCGGATTTAGTCAAGGTAGTTACTTTAGCACCGGAATTAGATGAAACTGGGGATGCGATCGCGTATTTGCGGTCTTTAGGGATTAGGATAAGTTTGGGTCATTCTCAGGCTACGGCTACGGAAGCGGAATCAGCTTTTTTATTGGGTGCTTCGATGGTGACTCATGCTTTTAATGCGATGCCGGGATTGCATCACCGGGAGCCGGGTTTATTGGGGGCGGCAATTACTCATCCTCATGTTTATTGTGGCATCATTGCTGATGGTCAACATGTTTGTCCAACTATGCTGGAAATTTTACTAAAGGCTAGTAATTATGAGGCAGGTTTGTTTTTAGTTAGTGATGCTTTATCGCCGTTAGGGTTACCGGATGGGATATATCCTTGGGATAGTCGGCAAATTGAGGTGAAACAGGGTACGGCACGGTTACCAGATGGTACTTTATCGGGGACGACATTACCTTTATTGACTGGAGTGCAGAATTTGGTAGAGTGGGGGCTGTGTGGAGTGGAAAGTGCGATCGCGCTGGCTACAGAATCGCCTCGCCAAGCTATCGGTTTGTCTGGTTTTTCTGTCGGTAATTCGGCTAATTTATTGCGCTGGCGTTGGGATGAGGAGATTTCTCAATTAACTTGGGAACGTTTGATATTTTGACTTTTAATGAAATCGTACAACAAACTTACAATCTCACTCGCTTTCAACAACAGGGTGGGCACTCCCCACCCTACAAAATTTTAACTCACAGAACGATCCAACCTCCCCAACAATTCCTCAACTGATAATTCAGGTAACTGCGACAGCAATAACCCCAAATCTTCCAGAGATAAAGCCAGTAAACTTGGAATAACATTAGTCAAACGTTCATCTAATTGACCAAAACGCATCCTCAAAACACTTTCCGCGAGTAACCGTTTGGATTCTCTTACACCATTATCATCCACAGAAACTGTCGCTAATTGCACCAACAACATGGTAAAATCCACCGCAGGTAAAACAGACACCGGACTGAGAAAAGCCCTAAAAACTGGATCTAAATCTCCCAATCGCACCCGGAGGAAGTTTTCTAATATATAACGATGCTCTTCAATTCTTCCTCGCTCAATACCCTGCTGAATTCCCCGTTGTTCGCCACGTTGTTCAGCCGCCGCTAAATGTTCTTGAAATAAAGGAGTAATTGCTCTCATCAACGTCTTATCCTCCTCGGCATCTAATTCTAACTTTTGTTCCCAATTCGCATCTAGATTCAATTTTAACTCATAAACCAACTCCAACGCATTTTCTCGCCAAGGATTATCCACAGGTAACGCAGCCAGAGACACAAGTGCCTCCTCTTGCACCTTCCCTCTCCCCAAAATTTGCCTATATTTTTAGAAGTGGTTAAGAAGAAGTGAGGTTTCTTGATATTCCCCATTCCCTATTCCAAAAAACCCACTCCCCCTTCCTTCCCATTAGCGATTGTCTCAGCAATTGCGGTTAATTTCATTGGATTATACAGTTGTCGTATAGCGATCGTGTTTTCTTTTTCTGACTCCTGCTGATTTAAGATACTGGCGAGATAATTTTTGCAGGCTTCTTCATACTTATCGCCAGAAATAGGAGCATCCGGTGAAAGAGTTGTTTGGCGCGAAATTAGGAATTTTTCAAGTTGTTGGGGTTTAAGGGGTTGAAGAATATAAGTTTTGATCGGGGATGAAGGCAGCCAATCTAAGGGCTGGGTAGCGATGAGAATGTTACACTTTGAGTAATTTTTCACAAAACTGGCAATATTGACTCGGATCTGGGGTTTCATTTCGCTGAAGCCATCTATATAAATATCAAGGGCACGGTTTTTTATTAAGTTTTGCAGTAATTTAGGATCTTGGTTGGATATGGGAAGTTTCTCTTGAATTGCTTCCATCACTCCTGTTTCACATTTCTCCCCTAGCAGGTAGACTATATTCCGTTTGGAAAATTTGGCTAAATGGCGCATAAACATGGATTTACCGACTCCAGATTCTCCTTCGATGACGATGCGAAATTTTCCAGATGGTATGGGTTTTTTAATCGGTTGAGCTTCTTTATTTGTTCTGAGATTGAATTCTATATCTGTAAAATAAGCTTGGGAGTCAAAGTTATCTAAATTCCCATCGGCTAAGAGGGAATCTTTGAAGGGGGAGCATAAATGGAAACTGAGAAAGGGAATTTTAGTTATGGCGAAACCGATATAGCCTAATCCAAATATTTTCCGCATCCATGGATTCCAAAAAAAGATGGCTTGCACTTGGGGGGATTTGGGATAAATACAGAATAAGCCAATCCAAATTAGGGTGTGAATTAGCCAAATATTCAACCCTATCTTAATAGAGAGATGTTTTAAACAGAAGCTATTGTTATTCTGGCTAAATCTAACCGGAAAACAAATAATAATCTTTTCGTCTTTTATAAAAGTTTTCGCTACATCTAAAGCCTTTTGAGCTATTTCTAAATCTGATGGAGATGACTGATTCTTTTGTGACTGAAGATGGGAGGCAATATCGCGCAAAGCATAAGCTGCACTAGTGCGAACAGAAATATCTTTATCTTGATTTAGGGCAGTAATAAGCTGAGGTATAGTCATCTTAGCAGACTCTTTCATCTCTCCCAAAGCAGAAGCTGCTGCACTGCGAATATTAGCCTCTTTATTCTGTTGGAGAATTTGAAGAAGTTGAGGGATGGCAAATTTAGCTGTCTCTCCCATATTTCCCAAAGACGAAGCGGCATTTCTGCGAATATCAGAATCAGTTTTGAGGGATAGAATAAGCTCAGGTATCGCCGAAGCTGCTATTTTTTTCATATTTCCTAAAGCAGATGCTGCATTACTGCGAACATTAGGATCTTTATCCTGTTTTAGGGATAGAATAAGCTGAGGTACAGCCGCTTTACCTGTCTCTTGCATATTTCCTAAAGCAGAAGCGGCGCTACTTCTAACATTAGGATCTTTATCCTGTTTCAGGGATGTAATAAGCTGGGGTACAGCGGCATTTGCTGATTTTTTCATCTTGCCCAAGGCATCAGCCGCACTCAGGCGAACATTGGGATCTTTATCTTGTTTTAGGGATGTAATAAGCTGAGGTACAGCCGCTTTAGCTGTTTCTCCCATATAGATTAAAGCAGAAGCAGCATCGCGGCGAATATTAGGATCTTTGTCTTGCTGGAGGGTTTTAATTATAGATTGAACAGATTTTGAACCGCACTCTGCTAAACTATATGTTGCCTTTAATGAAATTGAACTATCACTATCCTTAATTTTGGCGATATTTTCCTTAATCTTCCCTTCCGTACAATTATTTTGTGCCCAAGCAGAATTACTCAGCAACAGAGATAATGAGCTGCCAAACAGTAATATCTGAAGCGAGACGGATATTTTTTTATGGATGTGCCTAATCATCTGTACTTTGGCTATAACTGACCATCCCTAGTATAAGTAGTATTGCTGTATAAGTCTTAACATTCTTACTTCATCAGATTCCATCAGAGAAAAATCAATCAAGTGGATATTTGGGATTTTTAAGCACCGTAGGAATTTCAGCAATTATTCGGGCTGCGATCGCGTCAGGTGTATCATTAGTACTAATCTGAATATGTAGATCGGCTTGGGCATAGAGATTGCGTCTTCGATTGAGTAGCTTTTGCAATGCTGATACTGGATCGGCCGTTTGCAGTAGGGGACGAGTGGTATCATCTTGCAAGCGCTCGACTAACACCTCCACTGAGGCATCCAGCCAAATAACCAAGCCATGGCGCAGATAACTCCAATTCATCTGACGTAGTACAATGCCACCACCCGTAGCAACGACTAACTTTGTATAAGCAGATAAATCGGACAAAACCAAAGCTTCTAATTCCCGAAACGACTCTTCGCCATCATCAGCAAAAATTTCTTTAATCGTTTTTCCGGCAACTTTCTCAATTAGCGAGTCGGTATCAAAAAAACGGTAGCCCAACTCAGTCGCCAGTAAATTCCCTACCGTTGTCTTCCCAGCACCCATCATCCCGATTAAAAAAACACTCGTTCCTTTTAACAAATCTTTTACCAAATCAACCGCCCTCATTAACTATGTTTGACAATTCTCTATTAGACATCTCCAGAAAAGATTTTCTTTCGGCAGGGGAGACACCTGCCCCACATGTATTTTTGGAGATATCTATATTGATTGACACTCCCCGGCGTGAACGCACGGGGATTCTTAAGAAACTACCAAACGGTAATTCTTAAGGGCGCTGTCAAAACGCCCCTACCAACTCCGTCAAGGTCAAGCCCTAACATCGTCGCTACTTTTCTCAAAATATTGGCTGCTCCATTGCAGTCAGCATTGATGTACCAGTTCTTTAGCCCAGTCCGGTACAGACCCCGTTTTACCCGTCTACCCGTTTCCTTCCACCCTATCTCCTGCGGAGACGCTACGCGAACAGGTTTTTCACCGATTGTAGGTAGAAAATCACGGTCTACAAATGAAGCCTTAGACGTGTAGCTTTCCTCGGTTTCAACAAACTGAATCCCATGCTGTTCACACAATTGAGCGATCCGTTTTTTTAATCGGCCGGTAGGGATTTGCACAAATTTTTGATTTGTTTTCTTCCCCATATTGGCAGAATCTTTTTGCCTTTTGTTCCAGCCAAAAACGATAACGCCAATACCGTTTTTAAGGCAGTGATTGACCACTAGACAAGCAGCTTTATTAACGGCATCCCGCATTTGTCGATTTCGTTTCTCAGTCAAACTGGCTAACTGATGTGACCAAAACCCGTTATGCTTGCCCTCCATCAAAACCGCTACGCGCTTGTTGTACCATTGATTGACAGACTTTAGATGCTTGCCGTCAACGATAAAGCTTGTACCTGCATTAGAAACGCAAGTAAGCCAGTTATCAATCCCGTGGTCAATTCCTAGCGCTTTTTTGCTGTCTACCAACGCCTGTACATCAACGGTCTTGTAGACAAACTCAGCATAAAAACACCCGTTACGCGGCAAAATGCGAACTTCTCGAATATCGGCATACTCAAGGTTTGAGGGCATTTTGAGCTGAAAGTTTTTCAATCCGAACCACGCTTGCACCTTTCGCCCTAGAGGAATTACGATTTGATCATCGACTAACTTTTTCCCTAGAGCTTGTTTTGGATAAGCGACCAAATGAAGTCCACCCTTTTCTCGGTAGCCTGGAAATTTTGGCTCGAATTCTAGCCCACCCTCCGAGAACAACTTAAGAAGCGCTTTGAACGATTTAACCGACTCCCCAACCGCGCCACAAGTCTGTTGGGCTGCTTGAGCGCATAACGCACCGTAATGTGGATTACGCTTTAATTCGTCGTTCAGGTCAAACGGTCGAACATACTGGTTCGCCTTGAAGTAGATCTGACGTGCGTAATAAACAGCACAATTATGGAGCTTGTTGGACTCCCCGCAAATGAATTCAAGAACTGCCCTCAACTCTGGATCAGGTTTGATTAACACCTGCTGAGATCCAAACACTTCAGCCTCCTTTTAGTTTATAAAATATGTTGAATATACAATATAAATAAACATATCACGAACTATGGCAAGTTTATCTAAAGAAGATTTAGAGTATCGGCACGAAAGTAATGCCGTTTCTCTGATCAATCTGCATTTTGTGTTTATCCCTAAGCGTCGCAAGGCTGTTCTGGTTGGGAAGATTGCGGAACGGTTGCAGGAAATAATTTTTGATTTAGTGGTAGAGCATCGGTGGAAGCTCATCGCTCTTGAGATCATGCCTGATCGCGTTCACTTATTGCTGAACATCAAGCCTGTGGATTCTGCTAGCGGGGTAATGAATAAGGTCAAGGGCAGAGCTTCTCACCATTTACGTGCTGAATTCCCTGAACTTAAGCGATTGCCTACCCTTTGGACTCCTAGTTATTTTGTAGGCAGCGTCGGAAACGTTTCGACGGAAACAGTCAGAAAATATATTGAGGGACAAAAGGGTAAATAAACCGGAGTACGCGCAACCTCAAGGTTGCTGCTGCGTTTCATCCCCGGCTTAAAAGACCGGGGTTCTCACGCGAAGCGTTATAGAATACCTGTAGGGTGTGGAGGTAGCATGGGGGTGTGAGTAATTCTACCGCAGGGGTAGAAAATCTTCCTAACCCCTCACCCCTAACCTCTCTTTGCGATCTTACTTACTATCCTGACGGCGGATTTAACATATCAAAACATAAACACTACAATTTCTAATTAATTTTAATAAAAGTTAGGGATATTTTACAATATTTATTGATTTTGAGCGCCAATCTTGGTTTTCCGCTCTTTATTGCCCCAATTGGCGAGCCAAAATGCCACATAAGGGTTTCAGCAACCGAGCTGGAGGAACGCGCTGTGAGTGTTTTCTGTAATAAAAGTATAGGCGATCGCGTTTTGTAAAAAAAAACATCAGTAAAAACCGAGAGTGGTAGTTGACAAGCCAGTATATTCCCCATTGAGTTGTGCTAGACTTCTAGAGGACTTCATCTAAACTTCATAAAAGCTTTACACAAGCTTGATGATAGAGAGAAACAAATCTCATAGTTGAAGCGACAGATCCCTCGGTGTCGAAGCTATCCTCCAATAAAGCATCTTTGTTGAGCTATGTTGGAGTTTGTAATTGCCAATTAGGAAAATAGGGCAAATGGTCATGATTCGTAATGTTGTTCAACAGGCACTTTCTACCGGATATTTGACATTAGAAGCAGAGGCTCAATTGCGGCAAATGCTGACTAAGCGATATGATATAGAAGATCTTAAAGCCTTTATGAACTTACAGCAGGCTGCCATGACAGGTATTGTCAAACAAGAATCTCGCGAATTGTTTCATTCTCAAGTATGTTCAGTCCATTGATAGTGGAAAATTTGATTGCATTAGTTAATCCAAGTTGCTAGTTATAAACTGAAATTTTGATCGAATTGCTAATAGCTAATAGCTATTAGCTAGATTTTTACTTTATCCTATTGGCTATTAGTCATTAGCCCGTCTTCAGACTTAACCATATAACTGGCAACTTACGTTAGGCTCGCAGTCAAGGTTTGGGTTGACGATTAAAATCTTCTTCATCCTTAAATCCCCAATCCTCATCGTCGTTATCGTCTTGAGGAGAATCGGGAGATTTTTGGTAAGGTGGCACAATCACTCGATAGTTAGCATCATAAACTCCATCAGTTTTGCCAACCTCTGACTTACCCTTTTCTCGGTAGGTGTAGGAATAGACTGAGCCACTTTTTGAAGTGCTAGCGGGCTGTTGATTTGCTTCATAATTACTTCGTTGCGATTCTCCCTCTGCTTCTCGATCGAAATTCCAGTCTCTATCAGAGGATTCCTCCCAATCTGAAGCAGAATTAGGAGTACGATTAGGTTGATTTGGTGGAGAATAAGAGGCTTTCGGTGTTTCAGAGGAAAAACCCTCACTCCGCACTCCACGAGAGCGAGCTGACACCCGGTTGAATTGCCATTCTCTCTGGTTACCACTTTGCAGGTAGCTCAGAAATTGTAGGACAAAACTAGTAACTGCGCCAGATGCGATCGCGCCCCCAATCCATACTGTTAGCGGTAGCCTTGGCATCTCTATCCCTAAAAATACCAGAGCGATAACGGGTGATGACAAATTCGACAGGATAAATAGGGCGAATACACCCCCTACCATAAATATTAATATAATTCGATTTACAGGCATAATTTATTAATGTCCCTCCCAGCGATTGATGGGAATACAATCAATGTCTAGTTGATCTAAAGTACGGGATACCACAAAATCTACTAAATCCTCAATAGTTTGAGGCTTGTGATACCAAGCGGGGATTGCTGGTACAATTCTGACACCTGCTTCTGCCAGAGTAGTGAGATTGCGCAAGTGAATCAAGCTAAAGGGAGTTTCACGGGGGACAATAACCAGTTTACGCCCTTCTTTGAGTTGAACATCGGCAGCTCGCTCTAGCAAATCGGAACTTAATCCATTCGCAATTTTAGCTACAGTACTCATACTACAAGGAATAATGACCATCCCTAAAGTACGGAAAGAGCCACTAGCAATAGTTGCTCCCACATCTCCCCAGCGATGACATCTTAGCTTACCTCCGGCAGATACTCCCGCTTCTTCACGCCAGAATTCCTCTTGTGGATCTAATTCTGCTGGCATTCGGATATTTTGCTCGGCTTGCCAAACCATATAGGCAGATTTTGAGGCAACCAGATCGATAGTATAATCAGCTTCTAGGAGAAACTTGATAGTACGGACAGCGTAGATTAAGCCAGAGGCTCCAGTAATACCTAGAATTAGGGGTAAAGTGGAATTTGTTGCTTCAGTTGGGGACACTATATTTTTAATGGGGGAATAGGGAGTGGGGAGTGGGGAAT
>NZ_JAMZMM010000693.1 GCF_024178385.1 Limnofasciculus baicalensis BBK-W-15 | reverse complement strand
AAACATCAAGATTTCAAGAAGTTCTGATGAAGTTATGATGAATTTTTTGTTTCCAGAATGATTAAGGTATTGACAAATAACAATACATGTGTTTTGTCTGCTAAAATCTGATACATCTAGGGCTTCTTAAGCATCTCATTCTTTATTTTAAAATCATAATAAATCGCTATTATATAAAATAACAGCGATTTGATTTTTGCTATTGCCAAGGTATTTTTTAGATCTATTAGAGATGACAATTCAAAACTATGTACCAGTAATTATCTGTTTGTTTATATAATATAGAATATCCCTCACAGCCTACCACCTCCAACAGCTTCCATTGGCACGAAGCGTGAAAGCTCCGCAAGATAACCAATGATAACTTTCCCCTGACTTTCAATCCACGCATGTGCCTCTAGCTTTCCTGACTCTCCTTTGGCTACACCAATCCGGAGTTCGGAGGAATGCCCATACCGACTCATTAAAGTTTGTGTTGTTAAAGCACGAGCTAAACATTTAACTCCGGGCATGTAACGACTGCTGGTTTCAACGGCCCAGATTATTTTATTGATAGAAGTTTGATTATTATTCTGGCTGTGAGAATGAATATTACCGATCTGGACTAAGAGTCTCTGTAATCTCTGAAATGGTAGCAACCACAAGCCTAATCTGACTAATCCTAATAATATAAAAGCAGTAATCAGGATTTTGCGATTGCACCAGGTCATTTGCAGGAAGTTAAGCAGTTGCTTCATCTTTTACCTTAGACAATTCGGTCAAGTGCAATTTCGTAGTTGGGCTGAAGCCCACCAGCAAGTTCTACTCGATTTGTTTGCGGTAGTATCTTAGCCTTTTTTATTATTTAATATTTGGTCTGATATAGCTTCAGTATTATGGCGGATATTTATCTACGCGATATAGCTTAGGTAAATATACGCCATAATTTTTAGTAACACTCTATACGATAGGAACAGGCGTTTCGCCTGTTCTACGAGTTTAGAGCTATTGGGTTAATGGAGTATTGGTACAGGGGTTCGGCGATCTACATTATTCAGCTTTTGTTTCTGTAGCAGCTTTAGGGGTATCATTAACTTTGGGGCTAATCCCTTGCACAATTAAAACTGAGCAAGGAACGTGATGGACAACATAATTGCTGACACTACCCATAATAATTTCTGTTAGACCCCGACGACCGCGACGACCTAACACTACTAAATCTCCACCCCAACTATGGGTAAGTTCCCGAATCCCGGTCCCCGCATCTCCGACTTTACAATCCCATTCCGTGGGAACTCCTTCTGCGGTTGCCTTACTACAATAACTGGAGAGCCATTCTAGTGCTTCCTCGCTTTCTTTGCGTAACTTCTCTTGCATCAGTTGGCTAAATTCGATTAATTCTCTGCCAAATATATCTCCATAAGATGCAACTGTT
>NZ_JAMZMM010000692.1 GCF_024178385.1 Limnofasciculus baicalensis BBK-W-15 | reverse complement strand
GACCGACGCCGTTGTCGCGTTGATTGATACCCGCCGCAAGGTGCGCCCCGAAGAGTTTGCGGCGAAGGCGAAATCCTTAGGGATTTCGGATCGGAACGTGTCGGCGCTGCTCGCGATCACCTGGTGCTCGTTCCCGATTGATGAACCCCAGTGTGAGAGCCTGATGGTTCCCTTCCCGGCACAAGACGGACCCAATCCTCCAGAACCGATTGGACTCGTCGGAATGGAGTTCGAGCAAGCCGACATCTGCCTCTTTGAAGAACTTGCTCACGTCGACGCCATTGACTGGTGCGACTTGGACTTTTCGGTTGTCCGCGGCCTCGCGTACTACACCGACACCGTCTTCGAAGTCCTCGCCGATGGCGAGCGCGCGATCGCTGGCGGCGGGCGGTACGACAATCTCATCGAACTCTTCGGCGGGCCTGCGACGCCCGCGGTCGGCTTCGGCATGGGCGATGTCGTGCTGTCGCTGGTGTTGCAGGATCGCGGGTTGCTCCCCGAGGGTGATGCGTTGATGGATGCCTTGTCGCGGCCCAGCGCGAGTTACCGCCCTGATGTGTTCGTGATTCCGGCGGGGCAGTCGCCCGAGGAGCAGGAGGCGGCAGCGAAGGCCGTGCGGCCGCTGGTGGCAAAGTTGCGGCGGGGCGTGGAGAGCAAGGCGTACCAGGACAACGAGAAACGCAAGCCTTGGGATGCGGATCGGTATGCGCTCGCGAGCAACGGCGCACCGCCTTTGCACGCGCGGTCGTCGAACAAGGCAACCAAGAACATCGGCAAGTTGCTGCAGGACGCCGCAGGACAGAAGGCGAAACTCGCGGTGATCGTTGAGAATGCGGAAGAGGTCACGATCAAGGACCTTCGCACCAACCAGCAGGACGCGACGCGGACGAAGATTGCGGAGTTGGGACGCGTGGTGGCGGAGCGGTTGGGGGTGTGAAGCCCGTCAGAACCGCGACCGTGAGGGAGCGGTCGCGCGTGCGCGGCGATGTCGAGGAAGACGACTTGAATTCAGTGACAGAGCTTTGTTGCAATCCAGTTCGTCACATCATGCAGGGGGTGCCCGCTCCCTTACGGTCGCGGTTCTGATGATTCGAAATCGCGCAACTGGTCGCAACCCCGACGCCAGGGCTTGCTCTCTGGCCTCTGATAAGGCTACTTCTCCGCTGGCTGGCGCGGTTGCACCGACAACACGCGCGCCTTGAAGAGGTCGATGGCGGACTTCACGAGCGGGTGCTCGTTGATGCTCACGCGGGGTGTGGCGGATTCGGATTGCACCGGCACTTCGGCGGTTGGTTCGATCTTGATCGTGAGGCCCGCGACGGATGACGCGATCGATTCGAGTTCGCTCACGCTGCCGCGTGCGGCGGTCAGGACCTCGGCGTGGACCTTGATGCGGAGGTTTGCGGTCTTGGCGTC
>NZ_JAMZMM010000691.1 GCF_024178385.1 Limnofasciculus baicalensis BBK-W-15 | reverse complement strand
CCCCACTCCCTACTCCCCACTCCCCATTCCGAGTGGTAGCCGCAGTAGGAGATCCGATGCAAATTGTGGCTGCGGGGATGACGATTGCAGCTAGTAGTCGCACTGGGATATTGTTGGCTGGGGGTACGCAAATGCTGGCAGTTTATGCGTTGGCGGAGGCGATTGCAAAATTTGGTGAGTTAACAACGTCTTGGCAGCCTCAAGAAATTGTTGTGGGCACGACGCGCTGGGTGGCAGAAGATCCGACGGGAGATACGGTTGGATTAGCACGAGAGATTGGTGGTGTACCTCTTTTAGCAAGTGACTTGAATTTTGCCCAATCTCGTTATCAGCAACTACGGGTTTACGAGGAAGGATATGTGAAAGAAGGGGTGGGTGCGGGAGGTTGTGCGATCGCAAGCTATCTTTACAAAGGCTGGAATTCTTGTCAATTACTTGAAGCGATTGAAGAGTTAATAGCGCGACAGAATCAGAGGTAATGTTAGGGCATTACCTTTTAGTTAGCCGATGCCTGGTAGGATGGCGTTTTCCTCAACGTCTTGTCAGGCGGGCTAAGATATTAGGCTTTGATTTGGATTCTGCGCACTAGGAGTTGTTCTTCCAAAGCAGCAATCCGATTGTAAGCGGCTGTCAGTTGGGCGGTTAGGCGTTGGACTTGAATTTCGTCAGACAATGGTTTATCGCCATTTTGAGGGGAATGGAAGCGATCGCTGTTACTATCCGTCAGGATATCTTTATGATCCATCACTGAGTCAAGAAGGTATGGACTGTGATAGTTGTCGGATCTAGCTTTAGCGATTCCCGATGACTGGGAGGAGTCAGCTTGGAGCCTCTCTTTTATTTCAGATAAAGATCCTGAGAGTTCCTTACTTCGCTGCTCCATTATTTGATATAGGAGATCCAGTTTATGACTTAAAGCGATGATTTCCTTTTGAACGGTATCCATAGGACTGTCAGTTTCCAGAACTTTAACTTCTTTCTTCCTTCATGCTAATCACTTTTAACTTAAATCTACCTTGAGTGCTGATTCATTTAACTATTTGATTTTAGTCACGGTACGAGCGGAGCATTTGTTTATATTTTCTTAATGGCAAATCTTATAAAAATGATTATCCAATTCTATTCTTCCCTTAGAGATAGTCGAAGACTGACGCAATTCCAATGCTTTCAAGGAAAAATCTGATGATTTTTGATTAAATTAATGATTTCTTAATTATTACCTCCTCCCAGAGTTAAAAGTAGTTAAATGTATCCCACCCTGCTTATTGTCAATGGTAAGATTCTTATACATATCCTACTCTGCCGACTATCTATTCTGTCTAGTTTTCGGTTGTCGTTGCATCATCACAAATACCTCCCGTTATCTCCGCTCCGTTTCGCCCTTCCTCATTTTTGTGTACTCCCTCTGCTTCCTCC
>NZ_JAMZMM010000259.1 GCF_024178385.1 Limnofasciculus baicalensis BBK-W-15 | reverse complement strand
CCATTACCAGCGTAGATAGTGTCAATTCCAGCACCACCATAGATAGTGTTGTCACCTTCGTTGGCGTAAATGGTATCGTTACCAGCACCCGCATCGATGAAATCATCGCCATTGCCACCGTAAATGGTATCGCTGCCATTCCCACCATAAACAATGTTGTCACCTTCATTGGCGTAGATAGTATCATTACCACCTAAACCATAAATGGTGTCGTTTTCAGGAGTGCCGAAAAGGGTATCAGATTTTTCTGTCCCCACAATTTCGTTGACATCGGTGACACCAATAGTGAATTCCTCCCAGAAAACTCCACCATTCCCGTCAGAGGTTTGCACCCGAATATTGTAGGAATTTTTGGTTTCGTAGTCGAAGGATGCTTTGGTTTTGAGGGTATTCCCGACAATTTCAAAAGCATTATTGTCTGTGTCTCCTATTCCAGGTACTAAACTATAGGTGTGGGTTTCTCCTAAATCCGGATCTACGGAAGAAAAAGTACCAACTTCAGTACCAATTGGCAGATTTTCTGCTACTGAAGTGTGATTTAAGGAGATGTCTGTTGGTGCTGCACTGTTAACCTGCGCCGATGCAATCAGATTATCTAAAGCTAACCCAGTATTTTGGGCTACTACCTGCTGAATTGTCTTGGTTCCCGCTGCTGCTGCTTTGAGATCGTCACTTGTCTTACCTAGAGCAACTTTTTGCACTTTAGCAAATTCTGTCTCCAGGGATGCAGTGGGGGCAGTCGCAATCAGATTGTCGATGCGTTGATTGGCTTGGGCGATTATTTCGGCAGCTTGTGAGGCAATCTGTGAGACGTTGGCATTAGTCCGATTGGCTGCATCAAGAATAATATTCTGTAATTGTGTGGCATCGGTTAAATTCAGGGTAACACCGGACTGAATTCGATCCGTTATTGCCGCTACGATGTTGTTGACAATTTGGCCATTTGATGAAGTGGTGGCTCCCGAAATCAGACCCATGGTTTGGGTGATAAAGTTTTGCACTTTTACCATGGCGGCAAAGGTTTCAACTCCACCGGGTTGATTGTTGTTTGTGGCTGCAATAGGGTCAAGGTGGTTGATAGAAACAGAAGATGGCAGGGAGAGAGCGGTTTTCACCAGGGACTCTGCCTGATCCGTTGTTAACCCCTTGTTAAACAAGTCTGCCACTAAGGTAGTGAGGAGGGTAAGGACGGTGGCATCTGGAGTAGCCGTGACAGGTGTTGATAATGTTAAGCCTGTGGCAGTGTCTGTCCCGCCGATTCCGACAATGTGACCTTCCGCTGGGTCAAGAACTCCATTTTGATTGGTATCGAAATCTACAACAGACAAATTTAGATTGAATTTGCCATTAACGTCAGTAATTGAGGATTGTTCCCCATTATCAAGTATTCCATTGTTGTTAGCGTCGAAAAAGACAGTACCACCTGCGATGTATCCATCAATGTATGTCCCAGGGTAAGCACTAAAATCAAAAAAGGTAGTATCACTCTTACCAGCTTGGTCTGTAGCTGTTACCCCAATCCAGTAGAAATTGCCTGAGTAAACAGGGCTACCAGTAGGATTGGTAGGAAGCACCGTAAAGGTGCGAGTTGCGGGATTGAAGGTGAGGTCGCTGGGGAGGTCAGTGATGCTACTCCATCCCGTCACCTTCGGGTCCCAATTGTTGGAAGGTGAAGGAGGTGGAGTCACATATCTTTCTGTCCAACCGTTCACTCCTTGATACCATTTGGCAGTGTAAGTAAGTTTGTCAAATGGCAGATCTGGATCAGTAAAGGTGTTGCTAGCAAACGTAAACTGCAATACGTTACCCACCGGGTTAGCATAAAGATTTTGTGATCTGATGGGATTCGCTAACACTGGCGGCTGATTTAGAGAACTGATTGCCTGATAAAGATTCAATCGCCCCCCGCTGACAGTCTTCCCTTGCAGAGAAGCTAGCGGATCAGCAGTTGTCATCAAGATGTTTTTTAACTGTGTGGGAGTGAGGCTTGGGTTCTGAGCCAAAAGTAGAGCTGCTGCACCTGCTACATGGGGAGCTGCCATTGAGGTGCCATTTTTATAGCCGTACTGATTGCCAGGAACTGTACTCAAGATACTTTCCCCAGGTGCCCCTAGATCTACCGTATTTAGCCCATAATTGGAGAACCAAGCTAGCTGGTCATTGTGATTCGTGGCCGCCACTGAGATCACATTGGGGAGATCGTAGTTTGAGGGGTAGTGTGGAGAAATGTCATTGTTTGAACTATTGTTACCTGCTGCTGCTACGAACAGGACACCCTTATTGTTAGCGTAACTGATGGCATCAGCAAGGATTTGAGAGAAAGGACCACCACCCCAGCTAGCGTTAATCACATCCGCACCATTATTGGCAGCGTATGTAATAGCTTGTATTGCAGCAGAGTCCACAATATATCGGCCTTGATTGACTTTCAGGGGCATGAGGCTAACATTGGGGCTTACTCCTACCACACCCAGATTGTTATTACCAATTGCCCCAATAGTTCCAGCAACGTGAGTCCCGTGACTGTGGTCATCCATTGGGTTGTTATCATTTCCGGAGAAGTCATAACCACGAACGTCATCTATGTAGCCGTTGCCATCGTTATCAACCCCATCTCCAGCAATTTCCCCGGAATTTTTCCACATATTGGCAGCTAGGTCTTGGTGATTGTAGTCCACACCAGTATCAATCACCGCCACCACTACGTTTTTACTGCCTTGTTGAATATTCCAAGCTTCTGGTGCATCAATATCAGCATCTGGTTTCCCACCAGTCTGTCCAGTGTTATTCAAACCCCAGAGTTGATTAAAGTTTGGATCGTTTGTTACTCCGTCAATAGACATCAGATAATTGAGTTCGAGCGCTGCCACCTTGGTATTTTGATCCAAGTTTGTGCGAGCTTGTAGTAGGTCAGATCCTAGATCAAACTTCAATACTCGCCATTGGTCTAGGGGTGAAGTTTGCTGTAGTATTTGTGTACTTGATGGTATCAGTCTTTCAACTGCGATCGCACCATTTGCCTGAGCAATACTTTGGATTTCAGCATCAGTTGCGTTAACCGCAAACTTAACTAGAATCTCTCCCGGTTTATACTTCTCCCCAGTTAATGGATCGACTGGGAATTCAGGATTTGTTGTATTTAACAAAACCGAAACATTATTAGTCCAATAGTTCGACGTAGCCAAATCAGGCTGACCATCATTATTCAAGTCACCCACCGCGACAGTCCAAGGTCCTGTCCCCACATTCAAGTTAGTAGCAGCAGCAAAACTTCCTGTACCTGTGCCCGAAAGAATCGAGATATTATTAGAAGGGCTATCACTACCAACACCATTCGCTGTAACTAAGTCAAGATTACCGTCTCCATCAATATCGGCTATAGCCACAGAACGAGGACCTGATCCTACACTAAAGTTAGTAGTAGGGCTAAAGCTACCTGTACCTGTTCCTAGTAAAACAGATACATTGCTAGATGCTTCATTAGCTGTGGTGATATCAAGATTGCCGTCCCCATTAAGGTCGCCCACTGCAACAGAATATGGATTTGTACCGACGTTAATATTGGTGGGAGAACCAAAGCTACCAGTGCCTGTTCCTAATATGATTGAGACATTGTTAGAGTTAAAGTTTGCTGTGGCTAAGTCAAGCTTTCCGTCATTGTTAAAGTCTCCTACTGCAACAGACTGAGGTTGATTCCCGACACTAAAGTTGGTGGCGGGGTTAAAACTGCCTGTACCTGTTCCTAATAGAATTGAGACATTGTTAGAATCTATATTCGCTGTGGCTAAGTCAAGCTTACCGTCTCCGTTAAAGTCGCCCATCGCAACTGACCATGGACTTGAACCTACAGCAAAGTTAGTGGTAGAGTTAAATGTTCCCGTACCTGTTCCTAAAAGTACGGAGACATTGCTAGAACCCCAGTTTGCCGTAGCTATGTCAGGGATAGTGTCTCCGTTGAAGTCACCCACGACAGAGGCAAAAGAATATGTCCCAGTGTTGTAATTAGTGGCAGTGCCAAAGCTACCCGTACCATCTCCCAAAAAGATAGAAACGTTATTAGTCGCACGATTGGGTACAACTAAGTCAAGATTACCGTCTCCATTCAAATCAGCTATAGACACATATTGCGGGTGAATCCCTGAGCGAAAATTTCTAGGTGAACCGAAGGTTGCCAGTACCCCACCATAACTCTCCATCACCTCCACCCGAAACGCCAAAGGCGCATCAACATCCCCAACCTTCACCTCCAAATCCCAATCACCCCCCAACTCTGCACTCCCCGTCAAGTTACTAGAAGCCGCCACATCAGCCCCCCTCAACTCACTCAACCGCCGCCCCAATTCCCGCCCCGTCTCCTCAGCTCCCACATTGCAACCATAAAGGAGAATATCCCCATTCGGTGCTAAAGCATTTCCCCAAGACTGGAAATCCTGGCGATATTGGTTGAGACTGTTGCTATTCATCAACCAACTCCCCAACCACAAACCACCTACCTCACCATGGGCAACAATATGCAGACTCGACAAGCCACGGTGTCTTTCCAGCACTTCAGTAATTTGGACTATTCCATCCCGGCTGCTATCTAGCAGCACCACCTCTAACCCAGGTTTCACACCTGCTTTCAGGGTTTCATAGTCGTCAATATTGGGATCAATGAAAACAATCCCGGTAGTGAGTGGGGAGGAGGTTGTAGGGGTGAAGGATATGGGCGATAACCTCTGACTCAAACCAAAGATTTTGTATCCAAATCCTTCACCCTCAGCGGTGAGTGGGGAAAGAGAATTTTCCTTAATATCCTCTGTTGGAGGGCATGTGGAAAGTAAATTACTCATGATTAATTTTTACTTCTGAGATGGTCTAATCAGTTATCTGGAGAATTCTCGGAAGTTTCGCAGTTCTTTACAAAACTTGACAATTCACGGCGATTTTCCCAGATAATCAGTTATATGGAGAATTCTCAGGAGTTTCGCAGTTCTTCACAAAGCTTTACAATTAAATTTTCTTGATATTTCTGTGAATACAGAGAGAGGGCGAGTCGATTAAGGTTATTTGTTATTGCCAGAGATGATTGTAGCGACTCGCCCCTACACTGAAAATTACCCATCCAGCAATTTAACTTAACAATTCCTTCCCCAAAAGTAAATTTATGTATCATTCCCTTGCGCTTTTCTGTCAGAGTCCCTAAAGTAGAAATTGAAGCAACAAAGCTTCTCTGACAGATAGCACAGCGCAGTCCACATTGAAATAAAGAGGTAAAAAACGCTGTTAAATTTCCAGTCTGTCTCATCCAACAACAGCAGCACTCGGTTTGAAGGCTGATATTTCCTAAGCTAGTGAAGTGGGAGCAATGCAACTGAAACAGTTGATTCGGTGCAACTCTACTTAATCATTATCTCAATCAGGAAATTCCTCAGTGAGTCAATTAGGAGTGCTGTTGTTGTTTTAAAAGTTTTTCAGGTAAGAGATAAACAGGTGGGTGTAAAGAAACCTCCCAGAAACCGGGTTTCTTAGTCCCTGTGAGGTGGTAAGAGGTAAAACTCAAAACTCAAAACTCTCTTCCGACTTCAAGCATGATGAAAAGAAGGACTAGGGATAGAGGTTGAATTATTAGTTTGAACTTTGCTATATTGTAGCGTCGGGAGTTCGATCGCAAACTCAGTGCCTTCTCCTGGTTTTGAAGAACACTGAAGAATACCGCCATGCTTTTCCACCACAATTTGATAACTAATTGATAGCCCCAAACCAGTACCCTTACCAATTGGTTTAGTAGTAAAAAAGGGATCGAAAAGTTTTGACTTCACCTCTTCCGTCATCCCCGGACCATTATCAGCAATTCTCACTACCACCCTGTCATTATCCAATCTTTCAGTACGAATCCAAATCGTTGGATTGGCGATAGTTTGTCCAGTGACAAGATGCCAGGAATTACCCACACCAAACTCTTCCAAAGCATCAATTGCATTATTAATTAGATTCAGAAAAACTTGATTTATCTGAGAGGGATAACAATCCACTTGCGGCAATTCACCATAATCTTCAATCAATTCAATAGATGAACGTTGACCATTGCCTTTAAACCTATTCCGTAAAATTAATAACGTACTCTCTATCCCTTCATGCAAATTTATCGGGTGCATCTCACCTCTATCCGTTCTAGAAAAATTGCGTAAACTTCCCACTAAATGACGAATCCGTTCCGCACCAATTTCCATAGAAGTGAGAGTTTTTGGCAAATCTTTAATCAAAAACTCCATCTCAATAGTTTGAGCATAAGCTTGAATTTCTGGCATCGGTTGTGGATAATATTTTTGATAGAGATTTACCAGATCCAATAAGTTTTGCGTGTATTCTTTGGCATAGTGCAGATTCCCGTAAATAAAACTAGTAGGGTTATTAATTTCATGAGCCAAACCCGCTACTAGCGTACCTAAAGTAGACATTTTCTCAGTTTGCACCAATTGAGCTTGGTAGGATTGTAGATCGTGTAAAGCTTGCTTAAGTTGTTCGGCTTGAGCCGTTGCTATGGCTGCTGTCGTGAGGCTTTGAGCATAGAGTTGAGCTTGATCGATGCCACTGGAGAGTTGATCGACTACAGAAGCAATTAATTCTACCTCGCGATCGCTCCAAGAACGCCCATCCCGAAAATGTTCGCAAACCACCACCCCCATTTTATGCGCACGAGTATGGACTGGTACAATCAAAAGAGCCTTAAGTCCTGATACGATTAAGCGATTTGCACTTTCTCGTAGTGCTAAGTTTTGGTAGTTGAGCGGAATGCGATCCCCAAGACAACTGCTAACATCAATCTGGACTTCTGTACCAATCCGATCCATTCGCAATATACATTGCTTTTCGAGCAATTCTTTTAACCCTTCCAACTTATCTAAACTGCTTGGTTTTTCCAACTCACTTAGATCAAGGGGTTCCCTAGCTTCTTCCATCAATTCAAAACTAGATCCTTCCTCATCAGGATGATACCAAAAAAATTGGCAACGATCGATTTGTAGTAGGGATCTAATTTCGTTAACGGCAGTACTCAAAATCCGATCCAATTCCAAAGAACTTCTAATTTGACTTGAGAGACGGCGTTGGAGTAGTTTTTCTCGCGCTTCCAATTCTTTAAATCGCGCCTGTGCTTCCAATAGCTGATCTTGGGTTTTTTGCAGACGATCGTTCGCCGCCTCAATTTCGCGGGATTTTTGTTCCGCCTGACAGCTATATTGAATCGACTGAGATACTTCTGCTAACATGTCAAAAACAATCGGCGAAATCTTGCCTTCTAATTCTTCAATTCCTAACCAAGGCTGAGGTTTAATTGCTCCTACACTAGTAAATACAATTTCAAATTGACCGTTCGGTAAAATCTTCCCAATGCGACAATATTTCCTAACGTGGTTGTTTTTTTCTATTGTGATTTTACCGCCAGGTGCATGGAAAGTTTGTCCATAAGCTGCCTCTCGCACCAACTCCACGTCAAATGAACCCGCTTTTTCCACTGCTTGTTTCCAGAGATAAACCTGAACGTAGGCTGACTCAATAGAATCGCTAGTGACTCGATCTTTCCCGTAGCGATGCTGAAAATTCCGGACAAAGGTAAAATTTTGGGGAGTATCAATACTCTGAAAGTAACTCCAACTAGCATAGTGTCCCGCAGCCGTATTACCGCCAATTCTTCGCACTTCCTCTTCAGATACACTAACAGCTACAATTGGAATCTCTTCAGGACTAATACCTGCCTCTTTATATTGTTGGTAGAAGGCTAAATTACTATCACCATTGAGAGTATTAAATACAACATCAGGCTGATTATTTTTGATCGTTTCTATAACCTTGCCAAATTCTGTAGTCCCCAATTCCACATACTCTTCCCCAACTAAACTGCCACCTTGACCTTTGAGTTGTGCTTTGATTAACTTATTCGCAGTACGGGGAAAAACATAATTCGAGCCGATCAGATAAAACCGCTTACCTTTGTGCTTGAGCAACCACTCTACCACTGGTCCAACTTGTTGATTAGGACAAATACCCGTGTAAAAAATGTGACGGGAACATTCTAGTCCTTCATATTCCACCGAATACCACATCAGGGCATTAAATTCTTCTAATACAGGCAAAACCGCTTTACGACAAGCCGAAGTCCAGCCACCGAAAATAGTTGCTACTCGATCTTTTTCCAGTAGCTTCTTCGCTTTGAGGGCAAATATTCCTGGATTTGATGCACCATCTTCAATGGTGGGTTCGATAATTCTACCTAAAACACCACCCGCTTGATTAATTTCTGCGATCGCCATTAATTCGGCATCCATTAACGATGCTTCACTAATTGCCATAGTACCACTCAAGGAATGCAAAATGCCCACAGCTATAGTCGAACCAGGCTTTGTCAATGACTCATATGTCTCATTCATCTGGGCTTGTTTCCAATAGTTTTTCCAATTTCCACACTGAATTGGCTATCTGCAACCTTAGTGGATTTACATTAATTTGATTCAAGTTTGATGCCTAGGGATTCCCCAACTCTACCCTTCCATCCAATAAAAATTTTTCAACAGCTTAATGTTTTCGTTGTGAACCATGTTTGATTTTAGCTGAAATTCCCTCTGGTCAGTTGTATCCATTTTTACGTTATTGGCTTTATTTATAAAATAAATATAAAATTTAAGAGGTATGAAATTTCAATAAAGATACAATAAATCTTCTGTAATTATAGAAGGATCAAGGATGAAGGTTGAAGGATGAAGGTTGAAGGTTGAAGGTTGAAGGATAAAGTCAAAAAATAGTTTCCCCC
>NZ_JAMZMM010000258.1 GCF_024178385.1 Limnofasciculus baicalensis BBK-W-15 | reverse complement strand
AGGTTTTTACGTCTTATACTGACCTATTAATTATATCATGGCAGACTCAAGTCTGGCAATGCCTTTCATCCCCGGACTCAAGTCACGGGGTTTTCAGGCTATTTTCTTATAAATTCAAAAATTTTGATTATATTGGCAAATTGCAACAAATCTTTATAATTTGGTTAAGAAGCTTTATACTACCAAAGGACACTACATAAGGAGCAAAGACTAACGATGTCGGAGGCCAGCAAGCCGCTGACAGTACCCAGAGAATTTCTGGGTCCTCCCGAAGACTTCAATCTGACGCTACTAATGTTCATAGTAGCGATCGCCTTAGTCGTCTTCTCGATTTGTGGCTACTGGTTGTGGGATTGGCCCAATCTGTGCTGCTTTTTCATTAACGTCCTCGCCTTGCACATGGCAGGTACGGTAATTCATGATGCTTGTCACAATGTAGCCCATAAAAATCGAGTGGCAAACGCTCTGATGGGCCACGGGAGTGCGCTGATGTTAGGCTTTGCCTTCCCAGTGTTCACGCGGGTACACATGCAGCATCATGCTAATGTTAATGATCCAGAAAATGACCCAGATCATTTTGTGTCAACGGGTGGACCTCTCTGGTTAATTGCAGCGCGCTTTTTTTATCACGAGATATTCTTCTTTAAGCGGAGACTGTGGCGCAAATACGAGTTGTTGGAATGGTTTCTGAGCCGAGCTTTTGTGGGAATTGTCATCTATTTGGCTTCTCAGTACGGTTTTTTAACTTACATCATGAACTTTTGGTTTGTGCCAGCATTAGTTGTAGGTTTGGCTTTGGGATTATTTTTTGATTATTTACCCCATCGCCCATTCGAGGATCGGGATCGCTGGAAAAATGCCAGGGTTTATCCTAGTCCTATCCTCAATCTACTAATTATGGGGCAAAATTACCATTTAATTCATCATTTGTGGCCTAGTATACCCTGGTATAAGTATCAGCCTGCTTATTATGCTACTAAACACCTTTTAGATGAAAAAGGTAGTCCTCAATCTTTGGGACTTTGGCAAGGGAAAGATTTTCTTGGTTTCGTGTACGATATCTTTTTGGGTATTCGTTTTCACGGGAAAAAGGCTGATGGGTAATGGTTATTTGTTGTTTGTTGTTTGTTGTTTGTGAGGAAAATAACAAACGATAAGCAACAACCAACGACAATTAGAGTTTGTAGGGTGGGCAATGCTCACCCTAATTTTTCCAGATATAGACAGGCAAGATGCCTGTCCTACGGGAGATATAGGAGGTTGCAGGTTTATGAAGTATACCCCAGAAACCCGGTTTCTTGAAGAAACCGGGTTTCTTTATACCTCACATACCTGAAAATTTCTGTATATATAGCAACCGCCACAGCGGTTAGGACAAGGGGCTTAAGCCCCTTGTTAAAATTCGGTAGTTGAGAATGCCTTAACACGGGCGACTGCTATAATAATAATAGCTAATACCAGATTCAAAAAAATAGCAATTAGCCATTAGCTTTTTCAGTAACACCTCGCTTTAGAAATAGCAACTTACGCTAATTTGGCAATTATCCAATTACGTTATTGTATATTTCTTCTAACTGAGCTGTATTCTGCTTGAGGTTAAATTTTTCTTCAATACGTTTGCGCCCAGCGATGGTAAAATGGTTTCGTAAGTTTTCGTTCTCAAGTAAAGTTAATATATATTTTGCGATAGCTTCCCAGTCTTTTTCTGCGGTTAAGAAACCTGTTTCTTGATGAATAATTGCTTCCGGTATACCCGCGTGTACGGAACTAACTACAGGTAACCCCATTGCCATTGCTTCTAAAATAACAATGGGCAATCCTTCTGATTCTCCTTGTGGGGTTGTTAAGCTGGGGGCAGAGAGTAAAAGAGATTTACTCATCCATTCTTTAACTATTTCCGGGGGTTGTACTCCCAGGAAGCGGTAGCGTTTGAGTGAAGTGGCGGCAAGATTTTCTAAATGGGAACGCAATACTCCATCGCCGATAATTACTAATTCTACATCGGGTATTTTGGCTTGGACTTCAGCCATGGCACGAATTAGGTATTCGCATCCTTTCTTCTCTACTAACCTGCCGACAAATAATACTATTGGCTCTCTTTTAATATTATTATTTTGGGTAAATTTATCGATATCTATACCGATATAGTGAACTTTTATTTTTGCTGATGGACAGCCTTTTTCTATTAATTTAGAGCGAATGAATTCAGAAACAGCAATGAAACAGTCAGCTTCTTGGAAAAGGCGATCGCGTTTTCTGAGGTAGAGTTCTCGGAAGAATTGTCCGCGTCTTTTCAGATAATCTAAACTATAATCATACCAGGTTTTTTTCTCGGCTAAATCGATATCAGCCGTAGCATAATATCCGTGAAAAGTGACAATTAAAGGTATGTTTAATTTCTTGGCTAGAGGTAGGGCTAAAACACCATCTAAACCAAAGTGAGCGTGAATTAAAGTGGGAGATAAGGCTTGTAGGTTTTTTATCCAAGTAGGATGACAGAATTCAGCTAATTTATAGGCGGTTTTCCAGAGACTAGGAGGAAATACCAAGTCACCGATAATAATAGTTCTATCCTGGGGGAGCATTGATGTGGCAGTGGGGAAGCGCGAAGTGCCAACGTAGAAACCTTGATAGGATGAAAAATGTTCCACTTGTGCGGGGATGAAAGTTTCTGAGTAGGAAATTAATTGGTCGCGATAGATGATTACCGTTTTCTTGGATTCCATGTTAATAATTAATTTAGCCCTAACTGTCGCAAAATTCCAGGAGCGTTATTCCTTAGATTAGACTTAAATTTTTGCATCAAACCCCTGTATATGTAACACTGGATTTTGGTTGAGCATTAGTCGCAACAAAGTTGTTCCCGAACGATCGCATCCGACTATAAAAGTTGGCTGTTCCATAGTTTATCCTTAACTTAAAACTAAATATTGCTTGCTTAGTTCTCAATAAATCAACGATCTCAACCGGTAAAAAACTTGCTCCAAGGAGAATCTTCAAACTTTTCTTTTAGCTCATAGTAGTTAGAAATATGTTGATAGACTGGATAAAGTAATCGAGCCGCTTCTTGGTGAATTTCAGGAGAAGGATAATGGAAAATCCTATCCTAAAAATCTGGGTAAAAGCATCAAAATTTGATTATCTAGTTCTGGTTTTAATAACATCTATCAAACTTTGATTGAGTAAAGTTCTACACTGGACGTTATTGTGTCTATTTCTGCCACCTCCAGTGATAATTAACCATTTACTAATTACATTAGCAATACAGGCATAGAGATTAGTTGGTAAGGATGCAAATTCACTCCAACGGTCTAGTTTAATGTCATAGACAGTAATTTTGGGAATCAGATCCGTATAATACTGAGAACCTTTAATTGAATGCTTCAATGCTAGAAAAATTTGTAGAGGAAAATCATCAATTAGCTTGTCATTTTCATGGGCAAATATATCAGTTAATTTTTCACTCAATAAATGGGGATTTTGATTGTTACGTCCGCCAATAATAATGATGTAATTATCTACTACAAAAGTTGAGGGTTCAAAATGAGACCTGGGTTCGGGCAAACTAGCCAACTCCAACCAAGTATCTTTTAGCGGATCGTAAACATGAACTGAATCAACATCTATGGGATTAGTATCGTGGCGATGCTGACCACCAATAGCATAGATTCTATCACTAACAGTAATACTAGAAACATGACCTCGCGGATTTGGTAGAGGTGCTTTTTCTACCCACTCCGTTCCCCCCTCCACTGGGAAAGACCAATGTTCTCCACAAGTAGTATCTCGGTCTGCTGCAAAGCCACCAAAATAATGCAGTTCGCCATCAATAATCTGGAGACCACCACCTGCGCGGGGTTGAGGTAGTGGGATACCTTCTTTCCAAGAATTGGCGATCGCATCATATTGCCAGACCGCATCTGTTGTGGGTCCAGGATGATTACCCACAAATCCACCAGCAAACCACACCCGCCACCCATCAAGAGCTGCATTGATATGAGTAATAGGAGTAGGCATTTCACCTAATTTAGTCCATTCGTTTGCTTCGAGATTATAGACAAATAAATCTTTGGTCGCTTGCCACCTAAATGTAAAGCCGCCAAAAATATAGAGTTGGTCGTTAATGACTGCAGTAGCACTTTCTAAGAGTGGGGTGGGAAGTGGAGCGCCAGTTTTCCATAATTTGTGAGGAATTGTCCAATTTTCTAATGTTTGTGTGATTGATACCATGATTTTTCCAACTAATCTTTTTAAGAAACTGAAAATTTAATTGTTTTTACTTCACTAACCTACAGTTTCAGTAGAGGCTGATCCAACTTTAATTTTTTGTGCATATTCTAACATTTTTTCTCTGGCTTTTTCCGTAGCTATCTTTAATTTAGTCTGGTCAATTTTCAATAACCGGACTTGGCGATCGGGATGACGTTGCAGCCAATAATCGAGATTTTTTTCTAGTTCAAAAATTGCCCTTTCAATTTGCTCTTCAACTGTTTTTTCTGGTAAAAATAAACGCTCCTTACATTTTGGTTGACATTCTATAAGTTGAATATGACAATGAGCTTGTTCACCAATATTAGTATCAAATCTTAGAATCTCATAGCCAAGAGCATGAAATATTAAAGACGGGCCTTCTGCTACTTTAAGAGTTTTCCAATAGACCTCCAGACCCACATTTTCAGCAATTTCAAAATCAACAACATTGTTTCTTATTTGATCTTTTCTTGACTTATATAGATGTTGTTTTTTGAGACGGCAGGCATACATATAGGAAAAAACAGAAGTTGCCAAATCACGAATAAGAGACATAGTTAATCTCCGTTTAATTAATAAAGGTATGAATATTTAGGAATCAATTTTACTATAGGAGGAAGAGCATCTTGCCAATAAACGCAAGCCTGTTTCTCTGGAGGCAGTTGTGCAGCGACAAGAGATAATTCTTCTCTAGATAAAAGATTTCTACCAGCTCGAAAAGGTTGATGGGGGCGACGACTTAAATAGCCAAAAGTAACTGCATGGCGAGAATATTTTGTGGGTGGTTTTCCACGATGATAGGAGTGAGCAGTATCTACAATAATTACAGTTCCAGCTTTTCCGGTATAAGTTGTTAACCAGTCTTGTTGAGGATTAGGTATTAGTTCTTCTATTTCTTGATGGTGAAAGAATTTGTATTTGTCTTTGACTTTTTTCAAGAGTAATGAACTAATTTCAGGGTGCATATACTGAAAAGGTCCACCATCATCATCTACATCGTTAAAGTAAATAATTATTTTAATAACTTTTCTGTCTTCATTGTCTATGTGCCAACGTCTAGTTGCCGTTTCTTTACCATTATTAAGACTTAAATGTGCCATGAATGTATCATAAGCAATTGGAGTACCGATGTAATTAGAGACAATACTGATTAATCTATCTTCAAGTCCCCAAGCAAATATTTCTGGATATTTTAGGAGATGTTCTAAATTAGACTCAATGGCGAATTTACTGCTTTTATTCTCAGATATTTTAGTAATTTCTGTCATTAGCTTATTTACAGCTTCAACAAATTCTTTTGTCCCTGGTATTTCCAGAGATTCCAAGGTGGTTATACAGATGCCTTCCTGTTTCAATGTCTCAATAATTATCCCATCACTGCCAGTGACTAATGGTAGCTGGCTATGAGAATTTTTGATATATTTTTCGTATTTAGGATAGAACAATTTGGACTCTAGATAACTGTTATTAACTAGAGATTGGGCTAGATTTGGAAGACTATTTCTCAAGAATTTCCGAATTGAATTTGTGTTAATCATGTTTTTTTTAATAACAAAAGACTCTAAGTTATGTTTTGCTTAATGTAGCATTTAAGATTTTTCTTGACTGAATTTTAGTATGAGTAAAAATTATTTTGAGCATCAAATTTAGGCGGTAAATTAACTGCGGATAATATTTCTGATATTCTTGATATTCAGGAAGCTGAAGAGCTTCATTTAAACTGGTGTAATTAATAAGTTGAGACAAGGAATTAGCCAAAAGCTGATCTGTAAAATATTGAGTTTCTGGAAATCTATTTCTGAGATAGTATGCAACTTTAATATATAATTTTGATCTCTCAACTCCAATATTTTTCTTAAACGCATAAGAATTATTCCCATGACTGCGATGAATAGCAAGTTTTTCTGGGGAAAGTATTCCCGGAGATAGATGAATTGCAGCTAACCTTAAAAAAGCATCGCTAGAAATAATAAATTGATCTGGCATTGGTAATATTTGCTTAATATTATCGCGTTTAAAACATAAACCTGTGGTGGCAGGAAACCAATATTTTAGCAATTGTCCTTTCAATATAATTTCTCGTAGGTCAACATATTCAAAATTTTTGATGCAATGGTTTTCGGATATTTTCAAAGGAAAATCTTTGATATTTACTTCTGCTAAATCATGAAAAATCCAACCTGCATTGGGGTATTGATGAAACAGATCAACGATTCGACTGAGCTTTTCTACTAAGTAATAATCATCAGCATCAAGAAAGCAAATTATTTGTCCCTTACTAGCTTGAAATCCTGCATTAAAGGCTGAGGCTTGTCCCCCATTTTCCTTCAAAACAGGGATAATTTTTTCTTCATAGCTACGAATAACCTCATGGGATTCGTCTGTCGATCCATCATCAACAACTATAATCTCAATATTAGGATAAGTTTGAGCTAAGGCGCTCTCTATAGCTTCTGGCAGAAATCTTCCGTAATTATAGTTATTAATAATAATACTAACCAAGGTCTCTTCTAATTTCATATTTAATATAAGATAAGACTTCTTCAGTACCTGTTATAGCAAGTAGTCGGACAAAATGAAATTCAGTAATGGAAGTATTAATCAGCACCCAAGCGGAAGACAAAATCCGAACCTTTTCTTCCCCATCTACATGACCCATTAATTGGACATTATCTGGCAAAGAATCTGGTTCCCAAGCCCCTTCTCCTTGAAAGTGAGGTTTACCCAGAAAAATAAACTCTACAGGGGGAAAATGGCGGGCTAATTCTACAAATAACCAAGGTCGTTTGTGCGGATCGAGACGGGCTAGAAATACTACAGTAGGATGTTCGCTCTTAATCACCTCACCTGGTTCAGGATCAATTATATTCGGTAAAAATGTAACTGTCAATGGTTGAACTCCGTAAGTCCCTAAAACTTTATCCTTTAAAAAAGGAGCAGGTGTAGCAAATAAAACCGGACGTTTATGCTTCACCCCTACACCTAAATATCGACTTTTGCAAGAGGTCTATTAAGTCGCGTTACTGTGTAAGTCCTATATCTATTTCTTTCTTCCCATCCAATTTATCCAAAAATAAAAAGGACTCAGGAAACTATATAAGAGAAATTCCCTCTCAGAAGCGGCAACAACATCTGTCGCAATTTCGTTGCCTTTTTGGAATGAGTGTAATATCAGCTTCCGACAATCATTTGCCATATAAACTGGAATCATAAATGGTCTTTCCCAAGATTTGTGTTTTAACATTCGAGTCCAATAACGACTTAATCCTATCCCGCGAAAAAACCTCAGTAAATAATCTCGTTCAAAACGACTTTTCGGTATCCGATGGTAAATCCGCATTTCCGGATTAAACCAAATCTCCCAGCCCGCTTTTTTAATATAAGATAGTGTCTCAATATCTTCCCCTTTTGCCGCGAGAGAATCTCCGATAGGACCTTGCAGAATTAGGGAGTCTGGAACATTTTCTAGCCAAGCTTCCTTACGAATTACTAACCCAGCACCTGGAGGAAATAATCCTAAACGACCATCGGGGTGAGAATTAAAGCAAATTAATTCCTCTCGCTCGATTATCGGTAAAAAATGAGCAATCCGTTCAAAATTCTGAGGAGGTTCGACTTCAAAATCTCCGTGAATTCGACTGCCATAAGCACCAGCTTGGGGATGTAATTTACCAAAGGCATAAGCAGAGGCTACCCAATTAGCAGTGGGGACGTTATCATCATCAAGAAAGCCAATTAGAAATCCTTGGGCTTCCTGAATTGCCCGTTTCCTCGCAAAAGATGCTCCCTGTTTGGGTTCAAAGTAATATTTAAGTGGATAAGAATTACACCAGTCAGACTGATACTGCTCAATAATTTTGGCTGTATTATCTGTACTGTTATTGTCAATAATAACAATTTCCCATGAAATATTATCTACACCTACCTGGGTTTTGAGTCGATCTAAAACTTCAGGCAGACGTTGTTCACCATTGTAGGTGCGAATAGCAACGCTGAAATCTACCATCATTGAATACATGACTTGATATACTTGTCAAGTTCATCCAAAATTCTGCCATCGGTTTACCGACGCAGGTGGTGAAGAAAAAGCCTCTATTGTGAGATTATTCCCTGATATTCACACCCTTTAACGGTGAAGGTTCAATTAAACTATTTGGAGAAAGAATAATTAGCCCCAATTGGTTTTATGAACATTCTCTTTCACTGTTGTAACAGCTACCTGAATCCTGACGCTATTATTATAATAATAAATGATATTTTTTTTACAAAACATTAGAATATATAATGTATGAACTATTTGGAGTTGATAATTGATGATTGAACTAAAAGAATCCTTACAAGCACACCTGACGCAATTGGTACGGGATCGCGATCCTTATCTTAATACTGCGGGACATTTCTTCGTGCAGCAATATATCCGCCAACAGTTAGAAGAATATGGGGAAGTAGAAATCCATGAGTTTCAGGTGCGGGGGAAAACTCATAAGAATCTGATCTTAAATCTACCTGCTAACCCCTCCCCTCAGAGGAGAGGGGAGCTGGATATCCCCGCATCCAACCCCTGTCTCTAATAAACAT
>NZ_JAMZMM010000257.1 GCF_024178385.1 Limnofasciculus baicalensis BBK-W-15 | reverse complement strand
CCCCCTGCTCCCTGCCCCCCTGCCCCCTGTTCGGGGTGTGGGGTATTTTCGTTCGGATCTTGCCCCTCTTTTCTTACCTCTTGCCCCGGATCTCTTGCCTTTTGAATCGGATTAAAACTGATACTAGTTACACTATCGCTGTGTCCCTTAAATGTTTTGAGTAAAGTGCCATGGCGATCCCATAACATTACCAGATGGTCAGCAGAAGCCGAAGCGATGAGCTGACTATCTGGACTAAAGGCTACTTTAAGTACCCATCGCTCATGTCCAATCAGCGTATCAATTAGTTTCCCGCTGCTAGCATCCCATAATTTTACGGTTCTATCGTCGCCAGCTGAGGCGAGTAACTGACCATCGGGACTGAATACTACAGAGTTTACTTTGCTTTTGTGCCCAGTGAGGCTTTGTAGCAAATGACCATCGGGTGTCCAGATGTTGATCGTGCGATCGTATCCTGCCGAAGCAATCTTTTCCCCATCGGGACTCCAGGCGATGGATTGGACTACCCCCTCATGACCGCGAAAAGTTCTAATTAATTTACCACTAATAGTCCAAAGTCGAATCGTACCATCTTCACCCGCAGAAGCGACGATCTCTCCGTTTGGACTAAAGCTGACACTGTAGACATGGCCTAGGTGTCCCCGTAGTGTGTTTTTAAGTGTGCCATTACGATACCAGAGTTTGATCGTGCCATCCCAGCTACCAGAAGCAAGGATCTGACGATCGGGACTAAATGCTACGCTAGTGACGGCATCATCATGACCTTTAAGGGTTGCCACAAAAAACCCGTTAGTACGCCAGAGTTTGATCGTGCGATCGCGGCTACCTGAAGCAATAAGTTGACCATCGGGGGAAAAACTCACATCTGTAACTATATCGCTGTGCCCTTCTAAACGATTTTGCTCTGAAATATTGTTCATAGCTTGAGATAGTGATGCGATGACTTGCAAGCGGGTATCGGGTTCCACCTGAAGGGCACGGGAATGGGGAATAAACCAGCGGATTTGACTATTTGATGTCAGGATGGGGAGAAAGAATTTCCAAATTCCTAATTCCCCTCCTACTATCTTTTGTTCTGCTCCTTTTTTGGTTTCTAACTGTTTCAAGCGTTTTGCTGCTCTTAAGGCTTCAATCAGTGCGTCAAACTGGTTATTTGAAATAAAGAGAGCGTCTGAAGAGGCACTAATTGCACTGAGACGATCGTTAAGAGATAATGTTGCTGCTAGTTTTCGTTGATCTTCGGCTCGCCATCCCAATCCGCCAGCACTAACAGCGAGAACTCCCATTGCTGTGCCAACTGCGATCGCTCTTAGTCGCTGTTTGCGAACCAGCAAGAGTTTTTCTTCACTTTCTGCTAACTGTGCCACTATTGTGAACTGAGTACGATCCTGATATTGTTGGCGAATTGGTGCTACTAAGTAATCGTGAACAATTTGATATCGATCCTGTGGCTCATCCGGTACTCTGAATAATAAGCCCGATCCGACTAATATTTTTAAAATTAAGTCGATTTGATCGTGGGTGATGATTTCTCTTTTATCGATACTGAGGTAATTATCGAGCCTCAATGACACCAGGGAATATAAGGCAATTAACTCATCTTTTGTTTTTAAAGGTCTAGTACCATTTTCATCTGTTAAGGCAAATAAAATTTTCCAGACTGCCTCCTCGTTATCCCAGCCGCAATCCGCGATCGCATCTAACAGAAATCTCTCCACTAGCACCGCTTTTGGATCATCCCCCAATGCCTTATACTCTACCAATGTTGTAATTTTTTCAGCTTGTAGTTGCGCCCCCACTACTTGCAGCTCAATCATCCGCACTGTTTCTGATGGCGATGCCAAATCTGTTACTAGCCTCTCAATTAGATCTTTTTCTAACTGAAGTTGAGATGCGGCTGTCAAGTTTGAAATAAGAGTTTTTGCCTCTGACTTAGAAAGATCTCCTAAGTGGTAGCGGATCTGTTTGTCTAAAATATTATTGTCTATTGCATTGAGATTAATATAACGTTCGCACTCCAATAAGTAATGTAAATAATCTTCTCTAATGGATAAAACTACCTTGACAAATGGCAGATTTAGGCAGCGAGAGAAAAAATCATAAAACTGACGACGCTCTTCTAAATTCGTACAAGCAAAAAAGAATTCTTCAAACTGATCGAAAATCAGAACAACTAGCAAATTATTTTCCGTAGCCAGTTGGAGCTGCTCTATAATTTTTTGCAGTTTAGTTATTTGTTCTTCAGATTTATTATTAATAAATGGTGTAGAATCGATATTGGTATCCCCTAGAGTGGGAGGAATAATGCCTAAAGCGCTATTTAATCTTCTGGCTAACTCATCAACCCAATTGCTATAGACTTTTTGCACTACAGGCACTACTTCTCTCGCGCCAATAATTCTAGTTTCTAGAGCAGGTACTAACCCAGCATTAATCAGGAAACTTTTGCCAACGCCAGAAGAAGCATGAATTATTGTCAGTTTGCGATCGTTACGGCTGAGACGTTCAATTAGGCGATTGATATCCAACAAACGCCCAGCGACTGAATTACCAAAGGTGTGGGGTAAAGGATCAAGAGTGAACTTTTGATTGTTGAGTTTTGTTATTCTTTCTTGACTTTTGACGGGGATTGGTGCAGCACCGAGAAAGGTAAAAAAACCATATTGTTGCTGGATTGTTCGTCTTCGGAGTTTAAGTTCAAAAGCGCGGAGGTACTCCTGGCGATTGAAATAAAGCACTCGCAATTCTTCTAAAATATCGATATAAAGTTGTGGCGACTGCGCTGAGGATGATGGTAACAATTCCTCTATTTTTAGGGCTTTTTCTAAGTTATCGATTGCCAGAGATAGATCCCCCAATTGTCGCAAGGCTTTAGCCAAAATCAGGATATATTTTCCTCGATGTTGGGGCTGATACCAGGGAGCTTTTGTGCGAATGCTATCGCTCTCATAGAAAGATTTTCCAAGATATATTTGAGATCTTTCTATGATGTCAATTGCAGTTTCCGCGAATATTTTAGCATCCTCCCAATTTGACTGTGCCTGAGCCACCGCCGCTAAAAAACCGTAAGCTTGGGGTATGAGAATTGGACCACCTGAACTTTGATTCTCTGCTAGTGACTGCAGCGCCAAAACTTGCAATTCTCTCCAGCTTTCCAGCTTTTCCAAAACTTCCCCAAGTTGAATCCTTAAGGAGGTTACCCAATCTAAACGTCTAGCTAGAGTAAAGACTTCAATACCTGCCCTAAAGGATTCTTTTGCTTTTACCCAGTTTCTATATTTGTGGCTGGGTTGTAAATCGGCTTGGCGACAATAACACCATCCGATGTGAAGAAGAAGTACCCCCTGTTGCTCTAAAAGAGAATAATTCTTATCTTCCTCTCTAGAAAGTTCTTCTTGCCAAAGTTCTATACTCTGTTGATAATGGTGTAGCGATACATCAATTTGATTCTGGAAAAAGGCATCTCTACCCAAGATAAATTGCCAACTTGCACGTAATTTTGGGGCTAAATTTACACCACGAGTTTGCAAGTCTCGCCACGCTGAGGCTAATTCCTGACGATGAAGGCAACCAGGTGTCAAATTGAAGTATTCATTCGAGAGAAACTCGCCCCTATTGTTATCCAAAATTGTCGCAAATAGTTTATCTGTGCTTTTCTGCCATAACTCAATCAATTGATTGGTGGGAAGTTCAAATTTAATTGAGGTAGCAGCCCAACTTTTGAAATCGGGAGCAAACCGCGCCAGTTTGTGCAGCACTTCATCTGTTACCCACAATACGAGAGGGGATGTTAAGCTTTTGCGAAACTCATCTCGCACCTGATTAGTTAAAGCTAATACTTGGTCAATTTCTATGATTGACTCTAATCCAAATACTATTAGGGTAGCACTTTGATGGTGAGTGGTGGCAGAGAGAATACTGGCATAGAGGTTTTTACTTGATTCTTCCAGCACTAGCTGCCTCAAGGGAACTCTGGCGATTGTTTGTAGTCGCTCCCATATAGGCTTTTTACAGATTTGATAGTTGCAGCGTACCAAAATCAAGGAAAATTGTCCTTCAGACAGGGTAATCGCCCGATCTAGTGTTAAGAGCGATCGCTCATTAGATGCTGCAATTTTTTCTAAGTGATTCCGTTCCTTCATAATAACCCAACTTTTGACTGCTAGCATATCTGAATTATGGCTAATTACCTATATTTTACTCCGATCGGAGTAAAATCCCTGCTTTTGTCTAATAAAAAAAAGATACTACCTTAAATGAACTCAATAATTAATTATTTATTAAAAATTAATCATTCTTTTTATTACCCATAGGGATCTCCTGACGATACCACACTATCTCATTTTTTTTTGATGATTAGACTAGAAAAAATTAAAAAGGATCTATTTATAAACTTATGGATTGGAATCCATCTTTATGAATACAAAAGTCTCAGGCAGAAGGGTGATTTTTTTAATCGGTGATTTACCAGATATTTTGCAGGTACGTCAAGATAATATCAGTGATTTTACGGATCTTATTCAGTGATTCTTGTTTTATTTTACTGTGATTAAAAACACATTAAAACTGTTGTATTTTCCTTGAATCATAGTGACTGAAATCACTGACTCACGTTGATTTTTAATATATGAGAGAAAAAATATCTTCGCAAAAAAAAAACAGGGACAAAGTATTGCTTTGTCCCTGAAATGGAGTACATCTGCCCTCTACCCTCTACCCTCTGCCCTCTGCCTTATATAGTTGGAATGGGTGCGCTCTAATCACCTAACACACCCTAAATATAGATATTTTGCGTAACTCCTGAATATATTACGCAATACGTGGCTGATTTTAGAGGAAGCTTTTATCATAGTTAATAGCGCCAGCCAACAAGAGAGCGATACCTGTTTCAAATTTGGTAACAATCCTGACAAACGCAGTAAAGGAAGGCTAAACTATCCCAATTAAGGAGTTTAAGATAAATATAGGGGAGGATAAATAACTTACTATATTGTGTTTCACCTCTTACCCCATACCTCTCACCCCTCACCTCATTTCAATTACACGGAGAATAGACGATGAAACTAAATGTAATCAACCAGCTAGGGGAGTCAAATCCCCAGTTATTTCGGGAACTAAAAGGGCGGCTCATCCCCCGCAATATTCTAATTTCAGTAGCCGCCTCCCTCCTCGGACAACTACTATTACTAATGAGTTTCAGTAGTAAGCTACCAATCTTTGACGAGACTAACAAAAATCCTGTTCATAACTCTTTCTGTACGGGTTCTCAAAAAAACTATTCTGTGCCATTGTGTATTCCCGACAACTTGGGTGGTTTTGTTATTAACTGGGAATTGTGGTGGGAAAGAGTATTCCTCTGGTTAAGTTTAATTGGGATATTTAGTCTATTGGTTGTCGGCACTTACATGTTAATTGCCGATTTATCAAAAGAAGATGGTAAAGGTACGCTGAACTTTTTGCGTCTAACTCCTAGTTCCAGTACGAGTATATTAGGTGGCAAACTATTAGGTGTACCAATTTTACTTTATCTTGCGATCGCATTAACTGTACCATTACATCTGGTAGCGGGTTTCAGTGGTAATATCCCCCTGATTCAGATTCTGGGTTTCTACGGCGTTATCGCTGCTAGTTGTCTATTCTTCTATAGTGCCGCCTTACTATTTGGTTTAGTGGGTAACTGGCTGGGTACTTTTCAAGCTTGGTTGGGTGCTGGTACAGTATTGATGTTCCTGTTCGTAATGACTAATGTTATTAATTATAATGGGACGCAAAATACTTCTTTCGATTGGCTATCGCTGTTTAATCCCGCAATTTTATTGCCTTACCTGATTGGTGGTCATTTTCTCGGTAATCCTAGCTATAGTTACCCTAACGAGAATGGTTTCCTCGATTTACTCTGGTTTTATTTACCTATCGGTAGCAAAGGTTTGACTATTTCCGGTTTTGCGATACTCAACTGCGGGTTATGGAGTTATTTGATGTGGGAAGGTTTAAAACGTTCCTTCCACAATCCTCACGCTACTTTACTGAGTAAGCGACAAAGTTATTGGGTGACAGCTTGCTTTAATTTCGTACTTCTGGGATTTGCGATGAATCCTGAAGTTACCGAGACGGAAAATTATTCAAGGGGGGCGTTTGAGAATTTTCAAATCCTGATGTTATTCAATCTAATCCTATTTTTAGGTTTGATTGCCGCATTAAGTCCCCACCGTCAAGCCATGCAGGATTGGGCACGTTACCGCCATCAAAAGCTTTCTGTACGGAAAGGTGGAATTCTACCGGAATTAATCTGGGGGAAAACTAGTCCCGCAGTATTAGCAGTAGTGATGAATTCTGCGATCGCTTCCTTAATCGTACTACCTTGGTTACTCCTGTGGCCTAATAGCGGCTACAAAGTACCTGCGCTATGGGGACTGATGCTGAATACGAGTATTATCCTTTTATACAGCTCAGTAGTCCAGCTCATGTTATTCATGAAAACACCAAAGCGGGCAATTTGGGCAGCAGGTACAGTGATGGGATTGATTATTTTACCGCCGATTGTTTTCGAATTCTTATCACTCGATAGTCAGTCGCTTGTGTGGTTGTTATCAGGATTTCCTTGGGCTAGCATTGAACATGCTGGCGCGAGTACTGTTTTAATGGCGACAGTTGGTCAATCTTTAGGACTTGTACTATTGAATGTACAACTAACACGACAATTGCGTAAAGCAGGTGAGTCAGCGACAAAAGCCTTACTTTCTGGGCGCTCTCCCATGGCAATTCCGTAAAGATATCATAAAAGATATCATAAAACCCGCTCCTAAATGCTTAATTGTTGGGGGCGGGTTTTGAATTTAATGTTGGGTGAGAGCGGGTTAGGAATTGGGGTTATTTTTGATTAGCCTAATTTTTTCCCTAAACCCGCCCCCACAAAATTAATATCATTTCCGTTGGCATCAGAATTATCCAAAAACCTCTGCGTACCTCTGTGCAAACCTCTGCGTACCTCTGCGTTAAAAAAAATCATGCCAACGCCAACCGATTCGATATCATCCCGACGGAAGGGGAATAGGGAGTGGTAAAAAAACCAACAACCAACAACCAACAACCAACTAATCAATTTGAATGGATTGGGGACCGGAAGCCGATGTGCCCGTAGAGGTTAACTTTTGGCGATAATCGGCATAAATGCGATCGCGCCAGGTGAAAAATGGTTCATAATCACTATTATCGGCTAATCCGGGAATCCCTTTGCCTTTAATTTGTTCGGGAATATCCAAATAGGAGCCTTCGGGAATCTTGAGGAGTAAACTCAAGCCAGCTACGGTAAAATCAGCCAAGCAAGGAGTGTCTGTCACTAGGTAAGGACGATCTGCTAGGATTAAACAGAGAGCTTCTAAGTCTTGTTTGAGACTATCTCTTGCTTCTTTCACCAAATCGGGAGTGCAACCGACACCAAAACCCATAAATTCAAGCAATTCTGAAGGAATACCACTGACGATATTTTTCAGGAAATCGGGAGTTTCGTTGGGTAAAATTAAGGTGCGGAAGCTGGGATTTTGAGTTAATGCACCAAAAAGTACTTTTCGACTTTTTGGCCCAATCGATTCATCTGCCCATTCTTCCATTAATAAACATTGTCCTCTGTCTTTGGGGTTGGTGGGAACAATCGGTTTTTCCGGATATTGGCGATCCAAATACATTGCGATCGCGGTAGAATCACTAATTATGGTATTGCCATCTTTGATGATGGGAACTTGCTTTTGTCCCGATAGGCGAAATAATTCAAATTGTCCCACACCTGGGGTGACTTCGATTTTCTTGTATTCTAATCCTTTATAATCGAGGATAAAGCGGACTTTTTCTGAGTATTGCGATAGTTCAAATTGATATAACTCGATCATTTTTTGTCTCCTAATTTGCTAATTGCTAATGTTTAATTCCCTACTCCCTACTCCCTACTCCCTAATTTCCAAGTTTCGTTGAAAAAGCTTAAACTTATAGTTTGAGTTCGAGTACTTTCCCTGGTTGAGGCTCGATGAGTTGAGTGGATAGGTGATGATGGGTAAATTGCGATCGCAATTCATCCACAGTACCAATCGTATGGAGTATAGTATTTAGGAATCCATGGTATGTCACATCGCCACCTGCTGCTGTAGGGAGAAATACTTTCGGTTTTACTAATTGAGCGAGTTGCAATGCGGTTTTATGTCCCTGGATAATTGGTCCGAGAATAGGCAATTCTAAGCTTACCACTGGACTGATTACTATATCTATGGGGGCATAATCTTTTAATTCAGTGGCGGGATAGCCGTGGGGTTCGTAATAGAGGGTTGTTTTGCTGGAAAATTCTGTAATCAGATAGGCATTTTCCTGTACTAGAGGACCAATGGGTGCGCCTGGTAAAGCACGGATTTCAATACTCTCATTTAGGTTAAATGTCTGAGTGAAATTCAGAGCAGTTACCTGAGTATAACCTAACTGTTGGACTACCTTCGCCGCACTAGGAGAAGCCACTACGGGAATTGTTTTATTTAGCTTGGTTAGGGTTGGTTTGTGGGTGTGATCTTCTAAGCCTTGGGATAGTAAAATTAGGTCAATCTTGTCTGGTAGGGCATCAAGGGCGGGTGGTTTGTCGCCTTTGAAAAACCAGGGGAGGTTACCAAACATGAGGGAACCCACTAACCAAGGATCGATTAGGATGTGGTATTCTCCGAGTTTGAGTAACCAGCTATTCGCACCGAAGTAGGTTAGCTGCATGGGCGTGAGAGTATGGATGCGGTTCTATCTAATTGTAAAGTTTTTTGAAGCAGTTGGGAATGGAGTGATATCCGACTTACCCCTCCCCCAGCC
>NZ_JAMZMM010000256.1 GCF_024178385.1 Limnofasciculus baicalensis BBK-W-15 | reverse complement strand
GAGCTTGGATGGCTCCAGCGGATCAGCCTCACGAAAAATTTGTATTCCCAGAGGAGGTTCTACCCCGTGGTAACGCTCTCTAGTACTTCTATGGTTGCGGGAAATCGCGACCAAGAGTCATCAGGTTTCGCTTGGTGGTCAGGTAATGCTCGTCTGATCAACCTTTCCGGTAAGTTGCTGGGCGCTCACGTTGCCCATTCTGGACTAATTGTATTCTGGGCTGGGGCGATGACCTTGTTTGAGGTTGCCCACTATATCCCAGAAAAGCCCATGTACGAGCAGGGCGCAATCCTCCTGCCTCACCTCGCCACTTTAGGCTGGGGTGTTGCTGCTGGTGGTGTAGTTGTTAACACATTCCCCTACTTTGTAGTCGGGGTACTTCACCTAATTTCCTCTGCCGTTCTCGGTTTGGGTGGTCTCTATCACGCCATTCGCGGTCCTGAAGCCTTAGAGTACGATCCTTTCTTTGGTTACGACTGGAAAGACAAGAACAAGATGACCTCGATCATCGGTTTCCACTTGATCCTCTTAGGATTAGGTGCATTCCTCTTGGTGATCAAGGCCATGTTTGTGGGTGGTGTCTATGACACTTGGGCACCAGGTGGTGGTGATGTTCGCTTAATTACCAACCCAACCCTGAACCCCGCCATCATCTTCGGTTATCTAACTAAGTCTCCTTTTGGTGGCGAAGGTTGGATTGTTGGTGTCAACAACATGGAAGACATCATCGGCGGACATATCTGGATTGGTTTGATCTGCATTTCCGGCGGTGTATGGCACATCCTGACTAAGCCCTTTGGCTGGGTGCGTCGTACTTTCGTCTGGTCTGGTGAAGCTTACTTATCCTACAGCTTGGGTGCGTTATCCCTGATGGGCTTTATCGCCTCCATGTATGTTTGGTTCAACAACACCGCTTACCCCAGCGAATTTTACGGCCCAACGAATGCTGAAGCTTCTCAATCTCAAGCATTCATCTTCCTAGCTCGCGACCAACGGATTGGTGCTAACATCGCAACTGCCCAAGGTCCGACTGGTCTAGGTAAGTACCTGATGCGCTCTCCTACTGGAGAAATCATCTTAGGTGGTGAAACCATGCGTTTCTGGGATTTCCAAGGTCCTTGGTTAGAGCCTCTACGCGGTCCTAATGGTCTGGAAGTGGATAAAGTCCGCAACGACATCCAGCCTTGGCAACTACGTCGTGCTGCTGAGTACATGACTCATGCTCCTAACGGTTCCATCAACTCGGTGGGCGGTATTATTACTGAAATTAACGGCTTTAACTACGTTAATCCCCGTGCTTGGTTGGCATCTTTTCACTTCATCATGGGCTTCTTCTTCCTAGTGGGCCACCTGTGGCACGCTGGACGCGCCCGTGCTGCTGCTGCTGGCTTTGAAAAAGGTATCGACCGCGAAACCGAAGCAGTTCTAGCTATGCCCGATCTCGACTAAGTTGTACTGATTCTGTTTTTAGCTGAAGTTTAAATTGCAATGCTCCTGTATAAAAGCAGGAGTTTTTTGTTTTTAGCTAATGGCTAATTGCGATAGCGGAATGTAGGTTTTAACTAATCTGAATAGAAGAGACGTACCAATTTGGGCAAATCATCTTTTCCAGCTTCTCCCTTAGCGATACGAGTTAGTAATTCCTGTGGTGTCAACCAAAAATATTCTAAAAAATCATTATTATTATAATTAGGAGATTCTTCAGATTTTATTTCATAAACTTTCATAAAAGCTGATATCTGATGATTTAGCGGTGTCAGATACCCTAACATAATATATTCAATTTGATCTAAGTCCCAGCCCAACTCTTCTTTTATTTCACGAGCAAAAGCCGCTTCATAGGTTTCTCCACTTTCTACATGCCCCCCCATGCTGAAATCGAGACAACCAGGAAAAGTTATTTTGTGATAGGTACGACGGGGAATCCAAAGTTGACCTTTTGAATTAACGACAAAAGCATTAACAACCCGAAAATTATATAAGCATTCTCGATAAACAGATGAACGTCGTTTCTGACCGATTACATTATCTTGTTCGTCAACAATGTCCAAAAGTTCGTCAGGAAAGTTTATGGTTTCCATTTCTATATTTTTGATGAGATAAAAAATACCCAGCGACCAATCCGATCCAATTAAAATTGGATCAGTCCCCCTTTGCTTATATTACTTGGCGATTAGCGATGACAGCACTCCGAGAGTAATCACCTTTCCAGAAGGTAAAGATCCTAGCTCAACACCTGTTCAGTCGCGACCGACTTCATGTTAAGATCCATGTCAATTCTGAAAACCATATTGGAAAGGTACATTTAAACATGGAAGCCGCACTGTTGTTAGCCAAACTGCCCGAAGCTTACTCCATCTTTAACCCCGTCATCGACGTTCTCCCCGTTATCCCCGTATTTTTCTTGCTGCTAGCCTTTGTTTGGCAAGCTGCTGTGGGTTTCCGCTAAGGAAAAGAGGGAATGGGGGATGGAGAGTTTTGAGTTTTGAGTTTTGAGTTCTCAATTAAAACTCTCTAACATTTAGCTCCCTTCCCCCGGCTCCCTAGCCCCTTAACTCCGTCCCCCAATAGCCTTTTGAAATGCGGGTCGCTCTGAGATACGCTTCATATAATCTAATACTGCTGGATATTCGCTCAGATCAAGCTTCAGCATGAGCGGGATGTAACACAACATTGAGCCAACCGCCACATCTGCTGCTGTAAAATCATCCCCTAATAAAAACGACTGCTTGGAGAAAATTTGATTCAGGGGAGTCATCAATCGAGGCATTTCCTTTTCCCGATTAGCTTCCACAAAAACTCCTGGTCCTAATGTGGCATTGGCAAAGATAATCCATTGGTTAATTTTGGCTTGGGCTTCTGGAGAGTCGCCCGTATTTCCATACTTTTGAGCCAGATAGAAGACAATTGCTCCCGACTCCCAAAGCTGAAAATCCCCATCGACAATTGCGGGAACTTTCCCCATGGGATTAATTGCCAGATATTCTGGTTGCTGATGTTCGCCTCCTTGCATATCCAGGATAACAAACTCGTAGGGTACTGCTAATTCTTCGAGATACCACTGGACAATTGAAGCCCGACTGCGGGCACTGCCGTAAAGTTTTAACATGGGTTGTTAGTTGTTAGTTGTTAGTTGTTGGTTGTTGGTTGGGAACATCCCGATTTGGAAGAAATGCAGGTTGTATTCTTTCTCCCCCCTTTGACAAGGGGGGCTGGGGGGGTGAAAAGGGGGGCAAAAAACGAGTATCTTTGCCAAAGTGGGATGCTCCCTGTTGGTTATTGGTTGTTGGTTGTTTGATACTAATCATCAATGACAAATGACCAATTTAAAGAACTTTGTGAGTGTACTCGTGTTGTTTAACATCGTCTTCCCGATGTACTACCCGTGTTTGATTTAGCACTCGCTTCCTTTCTGTAGAATAGTTGAAATTTTTGCGTGTAGTGCCTGCGGGAATATGGGATTGTGCTTCAGTACGAGTCTTATAAGTCCGTGCCGCAGAGATAGCACGCTGGGCGAAATCATCGCAAAACTGAGCATTTGGCGGAAACTCCGGTAGTTTTTGAGGGGTGTCACCGCCAATTAACTCACCCAAGGTTGTACCGGAAGCTAACTCATAAGATGTGGGAATGCCTTTGAGAATGGCTTCTAGGGCGGCAGAGGGGATTGGTTCAAGGATTTTGACCTCATGAACTTCTCCATCTTCTTTGATAAAGCAGGTGGCTAACCCAACTACGAGGTAGCTCTCACCAGAGACATCAGATGCTTGATTTAAGGACGTTGCGGCTGCCATAAGACGATGTTATCGATACCAAGTCGGATAAATTAGTCACTTTGGTTGCATTGTACCACCCGTGGTCATGATGGTAGTTTGGGCACTTGAGTTACTATTCTCTCACCGCTGGGGAAAATTGCTTTTACCAGGGGCAGGAGCCAAGCTGATTCCATAACACTAAATAGGCTTGAAGAGGATCTGTTAAGATCTGATTACTGCTAAACTTTTTACTATACCAGTTAGGCTGTGAGTAACTCTAACGATTTAATCCAAATTGCGGGTTGTGAGAATTTATCTCGCCGTGGAGATGTGATTTTTGTCCACGGATTAGGTGGTAGTGCGCGGGGAACTTGGCATCCGCAGGAACTAGATAATGATAATAATTTTTGGCCTTTCTGGTTGGGGGAAGATTTACCTGATGTGGGGATTTGGTCCCTGGGGTATGAGGTGGAACCTTTTCGGTGGAAAGGGAATAGTATGCCTTTGGCGGATCGAGCTACAAATATTTTAGATCTATTGGATAGTTATGATATAGGGGATCGCCCGATTATTTTTATTACTCACAGTATGGGGGGATTGCTAGTAAAGCAGATGCTGCGGAGTGCCAGAGATTTTGGTAAATGGAGTGCAATATCATCTCAGACGAAGGGGATTGTTTTCTTGTCTACGCCCCATTCTGGCTCCGATATGGCAAGTTGGATTAAGCATATTAGCGGGATTCTCCAAACTACTGTTTCGGTTGAGGAGTTGGAGGCACATCATTCTCGTTTGCGGGAATTAATTAATGTGTATCGGAATGATGAACAATTTAGTCAAATTCCGATGTTAGTTTACTGTGAAAATCGACCTACTCGCGGGATTTTAGTAGTGAATCAAACTAGTGCTGATCCTGGGATTAAGGGGGTGATTCCTGTCTCGATGGATTTTGACCATATTTCTATTTGTAAGGTGGGGGATAGGAATAGTCAGATTTATCGACAGGTTAAGCGGTTTATGCAGCAGAATTTAACTACTAAGCTAGCACCGATGCCGCTGAATATAACAGAACATGAGGTGATATCTGAAGAAGTTGATGGGCATGAATATTGACTGGAGTCGCCTGAATCGGAACGGGCAAAGTTAACTCCGCCTGGTAGGAATAAAGCAAAAGCAGTGCTACTTAATCGTATCAATCCTTTTAGGGCATCCCTACATTTAGGATATTGTGATATCAGAGTAATTGGTCCACGCGCTTCTGGAAAGACGACATTTTTAGCAACATTAGCTTACTGGCCGTATACAGATGGCAGATATCCAATTACCTCTGTTCAGCCAATGAATGATGAGACAGTGCATTTGGTAGATACAGCTAGAAATATTTTAGAGTCTGGATCACAATTAGAAGCAACTAATTTCGGTTGGCATGGAAGCTCTTACTATAATCTACTAATAAACTTAAAGCCAAGTTTGTGCCAAGATCCTCTATTCTGGCTAAGACAGCAATATCTCAGCTTTTCCTTGTCTTGCATAGATTATTCTGGGGAACTAATTGAGAGATTAAATACTAATTCAACCGACGATATCTCGATTAGTTTCTTGGACGACTGTGCATTATCATCAGGTTTGCTTCTGCTAATTGATGCCACATGTAGGTCTAGTGATAGTTATTATGCCAAAGCTTTTCGTATTCTGGGGCAAGAATTAAATTATCGCTGGCGTAAAGGGAACAGGAACCTAAAAAATTACAGAATAGCTATTGTATTCTCTAAATTTGATCAACCAGAGGCTTGGGAACATCGGAACAATCTAGAAAAATTTATAAATATCAATTTTCCAAGAACACACAATGTGTTCAATAACTGGTATAGAACTTGTGGTTTATCAGTTACCTACTTTGCTTGTTCTGCATTTGGTATGAAGGGTGAACCTCCAGCTCCTAATGTTTTAGTAGAAGAAGGTTTTGGAGCCAAGAACGGAGTGCTTGCAGATCCAAGTAAATGGCAACCTTTTGGTTTAGTTGCACCTGTCTACTGGTTATGCACTGGTAAAAATAATTCTTGGCTTCGAGATTTCTAAATTAATAGACACAACTATTTCTAGAAAGTTAAGTACTGTCTATGGCTTCATGTCCTACTTCTTTATATAAGATAACATTTTACCAGAAATTATCGATAGTTTTTGATATCAATAAATGATGTAGGGGTGAAGCATTTGCGCCAATATTTATCGGGAAAATCAGCATCTTTATCCGCAAATGCTTCACCCTGTATGTGATGGGGAAAGGGAAAGTATACCCTGGGAGAATTAAATTGTTTGCGGATATAATAATCTTGGTTCGATCAATAATTTATCCCACGATACAAACCAGGGCGAAGCATACCCTTCGGGAAGGCTATCGCCTACGGATACAAAATTATTGGCTCAAAACAAAATTGATCCCCCGAATGCTTCGCCCCTACAGGTTAAAATAATAATACGCCCTATCCGTCAAGGAATAATTCCTATGACAATCACCACCAATCGGATTATGACTCTGGAGGAATACCTCAACTATGACGACGGCACAGATACCCGCTATGAACTAGTTAATGGAGAGTTGGTGGAAATGCCTTCAGAGAGCGATTTGAATAATGCAAAAGCTAATATGATATTATAAAAAATAAATACTTAAGGGTTAAAGATGGATGATTGTTTCTTTTGCCTCTAAAGAAACCGAAAAAATATGGCAGGGTGTACGTTCACGAAAATTGCCATCAGACATACAAGAAAGGGCTTTGCGCAAATTGCGGCAACTAGAAGCATCAGCAAATTTGGACGATCTTCGACTACCCCCTGGGAATCATCTAGAAGCACTTTCTGGAGATAGAGTAGGACAATACAGTATCCGTATTACTAAACAGTGGTGACTCTGTTTTATATGGCAAAATGGTAATGCTTATCAAGTAGAGATTGTTGATTATCATAATTGAGTAAATACTATGGAAAATAAATTAATTCATAATCCTCATCCTGGAGAAATTTTAAAGTATGAATTCTTAGAAGAATTAGAGTTAAGTCAAAACGATCTGGCTAGTGCAATTGACGTACCATATCTTACTATTCAGGAAATTATTCAAACCAAAATTTCCATTACTGCTGATATAGATTTGCGGTTATGTAGGTATTTTAGACTATCGGAAGGATATTTTTTGAGGCTTCAGAATGCTTATGAATTAATGGAAGCTAAAAGAAAATTGGGAGAAACTTTAAACAAAATTATTCCTCATGCTGCTGCTTGGGATTAATTTCCTGAGTTAAGTTGACAATAAGTCCTTCAGTTCCATACCCTGTAACCATAAGGTATAGTGATAAGTAAGCTGTATTGTATCCGTCAAGGAAAAATTCCTATGACAACCACCACCAATCGGATTATGACTCTGGAGGAATACCTCAACTATGACGACGGCACAGATACCCGTTATGAACTAGTCAATGGAGAGTTGGTGGAAATGCCTTCAGAGAGCGATTTGAATAATGCGATCGCAATTTTCCTACTTTTTGCCTTCGGGCAATTTGTGCCGCCTAGATTATTGCGTCGGGGTACAGAAATTGTCGTGACTGGTTCCCGTACCACTACGCGAATTCCTGACTTAATTGTACTAACTGAAGATCTCGCCACTGCCCTCAGAGGAAGTACAAGAAGTATCATCACTTCTGATATGCCTCCACCAGCTTTAGTTGTAGAAATCGTTTCTCCCGGGACAGAAAATGAGCAACGAGATTATCGCTACAAACGTTCTGAATACGCAGCCAGGGGAATTGCAGAATATTGGCTCGTCGATCCGCAGCGGGCGGTGGTAATAGTATTAATATTAGTGGCAGGATTCTATGAAGAAGCTCTCTTTCAAGGAAGCGATTTGATTGTCTCATCCACCTTTCCAAACCTTCAATTGACAGCCGCACAAATTCTTTTAGCCAGCAATTAGAGGGCTAAGGAGAAAAAAAATGGTGACTTACCTAGCGACAGTTCATATTGAATTTATGATAGCTGATGGAGATGAAATTCCCTCTCCAAGTAACCTAGAAACCATCCTATCTCAACCAGATCAAAATGAAGCGATTGCTTTCCTGATTATTCAGATAACAGATGAGATTTTTAGTTGTCAACAGGAGAAACAATTAGCTTGGTAATAGCATCTATATAATCTCGCAGAATCAATGTTTAGCAATGGAAAATTAATTAACAATTGCTTCAGGAGATCGCTTCTTCAAACTCTACCAACGCTTGCACTGTTCCTACTTGCCAAGCCCTTTCCACTGTAGCAGGAATAAGTTGAGTTAAAGGAATACCTGGAAAAAGAGGACTAGTATTAGCATTGATATACTTTCCATTCTGAAATAAATAGATAGTGAATTTCCCACTATTGTAAATCCAAAGTTCCGGCACACCAATCGCCTCATAAGCATCAAGAGTGGTTTTAGAAGTAACATCTGTTTCAATTGCCAAATCGGGAGGCGGATCGTCAGGTTGGAGGCGACGACGATTAATCATCCGTTGATAATTCTGGATGTAAAAACAAGCATCTGGTTCTACCCCTGCTGTATTTTCCCGTTTGAAAGTGGTTGAACCAAAGGGTTCGTATCGTCGATTGGACATTTTTAATAAGGTTTTCACAATATCGGAAATTAAATCCTTTGGCTTTTCATGTTCGGGTAGAGGAACCATAATTTCTAATGTGTTTTGGCTATAAGTAACTCGTGCAGATCTCCCTTCTCCCATTTCCTGCAAAATTGACTCAAATTCCTGCCAACTCACATTAGGGATTGTCACGACACTACCGGGAGATAGTCGGAGCTGACTGATGGGTTTGAGAATAGGGAATAAAGCAGTCATAAGGATCAAATTATAGAGGGCATTAGCTATTTAAAAGTTTTGAGTAAAATTATCTCCATCACAAGGTTACGATATTTGGGCAGTTTTTCGAGGGCGCTCCAGTATATTTTGATACAAAGACTCTGCCACAGTCTGATAGGCTTTATCGAAATTATCTTGCAACCCATCGTCGGTGATTGGGTTTGTCTAGCTGCGCTTTCAACCGCCCTGACGATCCGGATTTATTTGTGCCAATTCCTAAAGAT
>NZ_JAMZMM010000690.1 GCF_024178385.1 Limnofasciculus baicalensis BBK-W-15 | reverse complement strand
AGTGAACTACCCGCCCTCAACTGGAGTACCAGTATGAGGGGGGCTTCCAAGTTCAAGGGCAACCGCCTCGACAGTAGTAGACTTACGCCCATACTGTTTTGGTCTTACATTGCCTCCCTTGGCAGTAACGCTGGTTCCCAACGTCAATAACCGTAAGCCTTCGTCTCTGATGTTGATAGCTGCGTTGATGTCTCGATCGTGTCGCTTCCCACAGTGGGGACAATCAAATTCACGCACCGATAAATCCATCTTAGGCAGCGACAGTAAAGTATTTGAACATAGATGTGATGATGGGAAAAATCGACCTACTTCTAGATAAACTTTGCCTTCTGCTTCTGCTTTATATTTAAGCATAGTGCAGAACATTCCCCATCCAGCATCACTGATGGACTTAGCCAAACAATGATTTTTCACCATGTTCTTTACTGCCAGATTCTCGACTACAATAACTTGGTTCTCGTTAACTATCTTACGGGATAGTTTGTGTCGGAAATCTTCACGGACTCTAGCTATTTTTGCCTGGACTTTGGCTACAGCTAGTTTAGCCTTACGTCGTCTGTTAGTAGTTTTATCCTTCTGGCGAGATAGCTTGCGCTGTTTACGTTTTAGGTTGCACTCGTGCTTTTTAAGATGTCGAGGGTTCTGGTATTTAGATCCATTCGAGGTAACAACAAAGTCAATCAAACCTAGATCGATACCAATGGCTTCTCCACCTTCATTTGTAGCTGGAACTTCAATACCATCATCCATCAATAGCGAGGCATAGTAACGACCATCAGGCATTCTAGATACCGTCACAGTCCTTAATGCACCAATACAATCGCGATGAATTTTAGCCTTGACCACTCCAAGATTACCAGGGAATTTAATCTCAACATTACTCAGAATTTTAACGTTCTGAGGGTACTGCATCGATTGTCTACCCTGACGTTTTTTAAAGGTAGGGTATTGCGCCCGACCATCAAAGAAATTGATGAAAGCTTGCGACAGATTCAGTACGGAGGATTGAAGGCATTGCGAATAGCATTCTTTCAGCCATTCATACTCAGTCTTCCAAACTGGGATCTGCTTCTTCATCGTGAAGGCGGATATGCCTTTGCCAGTCTCTTTGTAAGTCTGGGACATCATAGCCAGAGATTGATTCCAAACAAAGCGAACACAGCCAAAGGCTTGCGCCAAATGACTTTGTTGCTCGATGCTTGGATAAATTCTGACTTTGACCGCCTTCAACACAATGACTTTTATCGCAGTTAAGAGAACCATGATAACACAGTATCGACCAAGGGACAAGCAGGGAATTTGTTCGCCTTCTCATACACCCGTCCATCTCCCGCTGGCTACGCCTTTGCGTCTAGTGGACGGGTGCAATCGGCGGCTCACTCGTCTTTCATCCCACGCCAACCCGAAGCGGGTATGGACGTGGGGATTCCCGC
>NZ_JAMZMM010000689.1 GCF_024178385.1 Limnofasciculus baicalensis BBK-W-15 | reverse complement strand
CTACACCCCACTCCCCACTCCCCCTCTTTCTAAGGGATTGGCCTTGAGGGAGGGATTTGCAGTTTGGGTAAAGCGGTGAGAGTTTGGTAAAAACTCTCTGATAACACGCTATTCCCTTTCTCAGTTAAGTGGATAGCATCCAAAAATACTCGGTCGGGAACATTTTCATAAACATTGTAGAAATTTAGCGTCTTCGCATTTTTGGGAGATGCTTTCTGAATTTCCTGGATAGCTTGTGCTAATTCGGTATAACCAAGTTGTATCTGTTTTTTGTATACCCCTCCTAATTCATCCAAAATTGCCTGCTCTTCCTTGGTGGGAAGCTTGGCACGCCCAGTGATTTCAGGCTGAATTGCGATGACTAAAGGAATTCCTGCCCCTGCAGTGAGGCGAACCATTTGCTGATGGTAAAGGCGGTAGCGGGCTACCCGACGTTCTAATTCAGCCGAGTCAGGAGCTAGGTGTTGATCTAATGGGGATGTATCATCTATTGCCATAAGAGTCAACCGACTAACTGACAACTGAGGGCGCAAGAGCCAGTATTGGGTTGCTCTGACTAAATAAGTATCTGCGATCGCACGATCCAGTCGCTGAGAAAGGACAGTCCAAAAATGCCCCGATGCCTTGCTCAGAAATTCTTCCGCACGGGGAATATCCATTCCTTGGCTATTGCTGGGCAGAATTAAATCTGTATACCCATCCATAACCACAATTGCATCTGGACTGTAGGGCAGAATTTCAACCGCTAACTGAGCCAATTCATTGCCAGAAGCATATCCCGGTACAGCAGCATTAATTACGCGATAGTTACCCTCTCGCATCTTGGGAGGCAAAGCAAGGGCTTTCCTTAAATCTGGCTTGTAAAACGGTAACTCTTGGGGTCGGTATTTTTCTGGAGAATTCTTTTGCTGGGCTACCCGTTCATTAAGACGCACTTCTAGTTTATGAGCTAATGTAGATTGGTTACTGGGATTCCATTGACCAAAAGCAGTGGAACCCCCTAAGAGAAAAATCCGAATTTCATCTTTGGGCTTGCTCAACGGCACTGGTCGATCCTCCCGGAAACCTTGTTCGTTAATCCGCCATAAATTGCTCTGCTGTCCGGGAACTAACCTATAGCCTAGAGCTATACTTCGTTGGGCAGCAAGTTTACCCCGATCTGATAAACCATCATAAGGCTGTTTATTTTTGTTGAGGAACTTGAGACGGTAAACGTTAGCGTTTGCGGGTTCCCCCTCATAGGCTGCCAACTCGGTGCTTTTGCCCGAAACGCCAACAAAAAACCGAGCCAATAATTCTAAGAGAATCAATGCTACGGGTATCGCCATGACGATTGCCAGGATGGGCAACCTTCGTTGGCGCTTTCGGTAAGTGTTAAAGCTCGACTTGAACATCAAATACTTTCCTTAGATCAGAATTGGCAGATATTGTAGATT
>NZ_JAMZMM010000688.1 GCF_024178385.1 Limnofasciculus baicalensis BBK-W-15 | reverse complement strand
GCTCCCCTCCTCCCCTGCTCACAACTGATGGGTTATTTCTGCCCACCTGCACTAGTCCTAGTAGTTGAGCTAAAATTGGTAGTACTAGGTTAGGGGGATGGCGATGCCTGTCAGAGGCATTACATTCCAAATCAATTTCTGCCATATCCCCAGCTTGGGCAGTATCTCCCCGTCTTACCTGTACCCCAATTTGATGCCTTTCCCCTAGAGAAAAGGTTGAGAAAGTACGGCGCAGGAGGGGTAATAATGTGGTGAAAGTATCCTCATTTAACTGAGTGACCCAGCTATCTAAAACCTGCCATAGTTTACCATCGTGGAGTAACAATAGTCCGCTTCCTTTCAAAAACCCTTCTACCCAAGCAGCCGATTGGGTGGGTTCATTAGTAAGAGAAAGTGCCAATCCCATCCGTCGCGATGCTTCCTCTGTATCCCAAATATTACCATCCAGCAATAACCGACAACTGTAACCTGATAGTAATCCATGAATTATCGGCATATTCACTAGTTGAGTTAGTACCTTCTGCCAAGCAGTTTTATAATATTCATTTTGTAATAGAGAGATGGCACTATTTACTTGATGGCATAGCTGATACATATTACTTGCCGCATCATCATCTAGAGAATAACAGCATCCCGGCAAACCAATACAGATTCTTGCCACTAACCCATCCACGACATGACGGACAATATTACTATCGATTTTGCGAATATTACCATAACGCAGCACATTAGCTAAAGGCGGTAAAGCTGCCATTAAATATGTGACATCCCTAGTCAGAGCCGCCTCAGCTTGCAAGCGATTCATGATGTAACCCACTGCATCAGGTAAATCAGCTAGTAATACTAGATCTAATAAGCGAGTTAATCCAGGTAATTCTGGTATCTTTTCAGCTAAATTGCGACTAGAAGCAGTTGCTGCATCTAGAATAGTATTCCCCCAGATGCCCGCTTCAATTAACTTAACCGCAAATTCCGGTTGCCACCGCACCCGCCATTTTTCTTTAAAAGTTCCTTGTCCTGTTTTCTGAGATAAAATACCCCAAGGAATAGCAAGTAGATTGAGACGGTGTAGTAATTGCGATCGCGCTAAATCATTTTCTTTACGCAAGTCTAGCTCATATAGTTTCTCCGTCACTTCCTGTGGCATTCGCAGTCGCTTTTGTAGCCGCTGCAAGTCACGCTGCAAGGGAACCATCTCAGTTTCATCAGGTACAGATCCCAAACATTCTCCGACAATGAGTTTATCGTGAATCAAGCCCATGGGCAAATCGCTACCAAAGCATAAGACGGTTTGGGTAGCTTCATTTAATTCTGACAAACCAGGGAAACTGCGATCGCGCAATCCTGCCAAAGATTCTGCTAATCTTACCGCATCAATTAAATTAGCGGAAGAGGCATCTAATCCTTCTTCCCGCAATAACTGCGCTACTTTAATCATCC
>NZ_JAMZMM010000255.1 GCF_024178385.1 Limnofasciculus baicalensis BBK-W-15 | reverse complement strand
ATGCCTTTCATCCCCGGACTCAAGTCACGGGGTTTTCAGGCTATTTTCTTATAATTCATGAATGGCTCATACTTATGCCCGACAAGTCTTTTAGCATAAGTAATCTGTGTAATATAACGAGTAACTGAGGAACTATTCCTAGCTCCTCTATGCCAAACTTGATTATTAAAACAAACAGCCGAACCCATCCCGCCCAAACAGCTATAGATTCTGTCTTCATATCCGGCAATATTACCATCGCACAACTTCCCAAATAGATGGGAGGCAGGAATCACTTGAGTTGGTCCATTCTCTTCAGATATAACGTCTGTCAGGTAATAATTTACGGTAAATGCCAATACATTCAGACGGATATTAGTTAAAGGATTGCCATCCAAAGAGAGAATGTGGGGTGTATCATCTTGATGCCAAGCATTTTTAGCTAACCCATCAGTTTCCGGAGGAATTTTAAACGAATTATTGTGGATAACATGAATAGTATTGGCATTAGGAATACCATCCTCCATTGAGTAGCTAGCGCCATTAGCTCCACCGATGAGATGTTCTGCAAATGTCACGATTGGCTCCAGAGCAAACAAATCTAGATTATGCTGAGAATCCTCAAACATTCGCGGCATAATCTTTTTTGATTTCTGATAATTTTTTACCTGAGCTTTCTTTAAAGCATCATCCAAATCATTTTTGAGCAAATCGCATTGTTCAGGTGTGAGGACATTTTGAATTACGAGAAAGCCATGGGCATGAAAAAATTCGATCCATTGATTTAATTGTTCTAGATTTGGCTGATTGTGAGCTAAGTATTCTGACATATAGCTAGGGACTAGGGGTTAGAGCCTAGGGGCTAGGGGAAGAAGGGAATAGAATCAAAGGCTTCAGCAATTCAGAGTGTCTTAACTGACTTCATCAACTGCTATAAATGCTGCTACAAACTATCAAAAAGCGAATTATTGAAAGTCGGCGTAATCAACGTCAGATTATGGATAATAATATTATGATTTAGATTACGCACCATCAAACGATATCCAATTGATATGTACAAAAAGCAGGTTTTTCCTGCTCAATAATTTCCCGCACTAACTTTTCATCAATCTCCATCGTACTATCAGTACGCAATACCACCGTAAAATGATAAGGCTGTCCACCACCAACAAAGGCACTTTCGCCTAACTTAGTATTCCCCATCACAAAACCCTCAGTAAACATTTCCCGAATACTAATATGCTTCTCCTCTTCTGCCAAATCTTCATCAAGGGGCAAATCAGTGAACAAATGTAAATAAAACCGCAATCCCCGACGAGTTCCCCTCCAGCGATAGATTTCCATCGCTTGATGAATCAGATACCGCTGCCTATTTAAACTTAAAGCAGGATTGAGCTGCCAACCTACCCAATGGGCGAGAAAAGGTAAAATCGCCTCCGGAGTCATTAAAGGATCGAGATAAGCCCACATCGCGTCCAAAGCCTGGACTGTGGGTTCAAAAGTCTGCTCGAAAATCTTCAGGAAGCGACCAATAAAATCCACTTCTCGATAGATTTCTGGTAAAAATTTGGGGTACAGACTCCGGGGACGGATGTAGAGATTAAATATAGAAGATTCACTAAAATGTCGCCCTGTGTCTGCTTCAGAATAAGAGACATAAATCTTACCTTGATAATCCAGTAATAGAGATTTACTGTACTTACCAACTTCATCCGACTCAAAGAAATCGTCGGGAATTTCCCAGTAAATAACAGCTTCTTTTTCTCTTTTGGGCAGGAGTTCCCTCCCTTCGACACTAACGCGATACCACTCAGAGGGAAAGTCACCCTCAATAGAAATATTAAATTGTAAAGTGCGATCGCCTCGATTTTCAAGCTGAATCAGCATTTCACTTGCTTCTCCAGGGTATAGAGTAACCTCACAACCCTTAAATCTTTGTTCATTCCCATTCATCGTTGCCAGAGGGGAACCTCTCTCCTCTTCCCCTGCTTTAGTTGGTGCGGGAATTATCTCTGACACATTCATTGATGTCAGTTGCAAACGTAAGGGTACAATATCGCGAGTTTGGGTCATTTTTGGGGGGAGTGGGGAGTTGGGAAGTATGAAGTATGAAGTATGAAGTATATCGTTCTGAGTTTTTAGTTATCAATTTTGAATTAAAACTTAAAACTCAAAACTTAAAACTCAAAACTATTTTAGCCCCTAGCCCCTTATTCAAAAAATATTGATCGCATGACCAGATCGTAGGCGATTATTGTACCAGGAACAGATTAATCCCAATGGACCGGGGTCAATTACAGGCTCTTGAGGTAAGTTTCTCTGCCAACCTTGTGGAGATTGACGCAATTCAAATAGTTGTACCGCCCCTAAATAGCGTACCCCGGAAATGCTTTGCAATAAAGTTACAATATCTGAAGAATAGACTGGACGACCAAAAGGCCAACCTGTACCCTCTGGTCCACCTGTGAGGGGATTGAGGAAGCGGTAGAGAGCAACTTGCAATTTGGTGAGAATTTCCTGTTGGGCGTAAGGATTATTGTAGGCTGGCTCTAAGGCAACTTCAGTTTGCACTGCAACGCCAACATAAGTTGGTTCCTGATATTTTACCTCAACTCCTAGTAATCGTCGCTCATCCAGATAAGCACTAACTCTATCCCGAAGTTGGGGGGTAATTTTGAAGAAATCCGGATCGATACCCAACCCTTGCTCAATTGAGTCTGTATTCGCTTGAGGGACAAGCAATAGGCGTACAATACCAGCATCCTCTTTTTTCTTTGGTGTTAAGCAGCGACTCCGCGCAATTCCTCCTCCGCCCGCTTCCATGGCAAGATATTCAAAGTCTTCTGGAGTAACAGCGCGATCGCGAGTACGCAAGAGGCGAGGTACTCGAATTACTGCATCTTCTAAAGATTCAGCATCGGCTCCGTTGCGAGCTGCGGTATGGTTAATGGTGTTAGTAATGTAGGGAATAGCCGATTTTAAAATCTTGATACTACCACTTTGGACATTACCTTTTTGTCCGCCGCCGATGCGGTAAGATACCATCAGAATTAGCGAGCCTCTAGGGGGTACTGCTCCATATTGACGTTCCATATCCTGAAGAGAAGCGGCATCCAATCTAGGCATAGTACCATTAGCTAATTGTCCTCTTGCTTCTGGCAAAAGTGGGTAATTTTGACGCTCTGTAACTCTTTGGGATGTCATCCGCCATTGAGTGCGATCCCGTAATTGAGTTGGTTCTCTTAGCAGCGGTCCAAATTGAATTGTACCTGTTCTTGAATCTATTGTATAGTGCAGATCTTCTGGTCCTGAATCTGCAAAATCATTCACTTCTTGCCAGATTTGGGGTAATCCTCCAGGAGGTGTTACTAAAAGATGTTCGTCTGTTTGCCGAGGTAAAATTCCTGTCCCTTGTAATTGAAAAGTTTGTCCAGGATTCCCATCACTTTCTCCCAAAATTTCATTTCTAATCGTGCTACATTGAATCGCTTCAACTGTGCCGCCAATGGAACGAGTACTTAATCCGACAATCCGGGGAGATCGAATATAACCAGACTGATATCGATCGGTTTCATTATAGACGCAGCGCAACCACCTTCCTCGATAAGTCACAAATTGACTAACAGGCCAACGCGGGTTTAAATGTAAGAGAACATCTGCTCCTTGCAAAGGATTTCCCCCTTGACGCACTAATTCGCTAAAACTGAATCCCTTGGTATAATCGTCAGATTCCTGTAATAAAACAGATTCCCAATAGTCACCATTCCAAGCTTCCCAGCGACGGGGCGGATTTTCTGGGTTAATCCCTGTAGCAGTAGCCGCTTCACCTTTGAAAGTAATTGCGATCGCGTTTCCTTCAATTTCCCCATCAGGATCGAATACTAAATAAAAACAATTCCCCGCTTGAGGTTGTTCGCTAAAACAGGATAAAGTTGAACCACTCCAATCTCCATTCGATTCCTGATTCCATGAACCAACAAAGCGATCTCGTAAAACTTGAGGTTGTTCTTCATCAGTTTCAGATGTTAAAAAATGTCTGATACTGGGTTTGCCAATTATCAAATCGCGGACAGTAGTAAAAACAATCGCTTCATCAGTTTGGGTTCGTAGTGTTGCTACTTCCGTACCTGCTGGAATTCTATAATTTTCAGGTAAAGTAGCGCTCATATAGAATGTCTGAACTGTTTGAGCAGGGATCGGAGGTTTTAGACGAATTCCTAATAATTCCAGAAAAGTAATATAGTTTCTGAGAGGTACTTGATTGAACCGCAGCAACATTTGGTCAGTTAACCACGCGAATAATTCAACCAGAGTAATACCAGGATCGCTAGGATTATAATTAGTCCACTCCGGGCAATAGCGAGGGATGCGTAAAATACATTCATCCACTAAATCCTGGAATTTGCGATCGTCCAGATTAGATTTAGGTAATTTCGGTAAAAAATCAAATTCCATATTGGTTATTTGTTGTTAGTTATTTGTTGTTAGTTATTTGTTATTTGTTATTTGTTATTTGTTGTTTGTTGTTTGTTGTTTGTTAACAGCTAAAACCCCAAATCCATCCGCTGCCTCCCTCACCCTAATAACCAACAACAAACAACTAATAACCAATAACTAACCCGAAGGTTGTAAATAAAAAGGATAAACCAAACTCCGAGAATCGTGAGAATCTTTAGGGTGATATTGAATAATAATATTCACTCTACCTCCCATCTGATCCGGTTCAGTAAAAACCCCATCTAACTCAATCCGAGGTTCCCACATTTTCAAAGCTTCCTCAACATAGATACGGATTAATAAAAGAGTTTCCGTATTCATCGGCGCAAAGACAAGATCCGACAACCGACAGCCAAAATCTGGGCGGTACACCCTCTCCCCTACCTTTGTACCCAAAATAATCCCAATTGACTCTTCAATGTTCCGGATTTCAGAACTGAGTTGGGGGCTACCTTGTAAGTTTACCCTTAATGGGAATGTTAGTCCACTACCTAGGTGAGTCCATTTGGAGTTATCAGCCATTTTATAATTCCTAAATGTCTTAAATATACTACTAGTAAGTCAGTCTCCTCAAGCATAGGATATTTTTTTAACGCAGAGGGCACAGAGGTTAACACAGAGGTACGCAGAGGTTTTTTCGAGAAAATCTTAGGTACTAAGGTTAATAGTTTGGGTAGTGTTTCAATCATGGTAGCAGTTTCTTCCTTAAAGGTAGGTATTAGTAATTGGAGTAAAATCTTCCCAACCTACCATTAATCTAACATTTGCTAATAGATGCACCACTGGCAATATGTTCGGGATTGCTTACTGGTGGAACTGGCTGAGGTAGGGTGTTAAGATATTGATGATATTCTTGTTCTTTTTGGGCAAAATCCTCCAAGTCACAGATAGCTATCCATTGATGGCAATCTATCGTAGGAGTACCAATAACGTAGAGAATAGTGTTATTGCTGAAAGCTTGCCAAAGTTGATGGCATTTTTCTTGTGTCATCTCCGATTCACTCAAATGTTTCTCGTGGATGACTCCATACAAGTGCAATTCCTCGGTATCGGGGTCAACTTGATAGCGCAATTCAGGTTGGTAGCCCAATTCCATCAGTTTTGCGATCGCCTCTGTTGGTGTTATACCATCTAGGTGTACCTGGTTGAGGCATATAGAGACTTGGACGTACTTATCTTTTGGCAGTAACAATTGAGGAAACATCGGTTAGCTTCTTCGGATAGACTCTTAAAGGACACTTACCTTAAATTGTCCCGGCGTAACTATCTTAATTACCCCTCCCCACATACAGTTACAGACAGATAAGTTATCCAGTGCTGGAAACTTATTAATTTTAGTCTTAATTGCCCCAGGTTTCCATGGTCCCACGGGAACAGGTATGCAAGGCATAGGAGTTAAGACACCCAAAGCGGCAGTGGTAGCTGCTGCTACGGCTGGATTGGCTATGGAAATACACATACCAAAGGGTGGAATATTGGCAATTGGTACAAAATCCATAATAGTAGCAGCTAGCATACCCTGAACTGATACAGGTGGACCTTTAGGAATGACAATTAACGAACTGGGTGCTAATCCAAAAGGTATACATTGAAGCGTTGCTCCCATACAAGTTTGTAATGGCATTGTTTTGCTCCTCTTGTTAATTTGTTATTTGTTATTTGTTATTTGTTATTTGTTATATTAATACTCACCAACTCATAACTAATAACCAATAACTAACAACTAACAACTAACAACTAACAACCAACAACCAACAACTAACAACCAACAACCAACAACCAACAACTAACAACATTACTACCCAAGACTTACCATAGGTGCAGAAACGCTAACCATTGCTTTACCTTGCACTGAGGTTTGAGTTCCACTCAGTTGAGCTTGACCTGGAGTATCAATAGTAATCCCTGCCGCTCCTAGTTCTACTTTGTGAGCGGTAGATTTTATTGTAATAGCTGCTGGGGTCATTTCTATCGAACTACTACCCACTTTCAGAGTAATGCCCGTCTGTGCTATTATCTCAATCTTTTGGTTAGCACTAATAGTGATTTTATCCCCACTATCGCTCATTTCACACTTATTACCATTAGTAGTTTGAATCAAAATCTTCTTATTCTGATCGTCCAAACGCACCTTATGACCACCATTAGTATTCACTTCGACAAACTTGTCTGTGTCATTCATCTGGACATGATGACCAGCAACAGTATCAAGAGAAATCCCTTTCTTACTACTGCCCTTATCCTCTTCCACAAACTGTAGTTTATGTCCTGTTCTGGTTTTAAAAGTGCGGAGACGCTTTTTACCACCAACTACACTATCATCTACTTTTTCCGGCGGATTATCTTTACCATTAAAAACCCCACCAATCACATAAGGACGCTGCATATCGCCATGTTCAAAAGCAACCATCACTTCATCATTAATTTCTGGTAAACAATCAAAACCGCGATCTGCTCCTGCACCTGTTGCCACAACCCGTGCCCAATAGCTGGTATCATCTTCTGTAAAAGCGGGAAATTTTACCCTGACTCTTCCCCAGCCGTTGGGGTCTTTGTTATCAGTAACCAAACCAACCAGGAGATTTTGGGCGGTTTTGGTGGCTAATGAGGATGACATCACAGATGCAACTCCATTATCTCCTCGCGAACCTCGCACGCTAAATTCTGTAGTGTAGACCCGTTCTTGGTACAGATGACAACAACTCGTCACGTAATATTCACCAGAACAGTTGCCCATATCCTTAACTTTCACCAATGTCCCAGTCCGAATTTTGGGATTTCCTTCTGCTTTACCATCCGCTTGGACAAATTGTCCCGCCAATTCATCACACAAAGCTTGGGCAATATTTTGCGCTTCAGAACCGTTGGATACAGGTTTATCCACTACTATCATCTTGGGCGTAGGCGGCTGTCCTTTAAAGCTCTTACTAGTTTTAACTCCTTCACCATGTTTGGTTTTAGTAAAAACTCGCCCATTACGCGCTGTTTCTACAATAGATCGCTTTTGGCTATAGTCCCAACCCCGTACCTCAACTTCACTCACCTGTTCATCACTACTAACTCTCACCTCAAAACTGTGGATATCCTTCAACCACTCTAATTCTAGAGACTCTTCAACTTTAGGTTTACGGAAGTTAAGCTTACCATTTTTAACAAATAGCTCAAAACCATTGCGATTTGCCCGTTCCCTCAAGAATTCCAGATTAGTCTGATTTTGTTGGAAAATATAGCCATTACCACCGCCGATATCCCCATAACCATAAGGACCTCCTGTATTATCAATAGTCCCTGTTGGTATTCCCACTTCCCCCGCAATTTTTCTGACAATATCCGTATCCGTCATATTCTGAAAGGAGCGGTTGTAACGTCCCCGCGTGAGGCGATGGGAGACATCATAACCGCGAATAATCATCGGCGCTTGAGAATCACTGGTGAAGTGGTACTCCATCCCCGTGATTTCCCCTTCTAGGATATAGTCCTTTTTTTCTTGGGCAAATTCTCTGGCTTGACTGGTACTAGAAGTAAATCCAATCTTAATTGATTTGCCAATTTCAAACAAGCTGGCATATCGCCAAGTCTGATCTTGCGATCGCCCTGGAAAATAATCATTATTAATTACTATAGTAAACGTGCCCGGTTTATGGAGACTCTCTTCTACCGAGATTTCCAGAATATCCTCGATCAAACTTGCCGCTGCTGCTTGACCATCAATTTCTAATATTGGTTCCGCTATGTAAGTTGTAGGCATGGAATAGGAAAAAGAGTTTTGAGTTTTGAGCTTTGAGTTTTGAGTTTCAATTCAAAATTAAGAATTCCAAACTCAAAACTCTTCCAGGGAATTGGGAATCGTTACTAACTACCATTACCCCGACTATTACCCTGACGTTGGGAACTACTAGGCTGAGGGGTTCCCATTCCTGGTTGGGAGGTGGATTCATCAATCTCTTCCAGAGAAAGATTAACCTTGGCACGTACTGGCGTGCCATCCTCCAGAAACATAGTCAAATTGTAGGTACAGTTGGTAATAAAGCAGCGAATATATTGCGTAGCACCCCAAGTAAATAGATATGTAGGTGGGCGTTTTTCCTTACCTTCTCCGGATTCGGCAAAATTTAGTGCTTTTTCAAATTGTGATATATATGCTAGGACACTCTCTCCAGTCTCGTAGGTATCGAACATAATATCGTTGATACTGAGTTTGCAGGGTTCCGGGTAGGCAAAGTTAACTTTGGGTAGTCCTCTGCCTGTCCGTGCGCCGCTATTTTTAGTTAAATTAATTTGCTGAGTGAATCCCAACTGGTTGGGATTGAACATGAACTCAATAGTTCCGCCTCCATCTGTGGAAATGAGTTTAGCTTTCACCAATGACATAACCGGGGTTCCTTTGAGCTATGGGAGTGGGGAGTGGGGAGTGGGGGGTGCGGTCTTTTATAGA
>NZ_JAMZMM010000687.1 GCF_024178385.1 Limnofasciculus baicalensis BBK-W-15 | reverse complement strand
ATTATGGTGAAGCCTGCCCAATAATAGGGATGAGATAATTGGCGATTTTTTTGGGTTACTAATTCTTTTGGTAAGTTAACTTTGGTGTTTGTTCCGATTAATTTACCTGAATCAATATGGACTTTAGAGTGTAGCATGGCAAGTTGTGTTTGGCGGAGGGCTTCTGCTTTGAGGGAGATTTTTTCTGTGTGGAGTTGTTGGTAAAATTCGGTCATTAAGGCTAGTGTACCTAAATCGTCCATTTGCCACAGACTTGCCATGGCTGATTTGACTCCTGCTTGTACTGATAATCCGGCAAAACCCATCTCATTATTGTTATTTCCTACTGCTGTTTCACAAGCACTGAGTACTAATAATTCTACGGTTGGGAGAGCATACCATTGTACTAGTCTTAGTTCGTTTAATCCTATTTTTGTATCCCACAGTTGAATGTAGGGACTTTGGTTTTCGTCGAGAGGGAAGGAGGCGTGAGTTGATAGGTGAACGATATCAAATTTGGTTTTGCTGCGCTGATTTTGGAGATTGTTTATGGTGAATTGTTCGTTGAGGAATGATTCTCCTTTACCTACTTTTTGGAGGATAGTAGATAATTCTATAGGGACTGCGGGTAAGGGTGCTAGTGTGGAGTTGGGAAATTCTGATGCTCCCATGGCTAATATTTTAGCTTCTTTTATGTTTTGGTAACTTGTGTCGGTGAGGCTGATACTGGGAACGGAACCTATACTGTATTTTTCGATTAAAAATTGCTTGCCGTCGTGTAATGCAGCGAGGGGAATCATCCGTAATCCTCCATCCATTGAGAAAATTAGGGTGTTTATTTTTAAGGCGTTTAGTTCGGTTTCTAAGGGAGCAATGAACCACTGATATAGTTGTTGAGAAATTGGTAAGTAGGAGTCACTATTGTAATCGTTGAGAGTGTGGTAAAATTTCTGTAATTCGCGGCGTAAGGTTTTGCTATCAGCTTCTGGAACTATTTTGGAAATGGGTGAACCTTCGGGTGGTACTAATACAAGTTGCAAGCCGTCGGGCAGTGGGAGTGCGTAGATAACTACTGTTCTTTGTCCAGTTTGTTTTTCGATGGTTTTGAGGTTATCTCGCAAGCTGGCTGTGGTGACTTTTTTGTGGGTGATGTCTTCTCCTATATAGTTTTCAAATTGCTCTTCAAATTTTTTATCTATTAGGGTAACAATATCATCTGGTTGGTTTAGGGGTAGGTTTATGTAGGGGGCATTTAGGGTTAAATTTGGTGCGTTGGGAATTGGCCAAATAAATGTGTAGTTTCCGGTTTCTTGGTTGAGGTTAATTTCAGGTTTTACTCCTAAAATATCTCCGACAAGGTGGGCTAATGATTCGAGGGGGTTTCGCTGGGAGATGGGATTGGGATTTACGATAGTAGTGCCAGTTGAGGTAACAATAGTTGGGGTTTCTGGATGAGGAGTAGGAG
>NZ_JAMZMM010000686.1 GCF_024178385.1 Limnofasciculus baicalensis BBK-W-15 | reverse complement strand
CTATACAAACCAAGTCTGCCTGCACAGACTATCGAAAAATCGAGGGTTTCATAACTCGCGCAGGCGGGTTTTGTCTGTGTAGCTGCGGTTTCAACCGCCCAGCATCGGCGATTGGAAATCGCGGCTATACAAACCAAGTCTGCCTGCACAGACTATCGAAAAATCGAGGGTTTCATAACTCGCGCAGGCGGGTTTTGTCTGTGTAGCTGCGGTTTCAACCGCCCAGCATCGGCGATTGGAAATCGCGGCTACACAAACCAAGTCTGCCTGCACAGACTATCGAAAAATCGCGGGTTTCATAACTCGCGCAGGCGGGTTTTGTCTGTGTAGCTGCGGTTTCAACCGCCCAGCATCGGCGATTGGAAATCGCGGCTACACAAACCAAGTCTGCCTGCACAGACTATCGAAAAATCGAGGGTTTCATAACCCGCGCAGGCGGGTTTTGTCTGTGTAGCTGCGGTTTCAACCGCCCAGCATCGGCGATTGGAAATCGCGGCTACACAAACCAAGTCTGCCTGCGCAGACTATCGAAAAATCGAGGGTTTCATAACCCGCACAGGCGGGTTTTGTCTGTGTAGCTGCGGTTTTAACCGCTAACTTTTATTGATTCCGCTTATATTCAATAATTGCTTGCCGGAAACCTAACACTACTAAAATATTTGATAATGTCAAGAAAAACTCAGCACTGCCATGTAACCAATCAACGTTAGCTAATTCTTTTCCATAACCCACTTGGGCATAAATTCCGGCGGGGATGGTAACGGCAACAAAAACTAAGATTAGGTAAAACCCAATTAGTGCCAAACGGGGGGTTTCTCCAGAGCGAGTGAGAAACCATAAAAATCCCAGGTAGGGAAATAGGGAAAGGGCAAATAATGTCTCTTTGGTAATCATTTATTTTAATTAAGACTGATCTAGATTTCGATCGGATTTACAGTAGATTTAATGTCAATCGATTACACCTCAGAAACCCGGTAACTTCGGCGAAACCGGGTTTCTCCGTATCTTTAGATAGATTTATCAATTTTATTTGGATCTTTCTGTCGCGTACAATGCCAAATCCACCAAGCAGCAACACAGACGGTGCAATTACCTAAAACTGTCATTGAAGCCTGAAGAGTGACAAGCCACTCTAAGGAATCTAGATTATCAAAGAAGTGCCAGGTGCAGGCGCACATAGCACTCACCAATGCGGGTAACATGGCGGCAGATAAAGCCCACCAGTAACGATTACCCGTGATTTCGCCATAAGTCCAGATTAACCAAATTGCGGCAATCCACTCAATGACACTGGAAATGTGAATAATCCAAGTTGGAATAGAAAGAGCGTGCATAGGAGAGTTTTGAGTTTTGAGTTTTGAATTTTGAGTTTTAATTAAGGCTGTAGGGATGAAGGATATGGGCGATATCCTTTATTATTTAACCAGGATTTGACGATCCAAATG
>NZ_JAMZMM010000026.1 GCF_024178385.1 Limnofasciculus baicalensis BBK-W-15 | reverse complement strand
GGACAGCGCATTGTGTAGCTTTTATGGCACACCTGGGGCAGTTCAGTCCGAATCTGAGCAATAGTGCGCTCCTGAATTGTCAACATCTCAATTAGCTTGGCAATACAGAACATCGCATCAAATCCGGGATGGAGTTGCGGGAAAATATAACCCATTTCCTCAGAACCTCCCAATACCACATTATGATGAGATTGAGATGCCTCCATCAAAGCGGCTGGATTAGCTTTGGTGCGAATCACTCTCCCCTCATGCCGTCGGGCAATTTGCTCAATGGCACTGGAAGCGTGGACAGGTACAACAACACTGCTCCGTGGATGAGCAGTCAACATAACACTCACCATTAGCGCAGTCAAAGTTTCACCTCGCACGGGATGTCCAGATTCATCTACTAAAATAAGCTGTTCCCCATTTGCCGACACCTGAACACCAAAATTGGCTTTTAGAGCCACAACCACTTTACCCAACTGACTTAACAATTCCTCTCGTTCATTGTCAGAGAGGCACATTTGGCTCAAACTGGCATTGAGAACAACCGCATCGCAGCCGAACTTAGCTAACAATACAGGTAATACAGCACCAGACACGGCATAAGCGTAGTCAATGATAATTTTGCCACCGCTATTGCGAATTGCTTCAGAATTCAGATGTTTCTCAAATCCAGTAGTATAGAGATCGATTAACTGAGTGGGATAATTCACGTTGCCAATTTCGTGAATCGCCGAGCGCCGCAAATCCTCCTTAAAATATGCCCCCTCAATTTTCTTCTCTTTCGCCTTTGAGATATTGATCCCTTTATGGTCAAAAAATTCGATTAGAATCTGATCGGATCGATCTGGGTGTATCCGGACGTGAAGACCACCTGCAACGGTCAAGGTGGGGACTACCAGGCGAGTAATGGGAATTGCTGAAGCTTCCAAATTCTGGACGTGAACCCCTACGGACATCAATCCGGAAACTAATGACCGAGAAACCATGCGGGAGATCGATCTTTGGTCGCGAGATACGGCAACTTGGGTTCCTGGTTTTAAAGTAGAACCGTAAGCCGCACCCAATTTTACGGCAAATTCTGGGGTAATATCAATATTTGCCAAGCCTTGGACACCGCGCTGACTAAATAGATTCCTTTGAGCGGTGTTACCCCAAATCAAATTCATGTTCAGAGTAGCACCGGATTCAATATTCTTAGATGGCCAAACGCGCACGCCGGGGCTAATTAGGGCTTCTTCTCCCACGGTTGAGAGGGAACCGATAACTGCTCCTTCCAATATTTGAGCGCGACGGGCTACCCTTGTACCTCTAGCGATGACACAGGCACTGAGATGAGCTTCATCTCCGACAATGGAACCATTCCAGAGAATTGGTCGCTTTAAGTCAGCGTAACTTCCTATGCTCACGTTGTCACCAATTACGGTTCCAGCTTCGATATTGACTCGTGGACCAATGCGGCAGTTATCACCGATGATGACTGGGGGTTCAATTCTGGCGGTGGAGTCAATCGTGGTGTTTTGTCCCACCCATAGTCTCGATCTTTGTTCTGGGTAGGGTAATTCTAGCTTGACTTTTCCTGCCAACGCATCGTACTGCGCTTCCCGGTAGGCATCTAGGTGACCGACATCACACCAGTACCCATCAGCTACATAGCCGTACATCGGTTCCCCTTTTGCTAGCAAAAGGGGAAATAAATCTTGAGAAAAATCAGATTCTATGTTTTCTGGCAGGTAGTCTAGGACAGATGGTTCGAGAATGTAAGTCCCAGTGTTGACCGTATCTGAAAAAATTTCGCTTGTGGAAGGTTTCTCTAAAAACCGACGGATGCGCATTTCCTTATCTGTAATCACTACCCCAAATTCCACTGGATTGGGAACTCGGTAGAGAACTAAGGTGGCTTTTGATTTCCGACTCTTGTGGAATTTAATGGCAGCCGTTAAATCGAAATCTGTGATACTATCACCACTGATTACTAAAAAGGTATCATCAAGTAGTTCTGCGATATTTTTGACGCAACCCGCAGTGCCCAGGGGTTGGTCTTCCTCGACAGCGTAAGTCATTTGTACGCCAAATTCACTGCCATCTTGGAAGTAGTCGCGCATGACATCTGGAAGATAGTAGAGTGTAGCAATGACTTCTGTTATATAATGTCGCCTGAGTAAGTTTATAATGTGTTCGGCGATGGGTCGGTTGAGAATCGGCACCATCGGTTTGGGAATATCGCAGGTAAGCGGTCTCAGTCTTGTTCCTGAACCGCCTGCCATCAGCACTGCTCGCATAAGTCCTCCTAGTTTTTGCGCAGCACGGCCTGGTTGCCGTACAATGGATTTTTTGTTTATCTTTGAGAGACTGGAAGGAAGGGAAAGTCTGCTGGCACTTTTCTCGTCATAAAAAACCTTCGTCGCTGGAAACTCTGTGTCTTTAGACCGGGGTTGCTTACTTTGACTGGACTACTAAACAATCAATCTACTGGCACTAACTATAATGCTACTTTGACTTTTAGCTGGGATCAATTCCCCTCTTGGTCTCCAAACTCTAGACTAAGACCCTGAAAGCTATATGCCATAAGTGTTAAGTTGGAGTGGAGATATCATAAAATTTCCCTCACGGAAGAGGTAATAGGTAATAGGTATGATTAAATTAGGGATTCTGATTCTATTTGGACTTTATGGCTACGGGGCTTGGCGGTTCTGGAAGGGTTTTGAACGGACTAACTTCAGCCGCAGTTTGCCCAGTCGGATTTCTTTGTCTTTGTTATGGCCTGCTTTGTATGTGGCAAATCAGTCCTATCGCAAAAATTTTAATAAGGCTCTCAAGGGGGGGCGGTAGGTTTCCGCTGCACGCTGCAAGCTTTACTCGCTTCGCGATCGCGAAACTAAGCTCCTTTTCAAAAAGATCGGGATTTTTTCCACATCCCGATCCACACCTTGCTATTTTGTGTTATATTATATGTAATAATGGAAATATTGGCTTCAATAGTTAGTTGCACAGTCTCCCATTATTACATAGTACATCAAAAAGCCGAAGAACGCAAGGCCCGAGGGAAAAATTTTTTGGTTCAGGGCGGTTTTTTTGTGTTATATTATATGTAATAATGGAAATATTGGCTTCAATAGTTAGTTGCACAGTCTCCCATTATTACATAGTACATCAAAAAGCCGAAGAACGCAAGCCCCGAGGGGGATTTTCTAGAAAAAATAGGTCAAATCAAATTTGATCGACATATATTATCTTATACTCAGATCTTGCACCAGTTGAAATAACCGTAGGGTGGGCAGTCCCCACCAACGTAATCATCAGCTTTTCGCCTGATATTGGGGACTGCCCACCCTACCTAAAACTCTTTTTTGACATTGGTGCAAGATCTCAGTTATACCCAACCTCTAATCTCGATATTGTTTTCTGATGTTTCGATATTTCTGCTGATTTGGGCGCAGGCGTTGATAATGGTTTTGCCACTGAGGTTGAAGTAACTGACTAATTTTTCGGCATATTCAACCAATTCGGGGGCTATTTTGGGGAGGCTTTCTTGCCAGATTTCTAGTTGTTTTAATCCGGTGATTTCGGGAACATCGTAGATGAGTGAGGGGCGTTTTGGGAAGTTAATTGCTTCTCTAGTGCTGATGATTAAGGGGGTGTGGCTATTTTCAACTATTTCGGTGATGCTGTTTAATGTTATGGTGTCGTTGCGATCTAGTTTGTCGGCTTCAATGAGTAAGATGTGGTTGGTGAAAATGGCTTGTCTTTGCCATCTGGTGATGAGGAGGTTGAGGGTGTCGGAGTCGCTGGGGAGGCAATTGAGACGGAGGAGTTGGGGTTTGAGTTTGAGGGTGGTGCAGATGGTGGAGATGATGACTTCTTTGCTATCTGTATCTTTGCCGCATAGTTGAAGGATGGGATAATTGGGGTTTTGGGTATTTTCGAGTTCGGTTGTTTTCTTTTTTAGCCAATTGGTGATTATTTGTTGGACTATTTCTAGTTGGGGTATAGATAGTGGGATGTCAAGTATTTCTGGGGGTTGGGGCTTGATGAGATTGCTGATACGGTTGTCGTGATAGGATGATGTACTTGCGAGGTAGTGGAGGATATTTTCATCTATTTTGAGGGCGGATTTGTTGAGGGTTTGGGATTGATAAATTTCGATGAGTTGCCAATAGCGTAGGGGAGATTCTGGAGTGAGGGCATCCCAATCGGCGTTGGGGAATATTTCTAGGGCTAAACCGAAGGTGGGATGGGCGCGTTGGGGATTGCCGCAGGCTTTGATGCAGAGGTATTCAAAGCTGGGATCTATTTCTATGTAGCTACCCCCCTCCCATACCGGACCAACAGTATGAATAACCCACTTAGATGAAAGGTTGTAACCTTTAGTAATTTTGGCTTCACCTTCATTACAACCGCCCAGTTTTAGGCATTCTTCTTCTAGCCCTAATCCAGCGGCACGGTGGATTGCACCACTGACACCACCTCCAGTGATTAAAGCTTCATTGGCAGCATTAACAATTGCATCCACTCTTTGTTGAGTAATGTCTCCTTCAATAACTTCTATTCTTTCAGGAATTAACTTGTTTTTCATCTGAGTTTATCTAATTTCTTGACTTACTTGATATGAACCACAGACAGCCTCTATAAATACTCCCCCTTCAAGGTGGAAATGAAATAAAGCTTGGGATGAATATGAAGCGACAGTACCATCTGCCTCCCTCAATCGATGTCCTAAAGATGATAAAATCTCTTTGCCACTGTTTCAGAAATAGCTCTTAAGATTGCGGCTATTCGATCAAAATCAACGTAAGTAGGGATCTGTTCTCCAGAGAGAACTTTTTCTAGGCTTTCCCAATCATCCACCAGAGATCCCACGGCAGGCTTAACCTCTGATTGAAAGTTTGTCCATTCGGAGGATGGGACTATCCAATAGTAATCTACATCATTAATGTCTAATGAAGAGATGCCATTCTCATCCATTTTTTCCATTAGCTTTTCAAACAATAATCGTAGATTCTCAACTGTCACTATCATAAATCTATTATTCTCTAGCACATACTTGCTTGAGGAACTCAACTATTTCGCTCTGTTCTCTATACTTAGCAATATCTAAGGGTGAATTTCCGTTCTTGTCTTTTTCATTGACGTTAGCCCCCTGCTCGATTAATATTTTTACATCATCAAGGCTACCTCTAAATATAGCCAATAACAATTTGTCATTAATATTATCGCTTTCCACGAGAACTTGTTCCCAGTCTAGCCAAGACTGTTCCAATTCCTGTTTTTCCTCCATTTCTAGTTCTTTTTCAAGCTCTTTAAGAGCATCTATAAGTTGGTTAACTGTAAATTTTTGCTCTCGATTGAGTAAGGTTGTATCGAGATATTCAAGCCGACGATAAAGCAAGTCTTCAAGACCACCCTGTAACAATACCCTCCTGGCTATCCTTGCCAGAAAGTAACACAAAGCTTCATCGGAAATAAGCGGACCATCACAGATCATCATTGAACATTGTTGGTCGGTCATTTCACTGGGCAAAAGGTTACCAAAATCACGCTGAATATCTAAATAGTCATTGGTGACTACTCCTGATTCTGGTATTTTGTATATTATTGCTGGTTTTTTAAATTTGGAAAAACATTTTTCAATATTAGATAACAGGTAACTATGTTTCATATTCCAAGTAACTCATTTGCACGATTAATTAGTCGATTTGCCGTATCAATCCTTGATTGTATAGCAGCTCTGGCAACTGGATCTAGGTGAGGATTCTTCAAGCTGGCTTGTAAAGCATCTCTCGCTTTCTGTAAGCCCCTGATAGCATCTTGTATCTTTATTATATGTCCTGGATCGAGGTTATCACCTGATAGTGTATATCTCCTTTCCCAGTTATGTTCAATTTCATCAATTGTATCAATTCTTGCTTTTTGAGCTGGAGTAAATTTTGGTTGCTGATCGGAATTACTTTCCCCCTCATTTATGTAGAAAACATTACTTACCTCAAGTTGAGGATCTAGCTCAAACCCACCAAGTCGTTCAGGAATCTGTAACCAGCTCGGCTCATGACTAGTATTGTCATTCACCTCCAGTGGCTCTCCCGCACCAAAACCCCCCAAATCCGGCAATTTTTCCTGGGGTCCATGACCAGTATGAGAGCCAACCTGTGGTTGAGGTCCTTCACCAAAACCACCAAGTGCTTCTTGACTCGTTGCCCCACTTCTTTGGTTTCTTCCTAGCCCCCGAACAGTGAACCCCGGATTCGGCGGCCGTTTTGGGTTTAAAGCTAGATAAATACAAGTTGACCAAAGAATCACATTATGAGGATTTGGGTTTTTGATATCAATAATTTCATCAGGATAGCTCTGGCGATACAAAGCAGCAGCTTCCCTAATCACCTCCTCACGTTCGTTTGGATCATGAATATCAGCCAAATGCTTTCGCCAGAGTTCGTTATAAGAATCCTCGGCTATAGTGGCTTTTGCTATCTCCAAATCCAAATCCCGCTGTTGTTGCCGCAAGCGTTCCGTTTCAGGAGCTAATCGCTCTTGCTCTCTTCGATCTTCTAACTGATCGAGTTGTAGATTTATGGAGTCTATTTTTGCGTTCAAATTCCGAAGGCGTTGTTTTTGTTCCTCTAGAATCTGAGTTATCCGAGTGTCAATCCGATCGATATTGGCATTGATATCCTGCAACAGTTGTTTCTGCTCGAGATCGATCTGAGCTATCCTCTGCTCGAGATCGATCAATGTTGTAGGGATAGGGGATACTGGTACTGATGGAGCTAATTCTACTGGCTCGCGCACTTGCGATCGCGCTTGTGATGGTGTCTGCGGCACTGATGGCGCTGGCACAGTTGAGTTGGGTGAAGTAGTAGGCGGTATCGTCGGAGTAGTTTCTGCTGGCTTGGCAATCTCCTCGTTAAAAATAGCACTAACTTTTTCGCGGATAGACTGAGTTATTTGAGCGCTATTAGCATCAATACGTCCTCTGATTGGCGCAAAAAACTCTCTAATTCCATTGAAGATCTTTATCGTAGCTTGACTAATTTTCTCCTCTAAATGCTCCTTTTCTTCCTTGAACTGATCCAGACCAAAACGAATCACTTCTTGACGGTCATTTTCGGTATGTTGCCAGTAAACAATAATTACCCCACTAACAGCAACGATGGCGATCGCAATCCCGGCTACCAAAACCACTGCTGCATTAGCATATAAAACTTCATTTTCTGGAGCTAAAAGTTCATCTTTTTGTGGTGACTGACGCTCTGGTAAATAGGCTGTTTCCATCCCCGTTGGCTGACTCAAGGCACTGACAGATGGTTCAGAAGTTGATAATAATTTATCTTCCACAGTGGATTTACTGAGTTAGGGCATGGCGATGCTGAAAGCTCCCTTCGCGATCGCACCCTTTGATTTGGTAATCTGGAGGAGTCGCGATCGCACCCTTTGATTTGGTAATCTGGAGAAGTCGCGCTCGCACCACTTGATTTGGTAATCTTTCAGAATCGCGCTCGCACCGCTTGATTTGGTAATCTTTGAGTAGTAGAAATGAACGATTTATCTCAGGGGATAAGGATTTGCTGCACCATGTCAATATAACAGTTGTATCCTGACTTTTCAAAGATAACTATGTTTCATCTTCCAATTACCTCATTTGCCCGATTAATTAGTCGATTTCATGTTTCCATCTAAATGTTATTGAAGATTTTCTATGTCAATATTCACTGCTATTTTCATCGTTAATAATTATCTTTCTGTACCTGAAGGGGATGTCTAAGGTGGAAGATATAGAAAAACGTCTGTGGTTAATTGGCGGTACATCTGAGAGTGTGGAGTTAGCTTCGGCGATGGCAACGCCAGCCGGAGGTATCGCTACTCTGAGAATACCATGTACTGTGACTGTAACTACTCCAGCAGCCGAGGCACTTTATGCCAAAACTCCTAACTTACAGGTGCGAGTAGGTTGTTTGGATAGCGCACAGCTAGATGAGTTTTTACAACAACAAAAAATTGGAGCAATTCTTGATGCTTCCCATCCTTATGCGGTGGAAATTTCCCGGATGGCGATAACAGCGGCAAATTCCCGACAAATTCCTTATCTGCGTTTTGAAAGGAGAGAGGTTAAGGCAGGAGATAATACCGCTGAGGTGATATATCTGGAGAGCTTTCAAACTTTGCTGGATGGGAATTATCTAAATCAGGAAAGGGTACTCCTGACTGTGGGTTATAAAGCATTACCTTTATTTCGGGATTGGCAAAATCGGGCAATTCTGTTTGCACGGATTTTACCTTCAGTTACGTCTGTTGAAAGCGCGATCGCATCTGGATTTACTTGCGATCGCATTATAGCACTCCGTCCTCCGGTAACCGCTGAATTGGAAAAGGCTCTCTGGCTTCATTGGGATATTTCCCTGGTGGTGACAAAAGCTTCTGGAGTAGCTGGGGGAGAGGATGTCAAACGGATGGTAGCGGCGGAATTGGGTATTCCTTTAGTGGTAATTAATCGTCCGAAGATTGACTATCCGCAGCAAACTAGCGATTTGGCTGTTGCTTTGGAATTTTGCCGGAATTATAGCAAAAGTTAAAACGTAGCTTGGCGATGCCTACCCAGAACAATATTCACCAAACGTTGTCAGATTCCCCTTAACAGTAACTCCCAAGTTGCTAGTGCGATATAGTAAATCAACAGAAAAATCGGTGAAGTTATTCTTTTGCTTCACCAATTTCTAAGGAACTATTGATTTATATTCAATTCCCCAACCCTGGAGTTATTGACTAGTAGTCAGCTTGTCCATTATCTTGATATGGTTCCCCGCTGAAGGGTTGTACGCCGATTTCGGGATAAGCGTCGTCATAGGGACCGAAAATTCTCGCCATCGCTTCGGAAAAATACCGGGTCATGTTGTCAAATATCTTGTAAATGCTCATAATAATCCTTTGATTTTGGAAACCCCATCTCTTTAGACTAGGGATGAACACGAATGCGGTTAAATTGATTGAATTTCTTGTTACAAGTCCCGTGTCTTCAGACCGGGGTTACTGACAACCTTGCTCTCCTGATAGAATGGAAGATCTGGGATTGAAATGAGATGGTCTGGGATCGGAATGAATTTATCTGAAATTCAATCTACTTTGATTATGAGGGATACTTGGCAAATGGGAAGTACTTTGCAATATTTGTTTTTTTTTGTTTGCAATACTTTGCTTATCTTCCCGTGAAAAGCCATATCAGCTTGTAAATTTATTAAGTTTCTTTGAGATTGTTGATATTCTGCAAAGATTTGTAACTATCTCATTCGCAGTCCCGGCGATAATCCAATGGTTTGGGAATACCACATCATAATCATAGCAAGTTTCCTTAAGAAATGTAACTTACAGTGAGAGAGGAGGAAGGGAGAGACAGTTAGGCAGGAACTAGTTATGTACGCTCCCAGCGAAATTTTCTCTCAGATTCCTGGATTGGTAAATCATTGATGCTGGCAAATCGACGCATCATTAACCCGTTTTCAGCAAATTCCCAGTTTTCATTGCCATAGGCGCGATACCAAAAGCCAGAATCATCATGCCACTCATATTCAAATCGCACGGCAATCCGGTTATCCATAAAACACCAGAGTTCTTTTTTTAAACGGTAGTCCATTTCTTTTGCCCATTTGCGTTTGAGGAATTCTTTGATAGCGGCTCTGCCACTGAAAAATTCTGCCCGATTCCGCCATTGAGAATCTTCGGTGTATGCTAGAGCAACCAGCTCTGGATTGCGGGTATTCCAGGCATCTTCTGCTGCTTGGACTTTAGCTGTGGCGGTTTCTAGGGTAAAGGGTGGGAGAGGAGGTTTGATTTCCATGGTTTTCAATATTATTGAATTAGAGTGGATAGTTGAGAGTTAAGATCGGAGATTGGTAGAGTTTTTGGCTTCTGTCAGAAGTTTTTCTAACTCTTTAATTCTCGTTTCCATTACTTCTACTTCTGCTGCTGAATATCGAAGAGGAATATGTTGCGGACAATTCCAATCCCATCCTTCAATTTCAAACAGGATTGCTCTTTCTATTGTTGCTTCGTAGTCTGTGTCTTGCACCAGATCTAAGATGATAGGATCGTTTGCCACAATCCGGGCACGACCAATAATTTTGAGGCGACGGCGGTGACGATAATCCATCAGAAATAAAAATGCTTTATCATTTTCAGAAAGATTACCTACGGAGATATATTGGACATTGCCGCGAAAATCGGCAAAGCCTAAAGTCCTCTCATCAATAATCTTCAAGAATCCTGGTTTTCCACCGCGAAACTGGATGTAAGGATAGCCATTAGAAGTGACAGTACCGAGATAAAAGCCTTCCATACTAGAAATAAACCTCTCTAGATCGGAATTGATGGTATTATTGTCCGGACCTTTAGCCACAAAGCGTTCATAGTTCTCGCGGGAACCCATTTTTTCTTGCATTGCTTTGACGGCGGGAGTAAATGCGATCGCGCTAAATTGACGGGGCATAAAATCAATTCTCTCTCATGATTAGACCTCTTGCCTAAATCCGATCCTGCCCCCTCCCATCCCCCAATTATGTGGGACTTTCAGATTAAGTTCCCCATAATTGGGAGGTTAGGGGGGCAAAAATTAACTTTCGCAAGAGATCTATTGAACTCTGTGATGGCAAAATGGAGAAATAAGCTGAGGATATCGCGACGATCGTCTATTTATCTGACGGAATGGTTCTCGCGATCGCCAAATCTAGATTCCTGTCATGGGAATATAACCAGGGAGTTGCTTCACCCGCTCAATCCAATTCAAAACATTGGTATAGGCATCAAGGCTAATCTTGCCATCCCGTGCCAGGGCGATATATGGAAAAACAGCGATATCGGCAATAGTGGGACGATCGCATTCTAACCAGGTATGTGTAGTGAAATGCCGATCTAGTTGGCTTAAAATATATTCTGCTTTCTGATGGGCGCGTTCAATATTGATACTAGTCGCCCCAAATAAATAGTATAGCCTTGCATTTTCAGGACCCTGACGGACTTCTCCTGCTGTAGTGGATAACCAGCGCACAACTTGAGCTAGCGGTAGCGGCTCCAATGGGAGCCATTTGTCGCCGCCATACTGTCGTGCCAGGTACACTAAAATTGCCTGAGAATCTGCCAGTTTTAGATCGCCATAGACTAACAAAGGAACCTGTCCAAAGGGGTTGATTTCTAGGTATTCTGGCGATTTATGTTCGCCTTTCATCAAGTCTACTTTTATCCATTCGTAGTCGATTCTCAGCAATTCTAGGAATAGTCTTGCTTTGTAGCTGTTACCCGACATTTCATGACCATAAAGCTTAATCATTGGAGTTATTGTCCTGAGAAGGTCAGCTTGGCTTTTTGTACCGTTCGTTCGGTATAGATATACTGTACCGAACGAACGGTATAATTGTCAAGAGATCTACTTCACTTTCTTGCTCATGTCTAAAGAAACCCATGTGCCAAAACTGCTCAAACTCTTCCGGCAATTTGGTTATGAGGGGGTAACCCTCTCCAAAATTTCCCAAGAAACAGGGTTGGGGAAAGCCAGTCTCTACCATTACTTCCCCGGAGGGAAGGCAGAGATGGCTGAGGCTGCCCTAACTCATGTGAATCAGTGGCTGGAGACGAGTATTTTACCGATTCTTGTTGGTGCAGCGTCTCTCAAAGAGAATCGCCAGGTCAAGCGCATCGACGGATTCCAGGCGATGTGTGAGGAAACGAGTCGCTTTTTCAATGGGGGACAAAATTCCTGCCTGTGGGCGGTGTTGGTATTGGAAAAATCGAGCGATGAACTCTTTGACTCTCAGATTCGTGGGGCATTTTCTCGGTGGATTGAGGCAATCGCAAATGTTCTAATTGCAGGAGGATTGGATGAAACTCTGGCAAAGCAACGGGGAGAAGATGCCCTCATCGCGATTCAGGGTGCATTGATTCTGTGCCACGGGTTGAAAGATTTTGCTCCTTTTGAGCGAGTACTCCAGCAATTACCGCAACAACTTTGTGAGGGTATGTGAATTTGGTGTATATCCTGTGGATCGGATTTTTAGTGTTGTAGCAGAGATTTTTTTTAACCCATAGACGCGCAGCGGCTTCTCGCCAGAGTAGAGCGCAAAGAAGAGATGAGATTTGCTCTTTATTTGAGCAGTGCTATCGCTGCGGAAGTCTTGTATAGTTGAGAGTTAAGATATTTTTGGTGATTTTTACTATAATTGAGATAGGGAACTTAGCTACTCAAGGGGTTATATGAATATTGAAGACCAAGAACTAACCATTAGTGTGGAGGATTATAGCCTGCTAACAGATTTGTATCAACTGACGATGGCTGCTTGTTACACTGGTGAAGGTTTGGAGGAAAAACGGGCAAGTTTTGAGTTGTTTGTGCGACGGTTACCGGAAGGGTTTGGTTATTTAATTGCGATGGGTTTGGCTCAGGTGTTAGATTATTTGGAAAAACTACAATTTTCTGATAGTCAGATAGAAGCTTTACAGGAAACTGGGATTTTTGATAATGCACCAGCAAGATTTTGGTCGTTATTAAAATCGGGGCGATTTATTGGGGATGTTTGGGCGGTTGCGGAGGGTACTGTTATTTTTGCTAATGAACCAATTTTGCGAGTGGAAGCACCGCTTTGGCAAGCTCAATTGGTGGAAACTTATATCCTGAATACGATTAATTATCAGACGCTAATTGCTACTAGAGCGGCTCGGATGCGGGATGTAGCTGGAAGCCAAGCGACATTATTAGAATTTGGCACAAGACGAGCATTTAGTCCCCAAGGGGCAATATGGGCTGCACGGGCTGCTTTGGCAGGAGGATTTGATGCTACTTCTAATGTTTTAGCTGCTTTGAAATTAGGACGGAAACCTAGTGGTACGATGGCTCATGCTTTAGTTATGGCAATTGGTGGATTATCTGGTAGTGAAGATGAAGCTTTTGCAGCATTTCAACGTTATTTTCCCCATTCTCCTCTATTAATTGATACTTACGATACAGTGGCGGCTGCCCAGCGTTTGGCAGAAAAAGTCAAGAGAGGAGAAATGACAGTTATGGGCGTGCGGTTAGATTCTGGGGATATTGCTGGATTATCTCAAAAAGTCCTATCGCTCCTACCAGATACGAAAATTTTTGCTAGTGGGGATATCGATGAATGGGAAATTGTCCGATTAAAAGAGGCGGGGGCAGTTATTGATGGTTACGGTATCGGGACAAAACTGGTTACGGGTTCCCCGGTGAATGGGGTGTATAAACTGGTGGAAATTGATAATATTCCTACTATGAAGCAGTCTAGCAGTAAACAGAGTTATCCAGGTCGAAAGCAAGTATTTCGTCGTTGGGGTGAAGAAAATATTATTTCTGGAGATAGATTGGGTATGATGTGGGAAAATTATCCAAATGAGGAAAAACCTTTATTAGAATTAGTGATGAAAGAGGGTAAACGGGTGAGGGAAGGAGAAAGTTTGGATGTAATTTGCGATCGCAGTACTACTTCAGTAATTAGTCTCCCTCCCGAAACTCGTCAATTAGAGAATCCTCTACCTATTTCTGTCCAAATTTCTGATAGCTTAGAAAAGTTGACTAAGGATGTAATGGGGAGTTTTCAGTGTAGGGGCGAGTCGCTACTATAATCTATTATAGTAACGAATAACTGCAATTGAATCGCCCTTTGACACGCTTTAACAGGCAAGATGCCTGTTCTACGTTTTGATAGGCATTTTGTCTCTTCTGTACAAAATAACAAACAACTAATAACTAATAACTAACAACCAAGAACAAATGACAAAAATCGCTCTTTTTGGTACAAGTGCCGATCCACCAACTGCGGCACACAAAGCAATTATGCTATGGTTATCTAATCGCTACGATTCGGTAGCAGTTTGGGCATCGAATAATCCATTTAAGTCTCACCAAACATCACTCGAACATCGTCATAAAATGTTAGGGCTATTGATTGGGGAAATTGATACACCTAGTCAGAATATTAGCTTGCATGAAGAGTTGAGTAGTAGTAGAAGCTTGGAAACTGTAGAAAAAGCAAAGGAAATTTGGGGTAATGAGGTAGAATTTATCTTAGTAATTGGTTCCGATTTAGTGTCTCAGATGCCACGCTGGTATCGAATTAGAGAATTGTTACAGGAAGTAGAGTTGCTCGTAGTGCCGCGTTTGGGTTATGAAATAAATGAGGGGGATTTAGAGGTGTTGAAGCAGCTAGGTGCTAAAGTTGCGATCGCGGATCTAAATGCTCCTGCTGTTTCTTCTACAGCCTATCGGGAAAATGGAGACAGAGACGCTTTAACGCCTCCCGTTGCAGAGTACATCTATCAAGCACAATTGTACGCATGTCAGAAAGCGGCACCAAGCAAGTAAAGCAATCAGTGTTAGCTGATTTTAAAGTCGGAGTTGATACCGTTATTTTCTCCGTTGATACTGAGGGAAACCGCATCCTAGTCTTGTTAGTAAAGCGAGAGGATGAACCTTTTTTGAAGTATTGGGGTTTACCGGGGACTTTAGTCCGGAATGGTGAATCTTTAGAAGATGCGGCACATCGGGTTTTAGTGGAGAAAATTCGGGTGAATAATTTGTATGTTGAACAACTTTACACCTTTGGGGGACCTGGAAGGGACCCGCGAGAATTACCGGAAAGTTTTGGTGTTCGTTACTTATCGGTGAGTTACTTTGCTTTGGTGCGATTTGCAGAAGCACAATTGATTGCTGAGGGAATGAGTGGAATTGCTTGGTATGCGATTAATAAATTACCACAGCTTGCCTTCGATCATAATCAAATTGTGGAGTATGGCTATCGGCGTTTACGGAATAAATTAGAATATAGTCCTGTGGCTTTTGATGTATTGCCGGAAGTATTCACTTTGAGCGATTTATATCAATTTTATATGACTGTTTTAGGGGAGAATTTTTCTGATTATTCTAATTTTAGGACTCGTTTATTGAAGTTAGGTTTTCTGGCAGATACCGGGGTAAAGGTGACGCGGGGGGCTGGGCGGCCTGCTAGTTTGTATCGGTTTGATTCTGATGCTTTTGCTCCTTTGAAGGATAAGCCTTTGGTGTTTATTTGAGCTGAGAGGTGAGGTGAGAGAGTTTAATTTTATAGATAATTAGGGGCAGATTTAGATGGTTAGCTTACCACATCCAATTCAATATCAAGGCAGCAAGAGAAAGCTAGCTTCAGATATTCTCAGGTTTTTACCTAAAAAAATAGAGCGATTAGTCGAACCATTTGCAGGAACAGCAGCAATTAGTCTTGCTGCTGCTGCGAGAGAAATTTGCCAAAGTTTTTGGATTAACGATCTGAATAATCCACTCATTGAACTACTAGAGTTAATAATAGAGAATCCCGATAATATTGCAGATTTTTATACAGAAATATGGCAGGATCGGGAGGATAATTCCGTAGATTATTATTATCAAGTGAGAGATAATTTTAACAAAACTAAAGATCCCAAACTATTTCTATACTTATTGGCTAGATGTGTAAAAGGATCGGTTAGGTATAACAATCAAGGGGAGTTTAATCAAAGTCCAGACAAAAGAAGAAAGGGAACTAACCCCAATAAAATGAGAGAAAATATAAAAGGAGTCTCTAGACTACTCCACGGTAAGTGCATATTTACTAGCCTGGATTATAGACAAGTATTGTATGAGCTAAAAAATACTGATTTTGTTTACCTCGATCCTCCATATCAAGGAGTATGCGGCAATAATGATTCAAGATATTACTCTGGGATCTGTTTTGATACTTTAGTTTTAGAACTTGAGGAATTAAATCGAAAAGGAATAGCGTTTGCAATCAGTTACGATGGCAAGCGAGGAAGTAAAACTTTTGGAGATGAATTACCTAAAGAATTGGGGCTGAAGAAGATTGAAAAAACAGTATAAAGGATAAATCAATATGGTATTCACTCTCACCTTTTACCTCTTTTTAAATTCCTTTAAACCCAACTTCTGCGTCCATTTCTTTCTCTGAAATTTGAGGTGTAGGAGTAGTTTTAGTACCGAAACGCAATACCCCTATCTGATTTAATGCGATACCGCACATAATAATGCTGCCACCAATATATTGAGCTAAGGTAGGGGCTTCTCCTAAAATTAAATAGCCCGCTAATATCCCGGCAATTGGACCAAATGAATTGGCTAAGGAAACGTCAGATGCAGTGGTTTTCTTTAATCCTGTCAACCAGAATAATTGTCCACCGACGACAATAACGGCACTGTAAAGGAACATCCATTTCCATAAGAAGGGTGAGAAGACATCGACAAAGTGAACGGGACCATATATTCTCATTGCGATCGCAAAAAATACGACAGTACCTATAACGGTTCTAATAATACTAAATATCCCTAGGGGGATTTCACGGAGAGTAACTTTACTAATAATAGTGCCAATGACTCCGCAAATGGACCCGGCTGCTACCATTATTTCACCTTTGCCAAGCTGTAAGCCGCCTCCCATGTCTACCATATTCCCTTCTGGTTGCTGAAGTAATACCGTTAAAAAAACACCAACAAACGCTAAAATCTCACCACTAATAACCCATCTATTTACTCGTTCTTTTAGCAATAAAACTGATAATGCTAATATAAGTGGCGGTCCAATTGTCCCGATCAAAATTACATTATTTACCATAGTTATTTCCAGTGCCATTAAAATTAATGCTGGTGCTAATGCGCCGGAGAAAATTGCTACCGAAACTAAACCAATCCAATCTTTTCCTGAAAGTTGCTTCAGGGAAAAACTCTGCCACTGTTGGCGATAGAGGAAAATTAGTAGTATTAAGGCGCAAAGATTGCCGACAAAAAGAACATTGCAAAATGAAACAGGATTTCTGCCATTAATTAAGTTGTCAGCGCCAAGTTGGGTGAGTTTGCGGGTAATTCCGTTTGATGCTGCAAAGATGATAACGGCGATCATTAAGTAGGCTCTGCCGGGAATTCGAGCGATTAGTTTTGACATTTGGTTTTAATTTTTTTACCACAGTCAGTTTTCAGTAGATAATCCCAGATATTCCTGCAATGATTGTCGCATAATATCAGCAGGTGGTGTTTCTCCTAACCAAATTTCTAAGGCAGCCGCACCTTGTTGTACTAACATTTCTAATCCGTCAATTGCTATAGCACCTTGTTGTTTAGCATATTTGAGAAATTGGGTAGGGTTGGGGGTGTAAATTAGATCGTATGCGATCGCAGTTTTTGGTAATCTTTTGATTGTTTCTATATCTACAGGTGACTCGTCAATCTGGGGATACATGCCGATGGGGGTACTATTTACTAATAAGTCTGCCTGAGATATTAATTCTAGTAATTCCTCCCAAGGATGGATATTGGTAGTTATTGGTAGGGGAGAGTTTGACCAACTTTGCTGAAATTGTTGTAATTTTTCCAAATTTCTACCAACTATATGGATGGATTTGCATCCTAACTGAAAACAACCAACTACTACTGCTCTTGCTGCTCCTCCATTGCCTAAAATTACAACTGTGGTTTGACTCCAATCCCAATTATATGCTTTTAATGGTGCAATGAATCCGGTTACGTCGGTATTTGTGCCACTCCATCCTTTATCGGTACGCCAAACTGTATTTACTGCACCTATTGATTGGGCGATATCTGATATTTCTGATAAGAGGGGGATAATTGTTTGTTTGTGGGGAATGGTGATACTGAATCCTTGTAAGTTAATGGCGGCAAAACCTGCTAGTGCGTCTTTTAAGTCTGGTGCTTTTATGGGGAATGGGAGGTAAATGTAATCGAGATTTAGATTGGCGATGGCGGCGTTGTGCATTACTGGTGATAGGGAGTGTTCGATGGGGTTGCCGATTACTCCTAATAGTTTGGTTTTTCCTGTGATTTTTGGCATGGCTTGTTAATTGTTAATGGCTAATAGCTAATGGCTAATTGCTAATACAAGTTTGTCTCTTTCTTCTCCTAAATTAGCCAAAGCAAATGCGGCAAAGCTACGAATATCTGGATTAACCTTTTCATCTTTGAGGAAGTTGAGGATATCCGGGACATATTTAGCACCTGCTTCTCCTAAATTACCCAAAGCTAATGCGGCACGGATACGAATATATGGATCGAGCTTTTCATCGGATAAAATATTAACAGCTTTCTGTGCAATATCCTCCGGTTTCTTCAGCACCGCTTTCAAATCTTGCGCTTCATATTCCACTAATTTATTGAAAGCATATCCTTTCACTTGAGGATAACTATCATCAAGTGCCGCCACTATCCCATCAATTTGCCAAAGTTGAGGCTTCGGTTTGGGCGGTTGTTGCGCACTCAGCCAGGGGAGAGAGAGGAAGAGGGTGAGACAGAGGGTAAGGGGGAAGAGGATGAGAGGTTTTCTGATTTTATCGATAAGTTTGAGCATTATTTTGAAAATTGCTAATGGCTAATGGCTAATGGCTAATTGCTAATTGCTAATTGCTAATTGATTATCAAAAAAAAATCGGCGTTTTTACTTGTACAGGCAAGATGCCTGTACTACGGGTTGGGGATTTATCAATATGGGAGGTTTTGTGGGTGGGTTTCTTTAATGTTCGTTGGTTTCTTCTTCTTTTTGTATGGCTTTTATTGCTGTAAATTCTACTGCGGGTGTGGCACTGAGGCTAATTTTACCTGCGATGGTGTCTCCTTGAATCATTCCTTTGATTTCTACTAAGTTATGATTTTCGGATTTAGCTAATTCCTGGCAATTACTCAACCATGGTACTTTCCCTGCTAAAGTAATCTCTTGATTGGTGAATTTTCCACTAAGAGAAGGGTTCTTAAGCTCAGATTTTGTTTGCTTGTTATTGGTGTTTCCAGACAGTAAGGTTCCATTAAGATAAACCCCAGATTGTAGTATGTTTAATACTAATGGTTCTGATTTGAGACAGTCTGGTAAGTTTTCGCTACTGATGGGATAGGAACCGTCAATGGGAGGATTTGCTTTGAGATTGGCATTGCCGTAAGCTGTCACAATTTTAAATAATACTACCACTGAGGTGATAGCTATCCCATAAAATGACAGGGATTTTATACTAAAATGACTGCTCATACTGCAACTCCAGATTCATCGGTTGTCATGGCAAGGATTGAGGCTAGGTGAGAGGTAACTTGAGAATATCTGCGAGTAATTAAAAGGGAAGAATGACATTCAATGGCTAATTGATCCGTATATCTTCCTAGTGTTTGGCGTTCAATACCCCAGGCGCGACTAGTACCCGCAATAGTGAGATCTACTGATGCTGATGCTGCGATTACTGCTTGGATAGGATCGGATGATTCGACTACTTCTATAGTAATGCGATCGCGGATTTTTTCGGGTAATTGTCCCATTAAGGTGCGAAACTCGTAGCTGAATTCTTTGCCAATTTCTTCCCCTTGTACTACCCTGAAAACTATAAGACTTCTGGTATTGTCATGAACCATTAATCTCAGGGCAATTTCCAATCCTAAATCGTCATGGCTATTGCCTGAATAAGGTACTAAAATTTTACTAATTCTCTCCTTTCCTCGATCTACAAATACGGCAACATCTGTCTGGGCTGTACTGAGAATTTGCCCTACTCTTCCGCCTAAACGATTAGTACTAAAGGCAGGACGATGCCATCCCATTAAGATAATATTGGCGATATCTAGTTTGGCAATTTCTGTGGTTGTTCGCGCTACATCGTTGGCAATGCGAACAATGGGATGTACCATTTGTCGAGTTTCTGGTGGTTCCAGACTTTGAATTAATTCTTCTAAGCGATAACGCCTTTCTTGAATTAATCTCTCTGCTTCAATTGGAGTACTTTCAAACATATAGTTTTCTTCCAATTCAATTAAGCTGAGGGGATGGACTACAGCTAGTTTTGGCGAATTTCCGGCAATGGAAACTGCTAATTTTAATAATCCTTTTTGGGTACTAGGATTAGCAACTGGCACTAAAATGCGATAGCTTGGTTCAAGGATATTTGTAGGCGTTTCTGTTGTATTTTCTGGCTCTAAAATATCCAACCTAATCAGGTTTTTGGGATAAGTCCACTCTAATAGAGGTGAGGTCATTATAGTGGTAACCAATGCCATAATTACTAACATGGTGAATAGTAAGGGTGAAATAACACCTAAACTCAAACCAATATTTAGGACAATTAGTTCGGTTAATCCCCGCGTATTCATTAACCAGCCCAATGCTGAAGCTTCTCTTTCGCTAATCCCGCAAACACGGGCTGCGACATAAGTCCCGACGTACTTGCCGATAATTGCGATCGCAACAACCAGGAGGCAAAGCAACCATAATTGAGGACTATTGAGTAAGCCTATTTGGGTGCGAATACCGCTATAAGCAAAAAATACTGGAAGCAAAACGCTGAGGACAAAATCTTCGGTTTTTTCGGCTAAGTCTCGCACCAAACCTGGATTTTTGGGCATGACTGCACCGAGGAGAAATGCGCCGAAAATTAGGTGAATTCCGATTAATTCAGTAATTAAAGCAGAGGCAATTACTCCCATGTAAATACTGGTCACTATCACCTGACTTAACTTTTCTGTCCGGTTGTAGTGGGCTGATAGTTTTTGCAGGAACCAACGTCCCACTGTCATCATAAATCCGATGTAGAATAGGGCTTCGACGACAGTAAAAATCACCCCTGTCATCGAGTGCGTACCAGCGGGTGACGTACTTGCTTTTCCAACAGCAATTGCTAATGCTAGTAAACACCATGCGGTGACATCATCTACTGCGGCGCAGGTAAGTGCTAGAGTGCCTAATCTAGTACCTTGCAAGTTATTTTCTGTAATAATTCTTGCCAGTACAGGAAAGGCGGTAATGGACATTGCTGCGCCTAAAAATAGGGCAAAAGCTGTAAAGGAAACGGCAGAGTTGGAAACGAGGGGGTATAATAATAGTGCGAGGATACTTCCTAATGAAAAGGGCACTAAAATACTGACGTGGGAGGTGAGAATCGCAATATCCAAGTTACCTTTAAGATACTTCGGATCTAACTCCAAACCAATCAGAAACATGAAAAAGATTAGTCCGATTTCCGAAAGGACTTCTAGGAATGGTATAGTGCTAGCAGGGAATAAAGCTGTGGCTAAATCTGGGGCTATCAAACCCAACAACGAAGGACCCAGCATAATCCCAGCAATAATCTCACCAATCACCAAGGGTTGCTTGACGAGTTTACACCCCAAACCCATGAGGCGGGATAGCCCAATAATGACGAGTACTTGAACGAGAACTAATATAGCAGCGTGCATAATCCCCTGGTACGATAAATCTAGGGTAGTCTGAAGTGATTATGACCTATTTTGGGAAATGCGATCGCACTTTAAGATAAATTACAGATGATGTCACCCGACGTGGCATTGGCTGTATATTGGGATACTGTTAATTGCTAATTGTTAATAATGGTTGATTGAAGCTGAGTTATATGGAATTTGTTGGTGTTGGGATGGTATCTTTTTTTTAACGCAGAGGGCGCAGAGGTAAGCGCAGAGGTGCGCAGAGGTTTTTTGTTAGAGGTTGAATAATTGCCAGTGAATTAAAAGTTCTGACTTACGGAAATAATCTATCTGTAGGGTGCGTTATGCGCAAGCTAACGCACCCTACTAATATATAGCTTTCGGATTTCAATTTTCCCCAGAATTGGGGGGTTAGGGGGGCGAAAATTTACTACTAAACTGCTAGTTTATTGATGGCAACCTGGATTGTATTGGATTGGTTGTATCCGGCTTGTTTCAGGTTGTTGTAGTGACTTTGCAGGAGAGTAATGTCTTGAGGTTTCCAAGTGACAATGCGGGTAACTTCGGCGATTTTATCGGCTAAGTCTTTTTGTAAGCCTCTTGAGGAAGTTGAGGATATCGGGGGCGTATTTAGCACCTGCTTCTCCTAAATTACTCAAGGCTGATGCGGCACTGCCACGAACATAATTATTAACCTTTTCATCGGAGAGGATATTAACAGCTTTCTGGGCAATATCCTCCGGTTTCTTCAGTATCGCTTTTAAGTCTTGCGCTTCATATTTAGCTAATTGCCCAAAAGCAGCTCCTTTCACTTCAGGATAACTATCATCAATAGCCGCCACTATCCCATCAATTTGCCAAGGTTGAGGCTTCGGTTTGGGCGGTTGTTGCGCACTCACCCAAGGGAGACAGAGGCAGAGGATGAGACAGAGGGTAAGGGGGAAAAGGATGAGGGGTTTTCTGATTTTATAGATAATTTTGGGCATGGTTGGGGTTTCGCCATGGAATATTGATTTCTATTAATCTTGTTATAGAATAACCCATCCGGGAGGGGATTAATTTTTGGTGGGGGTGGATTGGGTTGGTTTTAATTGGGCTTATCTTCCCGCGACAATGGCGACGCAAAAGCACTGTGGATAATTTGTGGTGATGGCGCTTAATCGTGGGGAGAGCGATTATTTGTTTACCCAATTGATATCTTTGGTTGCTAACTCACAAACCCGCCAGAGAATAAATTCTCTGTCTAATAGCTAAAGTCGGTTAAAAACCGACTAATTACCAGGATTTTAGCATTATTTTCCATAATTGTAGATCCCATACTAACTCAAAAACATTATTTCCCAGTCGGTTTCAACCGACTTAAGCTATTAGACAGTGGTTTTAACCACTGGCGGGTTTGATGGCGGGTTTGATAGCGGGTTTGATGGTGGGTTTGATGGTGGGTTTGATGGTGGGCTTTCCGGCAAATTTCCACCCCCAACAATAAATTAGATTAACCCAGAGTCAAGATTTCCTCTTACCCTTGAATCGCACAACAATTTGACCTGCACCATATTCCATTATCATTAACAAACCACCCATAATCGCTAGATTTTTCAAGAACATAACTTGAGTCATCCGATCTGCTAAGTTATTATGGAAGATCAGGGTTGTAGGAATGAGAAACCCTAAGAGAATCCCTGCTCCCCAACGTGCTTTGTATCCTAGTAAAACCGACAATCCACCGAGGATTTCTGTTGCGATCGCAAAAACTAAAAGTAAGCCCGTAAAAGGAAGCCCCTGGGCAGCCATATACTCCTGAGTACCAACTGGGTTAATAATCTTATTAATTCCTGACCACAAGAAAATAGCTGATAAGAAAATTCGAGCCAATAAGGGGATAATTGTTTCGCGTTTCATAGATTATTACTCCAAGAGGAGTGGGGAGTGGGTAAAACAACAAACAACTAACAACAAACAACAAACAACTAACAACAAACAACAAACAACTAACAACTAACAACTAACAACAAACAACTAACAACTAACAACTAACAACTAATAACCAATAACTAACTGTTTCCACCGCAAAGCATAAATTGGGATAGTGAACCAATAGTTATTTGGCTCTGGAATTTTCACCTCAATTACTTTTTTGTATCCCGGATCTGCTTCAATCCAGGTTTTATCTCCTACATAAGCTAAAATATGTTTTCCATCTTTGGTAACTGCCAAGTCACCTTTGATAATTTTACTATAATCTAACTCATTAATACTATTAGACGATAATAGTCGAATAGTTAAATTACGATATCCATCTCGGAGGGATTCCGCGCTAGTGTCATACCACCATAATTCTAATCCTTTTCTCACCAGTCCGGGATTTAAAGATGTAATACCTTGAACTAAGTTCACCCTAATTAAACCCTGGCGCACTAAACCAGAACAATCAATCCCCAATTGATTTTCACCTCCCCAGACATAGGGGGTTCCGGAATAACTTTTGAGTGCTTGGACGTAATTATCCCGGAAGTAACTAACATCGGATGGACGACTGGGGCTAATTAAAAATAAGGTAATTATCAGAGTAAGAGAGAGCCAAAAAATTCTAACTTTTTTTTGATGCCAAAACAAAAAGATTGCTCCTGCCCAAATTATCATTCCAGATAAAAATGTGGCCAAACGGAGCGCCCCGTAACTAATAGGATGAATTAGTAAGAGGATGAAGGTAAACCAGGTGATGCACCAGCAAATGTAGAGTTGACGGCGTTTTATTTTAATCCGGTTCATGGTTTTTTTTTGGGGAATGCGATTGCCTTCGGCAGCAGCGAAGCTGATCGCATTTGTGGCTAGATGGGGTAATAGTTGACATTATGACAAGATCCCCATATTTGTAAATCCCTTATTTCGTGTGAAAAATGGCATAATTAGCCCAATTTGCTACAGGGGCGTTAGCGAAGCCGTAGGTATTCCTATCGAAGTAGAGAATTAATTTTCTGTAGATTATTCCTATCGATTATTGCCACTAATTAATAACGCCGCGTTTTCTGCACTCCATAAACCAATCCCGTACCAATCGAAAGCAAAATTAAGAACAAAATCAGTCCTCCCGGAATAAATGTGACAATCTCAAATCCTCTTAGCAGGTAAATAACAACAGTAAATGCCAAACTGATAGCAAAGGCGTAAGCGTAAATTATTGTGTCAGATGGAGGTTTAGGAGTCATTTTGTTTATGATTTTGTAGTAGGGAGTAGGGAGTAGGGAGTAGGGGCTAGGCAGAATAGAGTGGAAGGGAAAGAATCAATGGTTAATTAGTAATTAACCATTAGCAATTAGCCACTCCCCATTCCCCATTCCCCAATTAATTAGATGGCGCAATCAATAACTCAGCAGGTAAGCGATTAAACACTAATCTTTCATTCTCCACATCGACAAAAATTGTATCGCCATTACTAAACTGACTCCGTAAAATCGCCTTGGCAATTTGCGTTTCCAATTCCCGCTGAATTGCTCGTTTTAATGGTCTTGCACCATATACAGGGTCATACCCGACTTCTGCCACAAAGTCAATAGCTGATTCAGATATTTTCAAGGATATCTGACGTTCCGCTAATCGTTTTTCTAGGCGCTGAGTTTGGAGTTGTACTATTGTCCGTAACTGATGTTTTTGTAAGGCGTGGAAGATAATTACTTCATCAATACGGTTGAGGAATTCCGGACGGAAACTACCTCGCATTGCCTCCATTACCCGGTTCCGCATTTCATTGTATTGCCCATCATCACCTGCGACATCCAGAATATATTGAGAACCAATATTACTGGTCATGATAATGATACTATTCTTGAAGTCTACCGTATGACCTTGGGCATCGGTAACCCGCCCATCATCGAGAATTTGCAGCAGAATATTGAAAACATCTGCGTGGGCTTTCTCGATTTCATCAAATAGAATGACGGCAAAAGGGCGGCGGCGAATTGCTTCTGTCAGTTGTCCACCTTCTTCATAACCTACATATCCTGGAGGCGCACCAATTAGGCGAGAAACTGTATGTTTCTCCATATATTCTGACATATCAATTCGCACCATTGCCTCTTCAGTATCGAATAAATATGCTGCTAAAGCTTTAGCTAATTCTGTCTTGCCAACGCCTGTGGGACCGAGGAAAATGAAGCTAGCAGTAGGGCGATTGGGATCTGCTAAACCTGCACGCGATCGCTGAATGGCATCTGCAACGGCTGTAACGGCTTCCTCTTGCCCAACTACACGTTCGTGTAATTCATCTTCTAAATGGAGTAATTTCTGCATTTCAGACTCCACTAACTTGCTGACAGGAATACCCGTCCACTTAGAAATAATTTCGGCAATATCAGCTTCGGTAACTTCTTCTCGCAGGAGAGATTTTCCATGGGTTTGACTAGAAGCGAGTTGGGATTCAATCCCTTGCAATGATTTATGTAAATCTGCTAATTTGCCATATTTTAATTCAGCCGCTTTATTGAGATTGTATTCCCTTTCCGCTTGCTGTATTTCTACATTCACGCGGTCAATTTCTTCTTTAATCCCCTGGATTTTATCTAGAACACCTTTTTCTGATTGCCATTGCGTATTTAATGCCCGTTGTTCTTCTTTCAGGTTAGCTAATTCTTTCTCCAGTTTGCTCCTTCTTTCCAGAGAAGCTGCATCACTTTCTTTTTGTATGGATAACTTTTCCATTTCTAATTGGAGGATTTTTCGGTCAATTTCATCCAATTCTTCTGGTTTGGAAGTAATCTCCATTTTTAACCGGGCAGCGGCTTCATCTACTAAGTCAATAGCTTTATCAGGTAAAAAGCGATCGCTAATATAGCGGGTAGAGAGTGTAGCTGCTGCTACTAAAGAACTATCAGATATTTTAACCCCGTGGTGAACCTCATATCTTTCCTTTAAACCGCGTAAAATAGAAATGGTATCTTCAACACTAGGTTGATCCACATAAATCTGCTGAAATCTTCGTTCTAAAGCCGCATCTTTTTCCACATATTTTCGATATTCATCCAAAGTTGTTGCCCCAATACAGCGCAATTCTCCTCTGGCTAACATTGGTTTCAGCAAATTACCAGCATCCATTGCACCTTGAGTTGCACCTGCGCCAACTACGGTGTGAATTTCATCAATAAATAGGACAATTTGCCCCTTAGAATCAGTAACTTCTTTGAGAACAGCTTTTAGGCGCTCTTCAAATTCACCTCGAAACTTTGCCCCTGCAATTAATGCGCCCATATCGAGAGCAATTAATTGGCGATCTTTGAGAGATTGAGGGACATCACCTGCTACAATACGTTGAGCTAAACCTTCTGCGATCGCAGTTTTTCCCACCCCAGGCTCCCCAATCAGCACCGGATTATTTTTCGTGCGACGGGATAAAATTTGGATGGTGCGGCGAATCTCATCATCTCTACCAATTACGGGATCTAGTTTTCCCTCCCGCGCTGCTGCTGTCAAATCGCGGCCGTATTTTTCTAGCGATTGATATTTACCTTCTGGGTTTTGATCCGTCACGTTTTGGTTCCCCCTAATTTGGGTAATTGTGTTTTTGAGTTTCTTTTCATCTAGTTTAAATTCTTGGCATAAAATTTTGCCAATCCGCTCGTCTTTGAGATACCCCAAGATTAGATGCTCAATGGAGATATATTCATCTTTATATTCTTTTCGATAAGCATCTGCTCTATCTAATAGTGTATCTAAACTTCGTCCCAAATAAATGGAAGCACCACCGGAAACTTTGGGTTGGCGACTGATAAAAGCATCTGTGGCTTCCCTCACCCGCTGTACGGGAATTTCTGCTTTATTAAAAATGCTAGCAGCTAGTCCATTTTGATCTAACAGTGCCTTCATTAGGTGTTCGGTTTCAATCTGTTGTTGCTGCGTTACTTTGACGATATCTGGGGTGCGTGCGAGGGCTTCCCAGGCTTTTTCTGTAAATTGGTTGGGGTTAGTTGGTTGCATGATGGTTGTTTTGTTTAATAGATAATTTGTTTAACTAGGGATATTATATAAAGTTGGGTGTTGGGGTTGGGATCGGTGTTTGCGTCTTTTGGCGTGGGGATTGCCGTCCTGTTCTTTTTTGGTGTAGGGTTTATTTAAAACGGAAAGGTGGGCGCATAGACGCGCAGCGGCTTCTCTTAGAGTAGGTTCGCAAAGTTTTGGCTGAGTGTGATTCTTATTTATTATAACCTAGCCTTCTTCGATCATATCTAACAATACTTTCAAAACTCCTCGCTGTTTTGCATGAGAAAATGCCGTCAATCCTTCAGCAATAGGGTAGCGAGCTTGAATTAGAGGACTAACATTTACTTGTTGTGTTCTTAGTAATTCTAATGCTGGTGCAAAAGGACCGCAACGGGAACCAATTAATGTTATTTCATCTACTACTAGTGCAGAAGCATCTATAGTTAGTTTACCTGAGTATGTACTTTTCAAGACTAGTATACCTCGCGGACGTAAGGCTCGAAGAGCAAGAGCAAATCCTTCGGGATTACCCGTACATTCAACCGCTATATCGAAACTCCGGTCAATAATTCCATCGGAAAAACCAATTTCAATACCTCGTTCCTCTAAGTTAGCTAATTTTTCCGGATGGCGACCAATTACTAACAAATCGCACCCAGTTAATGCTAAAGTTTGAGCGACAAGTTGTCCCAATTTACCATCTCCCACCACTAGTACTTTCTCAGATGCAGTTATCTTGACTTGCTGTTGAATTTCTAATGCGGCTGCTAAAGGCTCGGTGAATGTTGCTACATCTGTAGACACATTATCTGGTACGAGGTGTAAATTTGTTTCTGGTAGGGTTAGATATTCTGCAAAGGCTCCGTTGCGGTTAACAATACCTAATACTGTTCTATTTTCACAATGAGTAGACTCACCTTTCAGACAGAAACGGCATTTACCGCAAACTGCATTAATTTCTCCCACTACTCGCTTACCTAAAAGATGGGGGGAACCTTTTTCCACGATACCGACAAATTCATGTCCCGGAATTCCTTTGTATGGGTAATAACCCCGGAGTAATTCCAAATCTGTATTGCAAATACCTGCTCGCAAAACACGAATTAGTGCTTCGCCCGGAGGTGGTGTAGGAATTGGGATATCGGTGCAGAGTTGGAGTTGGTTGTTTTCTAGCCAGAGGGTTTTCATGGTTGATAATGGAAGAGAATGTTTAGATTTTATTGTATCTATTTTTGATTGGAATGCGATGCCTGCGGCGGGCGTTAGCGAGAGCCATGTGCTAGCCTAGCATCTCTCAGAGAAGCCATCACACTTCCCCAGGCTTCTGTACTTCTCTGTAAAATTACAGAAGATTGCAGGTTTATGAAGTACTCCCCAGAAACCGGGTTTCTCTGTACCTTACATAACATACCTGAAAATTGCTGCCAATAATTTATATCTAAATTTATCCCAAATAAGCCTTTCTCACTCGCTCATCATTAAGAAGTTCCGAAGCTACACCAGAAATGGTTAATTCTCCCGCTTCCAAAACATAACCTCGATTAGCGGTTTGTAAAGCAAGAGTTGCATTTTGCTCGACCAATAAAATAGTAACACCTTCACTATTTAATTGGCGAATAACTGAGAAAATTTCTCGCACGATTTGGGGGGCTAAACCGAGGCTAGGTTCGTCTAGTAGCAAGAGTTTCGGGCGACTCATAAGGGCACGAGCGATCGCAAGCATTTGTTGTTCGCCACCGCTAAGGGTTCCTGCTAGTTGATTCCGGCGTTCTCCGAGGCGGGGAAAGGTGAGGAAATGACGTTCAATATCGGCTTTAATTCCTAATCTATCTGAGCGAATATAAGCCCCTAATTCTAAGTTAGTTAAAATTGTTTGTCGAGTTAAGATTCTCCTTCCTTCTGGGCTATGAGCAATCCCTAAATGAACTACTCTATCTGGAGTGAGGTGATTTAGTTGTTGTCCATTGTAGATAATTTGACCAATATGGGGATTTACTAATCTAGAAATGGCTTTTAGTGTGGTACTTTTTCCGGCTCCGTTTGCACCAATTAAAGTGACTATTTCTCCTTGGTTTACGACTAGATTAATGTCTGTGAGGGCTTGAATTGCACCGTATTTTACAGATAGATTTTTGATTTCTAGGATGGGTGTAGTCATTTGCAGCGGATGGGGTAACGGATGTAACGGATGGGTTATTGGTTGAGTCTGGTTTAGTGATAATACATAACAATAATCAATTTTTTCATATTCAAAACCTGTATTGCTATTCGTCTCCTAAATAGGCTTCTATTACGGCAGGATCGTTTTTGACGGTTTCGGGTTTGCCGAGAGCGATTAATTGTCCGAAATGTAACACGGCAATGGAATCGCATAATCCCATTACTAAGGGAACGTGATGTTCGATTAGGAGTACAGTTAGGTTAAAATCATGACGAATTTGTCTAATTAATTGACTTAATGCACCTTTTTCATTGGGATTCATTCCGGCTGCGGGTTCATCTAATAATAATATTGTCGGTTTTAAGGCTAAGGCGCGGGCAATTTCTAAGCGTCTTTGGTCCCCATAAGCTAAATTACAGGCTTGTTGTTGGGCACAATCTGCTAATCCGACTAATTCTAATAATTCTAATGCTTTCTGGTATGTTTTTTGTTCTTGGTGGGTGGCTTTTGGTAAACCGAATACACCATGGAAGAAATTACTGGAATTGTGAATATGATTTGCGATTGCCACATTTTCTAAAGCGGATAAATTTCTAAACAGGCGAAGGTTTTGAAAGGTTCGCGCTATTCCTTTTCCCGCGATTTGGTAGGGTTTTTGCTTAGTAATATCTTCTCCTTGATAAATTAGTTTTCCGCTAGATGGCGGCATTAACCCAGTAATAATATTAAATAGAGTAGTTTTTCCTGCACCATTAGGACCAATTACTCCAAATATTTCATTTTTGCCAACTGTAAACGACACCTCATTAACTGCCACCAACCCTCCAAAACGGCGAGTAATCCCTTTGACTTCCAGAATCGCGGTTAACTGTTGCTCGTTGGTCATATTTTTCTCCCTTTATTTAGCTGAAAACGCTTCAATAATTCTGGAGTAATAATCCCTTGTGGATAAAAAATACTACCAATAACAATCAGAAAACCAAAGATAATCAAACGCCCATCTCTCAGAAAAGTAGCCAACCAATTAGCCAATCCAGGAGTGCCCGCTATCCCTCTCAAAGCTTCCGGTAATGCAGTCAATACCATCCCCCCAATTACAGGACCAACAAAAGTTCTCGAACCGCCAATTAAAACAAAAGCCAAATAAATAATACTAGAATCAAAAGAGCCTTGACGAGAATTCCAAGTATTCAAAAAATGAGCGCTCACCGCCCCAACCAATCCCGCCAAAATAGCACCTAAAGTAAACGATAATACCTTATAATAAGTAGGATTAATCCCCATCGCATCAGCAGCCAACTCATCCTCACGAATTGCACTCAAAGCACGCCCAACCCGAATACCTTCCAAACGGTAAATAAACAACATACTTAAAGCCAACAAAGGCAAAGCCACCCAGAGATATTCAATCGGAGAAGCAAAAGGCTGAGGAATCCCAAAAATACCCACCGCCCCCCCAGTAATCTCCAAATTCAAAGCCAAAACCCGCAAAATTTCCACAAAAGCAATCGTCGCAATCGCCAAATAAATCCCCCGCAAACGCAAAACCGGAATACCCAAAGCAATCGCCAATATCCCAGAAACCACCCCCGCCAACAACATCTCCAATAATAAATAGTGAAGCGGAAACAAACTCCCCGAAAACTTAAACACAGTAGTCGAAAGAATCGCCGCCAAATACCCCCCCAAAGCATAAAATCCCGGCGTAGCCAAAGACAATTGCCCCGCCATCAAAGGCAAATAAATAGACAACCCCAAAATCGCCCCAAAAACCATCGAAACAATCAAAAACCCATAATTATTCAAAAAATCCAACATAACCTCCCAAACCCTCAAAATCCTCCAACAAACCCTCTGTGAACCTCTGTGCTTACCTCTGCGTACCTCTGTGTTAAAAAAAACTCAAACCTTAGTAATCCTCGCTCTCCCCAACAACCCCTGCGGCCTCACCATTAACATCTGTGCCTTATACACATCTCCGAGTTCACGAGACCATACTAGAGATCGTATGCCGTGTTTTGCTTGAAACAAATAACATTGCTCAAAATACTCCTGTTGCACAAATTCTGAGTAACATCTGTGGTCAAGTAACTCATACTGTTCAACAAAGTTGAAATTGGCTTGGACAACAAGCACATACTGTCAAACCAATAGATCATAGTGGCAT